>NZ_JBIWML010000029.1:0-98129 GCF_044766665.1 Kitasatospora sp. NPDC101801
AAAGTTGCACACGTGTCATGGAACACGGTCTACCGGATCAGGCCGTACCGCGAGGACAACTTCCCAGAATGATCACAACCGAATACGCACCCTAGGGGCTGTCGTCGAACTCCCGCGTCGCCCGGAGGGCGGGCCTGCGGCGTCCGGTGCGTGCTCTCGGCGTGCCGGGCTGGGTGGTACCTGGGCTTCCGTCCGGCGCGGCGAGAGTGCGTGCCAGGCGTCGTGGGGCAGGCGGGAGTCTGACCACAGGCCCTAGGTCCACTGGGCCGGACGGGGCATCCTCGGGACTCGTTCGAGTGCAGACCGTGTCCCGCGCGGGGGTGCCCGTTCCCGCGTGTCACGCTCCGTCACCGAACCGGGTTCAGGAGGAGGAAGCGGCATGCTGAACAGAGCGCGACGACATCTGGCCGGAGTGACCACGGCCGGCCTGATCTCCGGTCTGCTGACCGGCCTGCTGCTCACCCCGCCCCCTGCCACGGCGGCGCCCCCCGTTCCGCTGGGTCTCACCGTCACGGTCAGCATGGACTGGTTCGAACGGTTCGAGGTGCCGGACGGCGGGATCGACGAGGAGGGCGAGTTCTACCCGGAGGTCGTCATCGGCGACGGCCCCGTGCAGAAGGGGGCGATCGTCTCCGACGACGCCTTCCACCCGAGCAGCGTCCGCGAGCACTGGGTGTTCAGCCGGCACGTCGACCTCCCGGTCGGCCAGACCTCGCTCAGCCTCACCGTCGGCATCAAGGACGAGGACGGCGGCCTCGGCTTCGGCGACGACCGGATGGACATCAGCCCCGTCAACCAGGACGTCGAACTCGACCTCACCTACAACGTGCTCACCGACACCTGGTTCGGCGACACCATCGGACACGGTCCCGGCCTGGACGCGCCGTGCACCGACCGCGACGGCAGACCATCGGGCCAGACCTGTGCGGTGGGCGACGGCGACCCCAACTTCCCGGAGGACGGCGACGGCAAGCGGGCCGAGCTCGGCCTGACGATCACCAGCAGCGAGCACAGCGACGCCGACCAGGACGGCATCGCCGACCGGGACGAGGGCTACGGCATCCGCAACCCCGACAACTCCGTCGCAGTCGACCTCCCGGCGTTCGGCGCCGACCCGCTGCACAAGGACCTGTTCGTCGAACTCGACTACACCCCCGGCACGGCACCGACCCACGAGTCGCTGGAGTCGGTGAAGCGCGCCTTCGAGCTCGCGCCACTGCCCAACCCGAAGGGCGGCAACGGCATCAGACTGCACGTCGACTCCGGCGGCCGGTACGACCGGGGCGCGATGGAGGGGCCGCCGAAGGGCACCTGCAACGACGGCGTCGACAACGACGGCTTCGACGGCATCGACGGCGCGGACCCGAACTGCGCCGACCGCGACCTCGGGGTGGAGGACTTCCGGGCCACCTGCGACAACGGCCTCGACGACGACGGGGACGGCCTGGTCGACGCCGTCGACCCGGACTGCCTGGCGGGCGAGAACCTCGGCGGCGGCACCGCCGTCCCGGCCCTGGACAACTGCGGCCTCGACGCCACCTTCCTGCAGACCCGGCAGGACCGGCACGCCGCTCTCCGGCAGCGCGCGTTCAACTACGTGGTCTACACGACGAGTCACGTCGACTCCGACGGGACCGGGCCGGACGTGGACTGCGGTATCGGCGGGCAGGGCGGCGGGACGAACATCGTGCTCTACCGCGACGACGCCGGCACACTGATGCACGAACTCGGCCACAACCTCGGCCTCGCCCACGGCGGTGACGAGACGCACAACTGCAAGCCCAACTACGTCAGCGTGATGAACTACGACGTCCAGTCGGGCATCCCGCGCACCGGCGGTGGGGTGATCGTCGACTTCTCGCCCGCGCGGATCGCCCTGGACGGCTCCCGACGCGGCCGGGCCCCGCTGGACCTCCTGACGGAGAACGACCTCCACGAGAACCGCGCCCTCGACCTGACCGACGGCGTCAACAACTTCGTCTTCATGGACGACGCGGGGGTCAAGCGCCGAACCCCGCTGGACCAGTTCCCGGACTGGAACGGCGACAACCCCACCGGCTACGGCGACGACGGCGCCACCACGATGTCCGTCAACATCGACGCCGCGGGCCCGGACGACTGCAAGAACACCACCAAGGACAGCTCCCTGCACGGGTTCGACGACTGGAAGCTCGTGCAGACCCACCTGCCGAACCGCTTCCCGAAGCCGGGCAGCGCGGCGCCGGAGACCGAGTCCCCGACCCTGCCGACCAAGGAGCAGGCGGCCCGCATCCGGGCCGCGTACAACACCACCGACCTGTCCGTCACGCTCACCGACGCGCCCGACCCGGTGGTCGCGGGCCGGAGCCTGACCTGGACCGTCACCGTGTCCAACCACGGTCCCAACCCGTCCACCTCGACCCAGGTCACCACCACGCTCCCGGCCGAGGTCACCAACGCCGTCGCCGGCGTGCCCTGCACCACCGCCGGGTCCACCGTCACCTGCAACCTGTCCGAGGTGGGGCTCGGGGCGACCAGGCAGTACACCATCACGGCCGACGTCCCGGCCGACCTGGTGCACCGCAACGGCGGCCCGAAGACCCTCACCGCGAGCTCGACCGTCGCCAACCTGGCCGGTCCTGACGTCCGCACCGCCGACAACACCGCCAGCACCGACACCAAGGTGGTCGCGGTCGCGGACCTCGCCCTGACCGACCTCGCCGTCCGGCAGCCGCCCACCCAGATCGTGATCGGCCAGGCGATCGACGTGACGCTGCGCGCCACGGTGGCCAACCTCGGTCCTTCGAGCCCGATGGACGCCTCGGTGCGCACCGAGGCGTCCTCGGACGCGGGCGGCTCGGTCACCCCGGGGACGGTCACCACGACCGCCCCCGCCCTGGCGGTCGGCAGCCCGCAGACCACCGACCACACCTTCACCGTCGGCTGCGCCCAACCCGGTGCGCACACCTACCGGTTCACCGGCGCCGTCGCGCCGGCCCGGCCCGACGACACCGACCCGGGCGCGGACAACAACGGGCGTTCGACGGAGTTCACCCTGGACTGTGTCGTCCCGGTGGCCGTCGTGATCGAACCCGAGCGCGCGGTGAACCCGATCCTGGTGCCGCACGGCATCACCGTCACCGCGATCCTCACCACCAGGGCGGGGGAGTACGGGCTCCCGCTGGCGTTCGACGCCACCGCCGTCCAGCCGCTCACCGCCCGTTTCGGCCCCCGCGACCTGGTCTACAGCGGGTCGGGCGGCAGCACCGAGTGGCACCGCGAGGGGCACTTCGCGAACGTGGCCGAGCGGACCGAGAACGTCTTCGAGGCGTTCCGGGACGACGACACCGACCTGCTGCTGCACTTCGACGTCGAGCGCTCGGGTCTGCGGCCGGGGGACACCGAGGCCTGCGTGAAGGGTTCCTACACCGATCGGGCGAGCGGGCGGACCTACCGGTTCTTCGGCTGCGACGCGGTGCGGGTCCGCCCCTTCGCGGCGCCCCGGAGCTGAGTGCCCGGGCCGGTGATCGGACGCGGCCGTCCGATCACCGGCCGGGGTCGGCCGGCGGGTCCACCCGGACCAGGCCGGACCGGTAGGCGATGGCGACCAGTTGGGCGCGGTGGCGGGCGCCGAGCTTGGTCATGGTGCGTTGCACGTGGGTGCGGACGGTCAGCGGGCTGACGTACATCCGCTCGGCGATCTCGTCGTTCGACAGGCCCTCGGCCACCTGGGTCATCACCTCGCGCTCACGGGCGGTGAGTACGTCGAGGGCGGGCGGCGGGGTGGCGGGGTCGGTCTCGGGGTGGGCCAGGAAGCGGTCGATCAGGGCCCGGGTGGCGGTGGGGGAGAGCAGGGTGTCCCCGGCGGCCACCGTGCGGATGGCGCCGAGGAGTTCCTCGGGGCCGACGTCCTTGCCGAGGAAGCCGCTGGCGCCCGCGCGCAGGGCCCGGGCCACGTACGCGTCGATCTCGAAGGTGGTCAGGATCAGCACCCGGGTGCCGGTGAGGGCCGGGTCGCGGCAGATCTCCTCGGTGGCGGCCAGGCCGTCCAGCACCGGCATCCGGATGTCCATCACCACCACGTCGGGACGGGTCTCCCGGGCCAGTTCGACCGCCGCCCGGCCGTCGCCCGCGACGCCGACCACCGCCATGTCGGCGCAGGACTCGATCAGCAGCCGGAAGGTCCCGGCCAGCAGGGCCTGGTCGTCGGCCAGCAGTACCCGGATGGTCACCGTGCGGTCCTCTCCTCGTGCTCCCCGTCGCCCGGGCCGGGCTCGGACTCGCCGGTCTCCAGTGGCAGTTCGGTGGTGACCTCGAAGCCGCCGTCCGAGCTGCGGCCGGCCAGCAGGCGGCCGCCGACCGACTGGGCCCGCTCCCGCATGCCGATCAGACCGTAACCCGGGGTGCCGGCCGGCGCGGCCGGGCGGCCGTCGTCGGCGACGGTCACGGTCAGCAGCCGCCGGGTGTAGGCCAGCCGGACCGAGGCGGTCGAGGTGCCCGCGTGCTTGGTCACGTTGGTCAGCGCCTCCTGGACGATCCGATAGGCCGTCAGGTCCACGCCGGGGGAGAGCGGGCGCTGCTCGCCCGACCTGTGCACCGCCACGGTCAGCCCGGCACCCTCGAACGCGGCCAGCAGATCCGGGAGTTGGGCCAGCCCGGGAGCGGGCTCCAAGGGGGCCTCGGGGTCGTCCGAGCGCCGCAGCAGGCCGACCGTGGCCTTGAGCTCGCGCAGCGCGGCTGAGGTGGTGCCGGCCAGGCCGTCCAGCATCTGCTGGGCCTGTTCGGGCTTGCTGCGCAGCAGGTAGGCGGCGGTGGCCGCCTGGGCGTGGGCCAGCGCGATGTGGTGCGCGACGATGTCGTGCAGCTCGCGGGCGATCCGCATCCGCTCCTCGCCGACCCGGCGCTGGGCCTCGTCCTCCCGGGTGCGCTCGGCGAGTTCGGCCCGGGCCTCGACGGCGGCCACGTAGTCGCGCCGGCTGCGGACCGAGTCGGCGATGGCGCCGGAGAGCAGGATCCAGGCGACCAGCCCGATCCGGTTGGCGGTCAGGATCGAGCCGGAGCCGGGGAGCACGGAGGCGGCGAACAGGAGGCCGGCCACCGCGACGGTGTACAGCATGGCCGTCCGGCGGTCGGTCCGCATCGCCATCGAGTAGAGGGCGGCCAGTGCGGCGCCGGAGGTGAACGGCGAGGGCTGGAAGCCGATCGGGTCGGCGAGCACGCTGATCGCGCCACCGCAGGCGGTGGTCGCCGCCACCACGGCGTGCGGGTGGGTGCGGTGCCAGAGCAGGGTGACCGAGGCGGCGGCGGCGATCAGGGCGACGGCGGGCGACGGGGCCCGGACGATCCGGGGCTCGGCGACCGCCATGCTGCTGGCCAGCAGGGCCAGGCCCCAGAGCACCACGGCCAGCGTCACGTCGACGGTGCGGGGGTGCCGGCGGAGCCACGGGCGCCAGGCGATGATCATGCGGTCTCCCTCCCGGTCGGTTGCGTCCATGATCGCCGACCCGGGGTCCCGGGTCGGACAGCGACATCGGGAGGCCGCCGCCGGGTTCGGCGGCGGCCTCCCACGGGCCGTCAGACGTGGACGGCCGGACGTTCGGCCGGGACGGGCGCCGGGGTCGGCGCGGGTGCGGCGCCGCTCAGCGACTCGCCCTCCACGTCCACCCGGGGAATGACCCGGTCCAGCCACTTCGGCAGCCACCAGGCCCGGCCGCCGAGCAGTGCGAGCACCGCCGGGACGATGGTCATCCGGACCACGAAGGCGTCCAGGAAGACGGCCGAGGCCAGGCCGAGCCCCATCATCTTGATCATCGACTCGCTCATCCCGATGAAGCCGGAGAACACCGCGATCATGATGACGGCGGCGGCCACCACCACCCGGGCGCTGTGCCGGAAGCCGGTGACGATCGCCTGGGTGGGCCGCTCGCCGTGCACGTACGCCTCGCGCATCCGGGTCACCAGGAAGACCTCGTAGTCCATCGCCAGGCCGAACACCACGCCGATCAGGAAGATCGGCATCATGCTCATCACCGGCCCGGTCTGCTCGACCCCCAGCAGGCCGGCCAGCCAGCCCCACTGGAAGACCGCGACGATCACGCCGAAGGCCGCCGCGACCGAGAGCAGGAAGCCGAGCGCCGCCTTGAGCGGGACCAGCACCGAGCGGAACACCACCATCAGCAGCAGCACGGCCAGGCCGACCACCAGCGCCAGGTAGGGCAGCAGCGCGTCGGAGACCTTCTGCGAGATGTCGATGTTCACCGCGGTGGTGCCGGTGACCAGGACGGTCGCGCCGGTGTCGGCGCGCAGCCCGGCGGCCTCGCCCCGGATGGTGTGCACCAGGTCCTTGGTGTCGGTGGTGCTCGGGCCGGTGGCGGGCACGGCGGTGAGCAGCGCGGTGTCCCCGGCGGGGTTGAAGGCGGCCGGTGAGACGGACACCACGCCCTCGGTGGCGGCCAGCTGCCGGGCCGCCTCGGCGACGGCGCCCTTCGGGTCGGCGGCGCCCTTGGCGTCCACCACCACGGTGAGCGGCCCGTTGAAGCCGGGGCCGAAGCCGTCTGCCAGGGCGTCGTAGGCCCGGCGCTGGGTGGAGGAGGTGGGCTGCGACTCGGCGCCCGGCATCCCGAGGTCGAGCGAGAGCGCCGGTACGGCGAGCACGCCGAGCCCGAGCACGCCGAACACCAGGACCGCGACCGGACGGCGCGTCACGAACCGGGCCCAGCGGGTGCCGCCGTTCGGCTTGGCGGTGGTGGTGGCGGGGGTGCCGGCCCGGGGGGCCGTGGAGCGGCGGGCGGCCCGGGGCAGGACGGCCTTCCGGAAGAAGCCGAGCAGTGCGGGCAGCAGGGTCAGCGCGATCACCACGGCGACCAGGACGGTGCCCGCTGCCGCCATGCCCATGCTGGTCAGGGCCGGGATGCCGACCACCGAGAGCCCGGCCAGCGCGATGAAGACGGTCAGGCCGGCGAAGACCACCGCCGAGCCGGCCGTACCGACGGCCCGGCCGACCGCCTCCTCCGGTTGGTGGCCGTCGGCCCGTTCGGTCCGGTAGCGGGAGACGATGAAGAGCGCGTAGTCGATGCCGACCGCGAGGCCGAGCATCAGCGCCAGCGTGGTGGTGGTGCTGGACATGCCGATCGCGACGATCGCGGTGACGCCGACGCCGATGCCGATCAGCGCGGTGAGCAGCGGCAGCCCGGCGGCCGCCAGCGAGCCGAAGGTGATCAGCAGCACGACCGCGGCGGCGGCGATGCCGACCAGTTCGGTGACGCCGCCCGCCTCGGGCCCGGCCTGCAGCGCCGTGCCGCCGAGCTCGACGGTCAGGCCCGCGTCCTGGCCGCTCCTGACGGCGTCCTTGAGGGTGTCGGTGGTGCTCCCGGCGAGTTCGGTGCTCTTCGCGTCGTAGGAGACGGTGGCGTAGGCGGTGCTGCCGTCCTTGCTGACGGCGTGCGTGACGAACGGGTCGAGCACGCTCTTGACCTGCGCGCTGCCGGTCAGCCGGCCGACCACCTGCTCGACCGCGGCCTTGTTGGCGGTCGCGGTGATCTGCTGGCCCTGGGGGGCGACGAACACGATCCTGGCGTCGGCGCCGTCCGAACTGGCCCCGGGGAAGCGCTCGTTGAGCAGGTCGAAAGCCTGCTGCGACTGGGTGCCCGGCATCGCGAAGCCGTCGTCCTCGGCGGCGGGGGCCTTGGCCGCGGCGAACGCGAAGGCGGCCAGCAGCGCCACCCAGAGCAGGACGACGAACCGTCGCCGCCGGAACGAGAACCGGCCGAGCCGGTAGAGAAAGGTGGCCACGGAGAAGGGCGCTCCAGTCTGGATCGGCAGTGGGCGGCGGGGGTGCCGCAGGATGCCTCAATCCTTCGTGCTGGAGCGGCTCACGTCGTCCTCCGCCGGCAGACAGTTGGGCGTACTGCCGCTGCAGTACGTGCCCCGGCCGGCTACCGCGCCGGCAGCAGGCCCGGTCCGGTCGCCGCCGTCACTCCGGGCGCGGCGCGGCGGTGCTCTCCCGGACGGTCAGCCGGGGGGTGGGGTTCTTCAGGTCGTGCACCGCGCCGGGGTCGGCGATGGCCGCCAGCATGGTCCGGGCGACCTGCTCGCCGAGGGCGAAGGTGTCCCGGGACAGCGCGGTGAGCGGCGGGTGGACGATCCGGGTGAGGGTCGAGTCGTCGAAGGAGACGATCGACAGCTCACCGGGCACCGCCACCCCCATCTCGGTCGCGACGCCGAGCCCGGCCACCGCCATCACGTCGCTGTCGTAGATGATCGCGGTGGGCCGGCGGCTGCGGGTGAGCAGTGCCCGGGTGGCCGCCGCGCCCTCGGCGTCGCTGAAGTCGGTGGGCACCGAGAGGGCCTCGGTCAGGCCGAGTCGCTTCGCGCTGTCGCGCAGGGCGCGGATCCGGCGCTGGGTGTGCTGGAAGGCGGGCAGGCCGGCCAGGTGGGCGATCCGCCGGTGGCCGAGCGCGGCCAGGTAGTCGACGGTGGAGACCATCGCCTCCCGGTCGTCGGCCCAGACGCTCGGCAGGGTGCCGTGCCGGCCGGGGCCGCCGAGCACCAGCGCGGGCACACCGAGCTGCTCCAGCACCGGGACCCGGGGGTCGCGGACCTGGAGGTCGACCACCACGAAGCCGTCCACCCGGTGTTCGGAGGACCAGCGCCGGTAGACCTCGATCTCGGCGGCGGTGTCCTCGACCACCATCAGCTGGAGGGCGGTGGAGCTGGCGGACAGTCCCGCCTGGAGACCGGAGAGCAGTTGGGCGAAGAACGGTTCGACGCCGATGGTGCGGGCCGGGCGGGCCAGCACCAGGCCGACCGCCCCGGCCTTGGCGCCGCCGAGCGCGCGGGCGGCGCTGTGCGGACGCCAGTTCATCTCCTCGGCGATCCGCAGGATCCGCCGGCGGGTCTCCTCGCTGACCCCGGGCCGCCCGTTGAGGGCGAACGAGACGGCGCCCTTGGACACCCCGGCCTGCCGGGCGATGTCCGCGATGGTCGGTCTTGCCATGGGGCGCCCCCCTCTCCTACGACCCGTCGAAAACCTGGTCGGAGCATAGTGCACGCCCGATCGACCGGTTTACCGATCCCGCTGGTCAGAACACTTGCTGAGAGCACGTCAGATGGAGCGCGGGAGCGGTCACCCGAACGGTCTCTTGACACCCTAACTAAATCGGTTTAGGTTCGCCGTGCCGATGCCCGGCCACCGGGCCCGAGCCCGAGTCCGTCGGCCGTACCCAGCACCGCAGTCGCCCCCGGCAAGATCCGCAGGAGGGAACCCCGTGCCGGTCACCGTCACCGCCGTCGAGAGCACCGACCTGTTCACCGGCAGCGAGGCCGAACCCCGGCAGGTCCTGCGGGTCACCCTGGCCGGGCCGCCGACCGCGATCACCGTCAGCGGCCCGGGAGTCCGGGGCGAGGCGGCTGGCACCGGCACCGTCGAGGTCCCGCTCCGGGTCACCGACCCCGTCCCCGGCGAGCGCCGCCCGGTCACCGTCCGCGCGGGCCGGGCCGAGGTGGCGGCCGAGCTGCTGGTCGCCGAGCCCGGCTGGACGATGTACCTGGTCTCGCACTTCCACTACGACCCGGTCTGGTGGAACACCCAGGCCGCCTACACCTCGCCCTGGGAACTGCTCTCCGGCGACGCCACCACCCGGCCGCTCTGGGAGCGGAACGGCTTCGCCCTGGTGGACGCCCACCTGGAGCTGGCGCTGCGCGACCCGGTGTACCGGTTCGTGCTGGCCGAGGTCGACTACCTCAAGCCCTACTTCGACCAGCACCCGGAGCGGCGGGCCCAGTTGCGGGCGCTGCTGGAGCGCGGGCAGGTCGAGCTGGTCGGCGGCACCTACAACGAGCCGAACACCAACCTGACCGGCGCCGAGACCACCATCCGCAACATCGTCCACGGTATCGGGTACCAGCGCGACATCCTCGGCGGCGACCCGCGAACCGCCTGGCAGCTGGACGTGTTCGGCCACGACCCGCAGTTCCCCGGCCACCTGGCCGACGCCGGGCTGACCGGCAGCGCCTGGGCCCGGGGGCCGTTCCACCAGTGGGGCCCGATCCAGAAGAACTTCCGGGCGGGCAAGGACGACGCCACCGTGATGCAGTTCCCGAGCGAGTTCGAGTGGATCGCGCCCTCGGGCCGGGGCGTGCTGACCCACTTCATGCCGCACCACTACTCGGCCGGCTGGTGGATGGACTCCGCGCCCGACCTGGCCGCCGCCGAGCAGGCGGTGTACGAGCTGTACCGCAAGCTCAAGCCGGTCGGCGCGACCAGGAACCTGCTGCTGCCGGTCGGCACCGACTACACCCCGCCGAACAAGTGGGTCACCGAGATCCACCGCTCCTGGGCCGCCAAGTACGTCTGGCCCCGGTTCGTCTGCGGCACCCCGCGCGACTTCCTCACCGCCGTCCGGGCCGAGTCCGCCGCCACCGGCCGCCGGCCCAGCCCGCAGACCCGCGACATGAACCCGGTCTACACCGGCAAGGACGTCTCGTACATCGACACCAAGCAGGCCCAACGGGCGGGCGAGGTCGCGGCGTTGGACGCCGAGAAGCTCGCCACCCTGGCCGCCCTGCAGGGGCTCGGCGGCTACCCCGGGGCGGCGCTCGACAAAGTCTGGCGCCAACTCGCCTACGGCGCCCACCACGACGCGATCACCGGCTCCGAGTCCGACCAGGTCTACCTCGACCTGCTCGGCGGCTGGCGGGAGGCGCACGACCTGGCCGCCGAGGTCCGCGACCGGGCCCTGGACGCCCTGGTCGGCACCGTCGACACCCGGGGCCCCGGCACCGCCGTGCTGGTCACCAACACGCTCTCCTTCGAGCGCTCGGGCCCGGTCGCCGTCCGGCTCCCCGGGGGTGCCCCGGCGGCGGTCCGGATCGTCGACGACACCGGCGCCCCGGTGCCCTGCGCGGTGGACCGGGGCACGCTGTACTTCCACGCGGACGCCGTGCCCGCCCTCGGTTGGCGCAGCTGGCGGGCGGTGGCCGGCACCCCCGAGGCGCTCTGGACGGCCGCCGACGGCGTCACCGCCGCCAACGGGCGCTACCGGGTCACCGCCGACCCGGCCCGGGGCGGCGCGCTGAGCAGCATTCAGGACCTCCGCTCCGGACGGGAGTTGCTGCGGCCCGGCCGGCTCGGCAACGAGCTGCGGGTCTACCAGGAGTACCCGCAGCACCCCGACTTCGGCGAAGGCCCCTGGCACCTGCTCCCCAAGGGCCCGGTGCTCGGCTCGGGCGGGGTCACGGCGGTGACCCGCCGGGAGACCGGCCCGCTCGGCGAACGGCTGGTCAGCCACGGCACGGTGGACGGCATCCGGTACGAGCAGACCGTCACCCTGTGGCACGGCCAGGACCGGATCGACTGCCGGACCAGGGTGCTGGACCACGGCTCCGCCGACCGCCTGCTGCGTCTGCGGTTCGCCCTGGACCTGCCCGGCGCCCTGCCGGTGAGCGAGGTCGCGGACGCCGTGGTCGGCCGGGGCTTCGCGCTGCCCGACGTGGACGTGGCCGAGGCGCCCTGGACGCTCGACAACCCCGCCAACACCTGGTTCGGCCTGGGCTCCACCGCCCGGGTCACCCTGACCGGCCCGGACGGCACCCCGCTCGGTGACCGGGCCCTCGGCGTGGCCGAGGTGGTGGTCCCCGACCTCGACCGGGCGGCCGACGCCCGCGAGCTGGTGGTGGCACTGGCCCGGGTGGGCGTCACCGCGACCACCGCGAGCGCCGACTGGTCCCGCTACGGCTGGCTCGACGTGGACTCCAACCTGCCGGACTTCCGGGTCCTGCTCGGCGGTCCCGAAGTCAACGACGCCACCCGGCAGTTGCTGGCCGAGGCGGGCGAGGAGTACGCGGCCGTACTGAAGGCGCACGGCCGGGTCTGGATCCCCGCCGACCGCCCGCTGCGCGAGGTCTGGGGGCCGGACGCCGACCTGCGCGGGCTGCGCACCCTCCCCGCGCTGGTGGTCACCGACCCCGAGGCGCTGACGGCGGACCTGGCGGACGCCCGCGTCGGCGCCGTCTGCCTGGGTGAGCCGCCCGCGAGCGAGCGGCTCACCGACCACACCGCCGCCCTGCTCACCTACGGCCTGCCCGGCTTCGCGGTGGACCCGGGCGGCGCCCTGCACCTCTCGCTGCTGCGGTCCTGCACCGGCTGGCCGTCCGGCGTCTGGATCGACCCGCCCCGGCGCACCGCCCCCGACGGCTCCTCCTTCCAACTCCAGCACTGGACCCACGACTTCAGCTACGCCCTGGTCAGCGGCGACGGCGACTGGCGGGCGCTCGCGCTGCCCTCGCAGGGGCAGGAGTTCAACCACCCGCTGCTCACCAGGCTCGCCCCCGCGCAGGACGGCCCGCTGCCCGCCCGGCACTCCTGGCTGCGGGTCAGCCCCGAACGCGAGGTCCGGCTGAGCACCCTCAAACCGACCGGCAACCCGATCGCGCACGGCTCGGCCGCCGCCACCGACCCGGCCGCCGGAGTCACCCTGCGGCTGGTCGAGTCCACCGGCCTGGGCCGGACGGCCACGCTGGACGGTGCCCTCCGGCTCACGGCCCTGCACCGGGCCGACCTGCTGGAACGGCCGCTGGAACCGACGGGGGATCAGATCCCGCTGGACGGCGCGGGGATCGTCACCCTGACCGCCCGTCCGGTGGAGGCCCGCGCCGGCGGCGCGCCGCTCGGCCCGGTCGCCGAGGCGGCCCAGCCCGTGCACGCCCGCTACTGGCTGCACAACCGGGGCCCCGCGCCGATGGGTTACCTGCCGGTCTCGGTCGGCCTGGCCCCCGGCCTGCTGCGCACCGACGGCGCGCCGGTCGAGCTGTCCGCCGTGCTCGCCTCGCACCTGGTGGACGCCGAGGTGGAGGGGACCGCCGAGATCCTGCCGCCCGACGGCTGGCAGGTCGACCTGCGCCGCCGACCGTACCGGCTGCTGCCCGGCGGGCACCTCCGGTTCCCGGTCACGCTCGCCCCGCCCGCCGGGGCCGGGCCCGGTCTGTACTTCGTCGCGGTCCGGACCGGGTACCTCGGCCAGCAGGTCGAGGACGTGGCCACCGTCGCGCTCGGCGCGCTGCCCGAGCTGCTCCCGGTGCCGGGCCCGGTCCCGGAGGACTGGCCGCAGGCCCAGGGCACCAAGGCCGACACCGGCCGGCCCACCGGGCTCACCGTCGCGACGGCGGCGACCACGATCAGGGTCGAGCCCGGCGGCCGGGCCGTGCTCCCGCTGCTGCTCGGCAACCGGACCAGGGGCGAGATCCACGGCGAGCTCCAGGCCGTCTCCCCGTGGGGGAGCTGGGAGACCGTCCGGACGCCGGTGCGCGGCTTTCGGGTGGCGGCGGGGGCGAGTGAGCGGGTGCTGTTCGAACTGGCGCCGCCGGCCGATCTCGACCCGGGCCGGTACTGGCTGGTCGCCAAGGTGATGTGGTTCGGCCGCTGCCAGTACGCGCCGACCGTCGAGCTGGTGGTGGAGCCGTGACGGCCGGTCAGCCGGGCGCCCTGCTCGGCCTGTTGGACGGCCGGCCGCTGCCGCGGACCGAGCTGGACCGGCGACTGGCCGCCCTGCGGGCCGGGCCCCGGGCCACCGCGCTGCCGAGCCCCGGCAGCGCCGAGGACCGTCAACTCACCCGCTGGGTGGCGCAGGTGGTGCTGACCGAGGAGCTGTGCGCCGCCGAGGCGGCGGCCCGGGGCCTGGACCCGGGCGCCGCGCCGCCGGTGCGGCTGGACCAGCGGGCGGCCGTCGAGCTGGGGTCGATCGCCGCCGCCGCGTTCGAGGGCAGTGCGGCCGTCCGGGCGGTGTACCGGGCGGTCACGGCGGCGGTGACCGCGCCCGACCCCGGCCCCGGCCCGGTGCTCGGGCGGCCGGTGGCCGAGTGCTGGCAACTGACCGGCCCGGACGGTGACTTCGAAGCCGACCCGGCCACCCTGCCCGCCGGGTTGGTCCGGGCCCTCCGGGCCGCCGGGCCGGGCCGGACGGTCACGGTCGGCCCCTGGACGGCGGCGCTGGCCGGGCGTCGGCCCGCGCCGCCGGCACCGGACCGGAGCGCCGAACTGCTGGACTGCGCACGGCGGATCGCCTTCGTCCGCTGGCTCGACGGAGCCCGGGCCGGACGGCTGACCCTGGTGCCGGGCCTGGAACACCCGGGGGACCCGGCACAGCCCGACAACCACCACCGGCACTGAGCCAGGCCGGCTCGGCTCAGCCGCGCGGCACCCGCTGCGGCGGCAGCAGCTCGTTGGGCTGGACGATCACGTACCCCTGGCCGGTGAAGGACAGCTCCCAGCCCTCGGTCGCGGTGCCCCGGCGGCGCCAGGCCTCGGTGTTGCTGCTCTGCGCCTGGAGCTGGACCTCGAGCCCGGAGGACCAGCCGACCACCGCGTCCGCGTCGCCGTAGACGTACTGGCCGGGCTCCACCGGCAGCACCAGCGGGCGGCCGGAGGTCATCAGCACCAGGCTGCCGGTGCCGGAGAACTCCAGGGCGCGCGAGCCGACCCCGGCGATCCGGTCGCCGTTCTCGACGGCCACCGCGTGCCAGTTCAGCGTGGCGTCGAGCGCGAGCACGTAGGTGTTGGTGATCACCATCTTCTCGCCGTTCAACGCCAGCACGTGCAGGTGCTGGGCCAGGTTGGCGAGATAGGCGGTGCCGGTGCCCGAGCAGTGCATCAGGTCGAGCACGTCGGCCTCGCGCCGCCGGCTCCGCCGGTTGCCGGACGGCGGCGTCCAGGCGGCGTAGGCGATCCTGCCGACGTGCGCGACCATCGCGCCGCTGCGCGCCAGCACTTCGGAGGTGCCGTCCAGCACCACCCGCAGCAGCTGCGGGTTCTGCAGACCGAAACGGTCGGTGCTGGTGCCGGCGGTGTGCGCCAGGAGGGGGCTCTGCACGGAAGGGCTCCTCGAACTCGGTTCTCAGCCGCGGATCTTGAGACGGTCGGCGGTGTCCTCGCTGGGCTGCACGACGACGAAGCCCGCGCCCTG
The DNA here is from genome assembly GCF_044766665.1 of Kitasatospora sp. NPDC101801. NCBI lineage: Bacteria > Bacillati > Actinomycetota > Actinomycetes > Kitasatosporales > Streptomycetaceae > Kitasatospora > Kitasatospora sp. NPDC101801. Next base: position 14,937 of record NZ_JBIWML010000029.1, read on the forward strand.
GAAACCCAGCTGCACGGCCTCACCGCTGCCCCGGCCGACCAGGGCACCGAGCTTCATGGACCGGCGGGCCCGCACGTCGAGACCGGTGGTCCAGGCGACCAGCGCGTCCGGGTCGACGTAGGTGTCGGCCTCGGCGCAGTCGAGCACCACCGGGACGCCGCGGGAGGTGACCGAGACCCAGCCGGTGCCGGTGACCTTGACGTTGTACAGGCCGGTGCCGGCCAGCGCGGCCACGCCCTTCACCTTCTCCACCGTGCACTGCAGGGTGGCGTCCAGGGCGAGCAGGTGGGAGCCGTTCACCGACAGGCTCTCGTTGTCCAGGTGCAGGTTGAGCACGTCCGCGCCCATGTCGGCGAGGTAGAGCGCACCGTCGCCGGACCAGCGCAGCAGCGGGCTGCGCTCACCCGACGCCCACTCACCGAGCGCCCGGCGGAAGGTCTGCGACACCGCCTCGTACTGGAGGAAGCCGTCGTAGGCCACCATCGCGCCCGCCTTGGCGTACACGTCGGTGGTGGCGGTCACCGCGACCCGGCAGATCGCCTTGCCGTGGTTGGTCATCCGGGTCGCGGTGTCGGCCGGCCGGTGGCCGCCGAGCCCGTTGCCCGCGAGGAACTGTGCCTGCATGACTCCCCCTCGGTCCTCAGACCTCGAACGGCTGGACGACGACGAAGTTCCCCGGCGCACCGCGGAACTGGAGACTGTGCGATTCGGCCGCGTGCCCGACGTACGCGGAGCGGCGGATCCGCACCGGCGCGGTGGTGATCACCTGCGCGCCCCGGGACCAGGCCACCAGGGCCTGGATGTCGACGAAGGTCTCCGGCGCGGGGGTGACCGGCAGCACCACCGGGATGCCGTTGGTCTTCACCACCACCATCCCGTGCCCGCTGAGCTGGAGGGTGAAGAAGCCCCCGTTCGGCAGGCCCTCGCCCTCGATCCGGCGCACCTCGTACTCCAGGCCCGCGTCGAAGGCCAGCAGCCGGTCCGAGCCGACGCAGAGCGAGTCGCCCTCCAGCCGGACCAGGTGCAGGTCGCAGGCCTCGTCGGCGAGGAAGACCTGCCCCTCGCCGGAGACCCGCATCAGCTTGAGCGGCTGGCCGGTCAGGTTGCCGACCAGCTTCTTCAGGGCACCGGACGCCTCGTACGCGAAGTCGGCCTTGCCCTGGTAGGCGACCATGCTGCCCTGGAGCGCGAGCACGTCCTGACCCTTGGTCAGGGTGACCCGCACCAGGTTGTCGTTCTGCTGCACCCAACCCGAGCTCTCCGGCAGCTCGGTGTACTTGGTCAGCGAGACCTTGACGCCGACCGGGACGGGCTCGGCGACCCGGTCCTGCGGGACGGGGGCCGGGACCGGCACCGCGACCAGGGTGGCGTCCGGCGCCGGGGCCTGCGCGGGAACGGGAACGGGGGTGGGTGCGGCTACGGCCGGGGGCGGCTCGGGGTCGTCGAGGACCTCGCCGCCGAAGTTCTCCAGCAGCGCCTGCAGCCCCCCGTCGAAGCCCTGCCCGACGGCGGCGAACCGCCACTCGCCGCCCCGCCGGTAGACGTCGGCGAGCATCACGGCCCGCTCGGTGGAGAACTCCCGGCCGGTGAAGCTGTACCGGCCGACCTCCGCGCCGTCGGCCACGATCCGGACGTAGCCCGAGGCCACCTGGGACATCTGCCCGGCGCCGTCGATGGTGGCCGTCAGCGCCAACTTGTGGACGCTCTCCGGCACCTGGGGCAGCGCCACCGCGAAGGACTCGGAGTCGCCCTCCCGCGCACCGAGCAGCCGGATCGACTGCTCGGGGCTGTTCGGCTGGTTGAAGAAGACGAAGTAGCGGTCGTCGCTCAGCCGTTCCTCGGCGTCGAGCCCGAAGCAGCTGATGTCGAAGGTGAGCCCGGGCCCGGCGATGTGCACACCGAGGTAGAGGTCGGTACTCGAGGTGAGCTCACTGACCCGTACCCGGGACGCCTTGGCGAGTTCTCTGGACACGGCGCGGACCGGCCCCCTTCCGGACGGCTTGCTGATCTCCGGACCCTATCCCAGCCGGACCACCGGGAGCAGCCCTGGGTGAGGGCGGTTTGCCCCGGGGAGCGGAGCTGGCTTTGATGGTCCCCGACCGCGGATCGACGGTGCGGGTGAGTGGTGAGGGAGCGTCCGGCATGGGGCAGGGTCACCGGTTGGGTCACCTGCTCGGCGGTCGGCTGGGGTGGCGGTTCGGGTGGTTCTGGGGCGCGTACGGGACCAGCGCGCTCGGTACCTGGCTCGCCTTCGGCGCGTTCCCGCTGATCGCCGTGCTGGTGCTGCACGCCGGACCGGCCGAGGTCGCCGCGCTCTCCTCGGTGGGGGCCGCGGTGGGTGCGGTGGTGGCGGTGCCGCTCGGCCCCTGGGTGGAGTTCCGCAGCAAGCGGCCGGTGCTGGTCGCGACGGACCTGGTGCGGTGCGCGGCGCTGCTGACGATCCCCGCCGCGTTCGCGCTCGGCGTGCTGACCTTCCTTCAGCTCCTGCTGGTCTCGGTGGTCGTCGCGGCGGCCGACATCACCTTCCGGGCCGCCTCCGGCGCGTACCTGAAGACCCTGCTGCCGGCCGGGGACCTGCTCACCGCCAACGCCAGGTTCGAGTCGACGGCCTGGACCACCACGATCGTCGGACCGCCGCTGGGCGGCGCGATGATCGGGCTGCTCGGCCCGGTGGCGACGGTGGCGGCCGACGCGGCGAGCTACCTGCTGTCGGCCCTCGGCGTCCGCGCGACGGGCGGGCCCGAGCCGCGCCCCGAGCGGCCGCCCGCCGCCCGGCTGCGGGCCCGGGACCTGCTCGACGGCTGGCGCCACATCCTCGCCGACCCGACCCTGCGGCCGCTGTTCCTGAACACCGCGCTGTTCAACGGCCTGGTGATGGCCGCCGAGCCGCTGCTGGCCGTCCTGCTGCTCGGCCGGCTCGGCTTCGCGCCCTGGCAGTACGGGCTCGTCTTCGCCGCGCCGGCGATCGGCGGGCTGCTCGGTGCGCGGCTGGCCCGACCGCTGGCCGGCCGGTTCGGGCCGCACCGGATCCTGGTGGTGTTCGGGACACTGCGGGCGTTCTGGCCGCTCGGCCTGGCCTTTCCGGGGCGGGGCACCGGGGGCCTGCTGCTGGTGATGGCCGTCGAGCTCGGGCTGATCTTCTGCTGTGCGGTCTTCAACCCCGTCCAGGCCACCTACCGCCTCCAGCGCACCGCGACCGACCGGGTCACCCGCACGCTGTCGGCCTGGGCGGTGACGACCAAGCTCGCGACCGCGCTGCTGACGGCGCTGTGGGGCGTGCTGGGCGCGGTGCTCGGCCTTCGGACGGCCATCGGCCTGGCCGGCCTGCTCCTGCTGGCGACCCCGCTGCTGCTCCCGCGCCGTGCGGCGGAGCCGCTCCCCGAGCCGGTGCCGGCACCGTCGGCCTGACCCACGGCGGACCGTTCGCCCCGTGACCACCCGGCTGCCGGGATCCCCCGACTCCTTCACCGAGGCCCAGCAGGCTACGCGTCCGCCGACAGCTGGCGGGCCGACGACGACCCCCGATGGTCCGACCCGCAGCCCTCCGCGCCGTAACTCGCCACCGCCCGGGCGGACGTGGCCTGCAAGCTCGGCAGCCGGGTGCCGAGGAGGGACCGCTACGTGAACAGCGGTGGCTGGTCGGCCGCGTGCTGCCCGGCCAGCGCCGCCTCCAGGTCGAGCTGGTCCTGGAACACCTGCGCCTCGCTCAGCGGCAGCTGGGTCATGCTGCCCGGGCAGAGCACCAGTTCGCGGCTGTGCACCTTGTGGTCGTGCACGACGCCGTATCCGGCGCGGCCGGCCAGCGGCGCGAGTGCCACGGGGCGACCACAACTCGGGCAGTGCACGCGGGGCCTCTTCATGGGACCAGGATGCCGCACGGATCCGACAGTGAGGACGAGCGGGTGCGCCCCGGTGCCCGCGCGGGGGCGGGCACCGGGGCGTGGGGGTCAGGGGCCCCAGGCCTCGAACTCGTAGATGCGGGTGGCCGGATCGGTGGTCTGGGTGGGCCTGGTGACCACCAGGCGGACGTAACGGGCGCTCAGGGCGACCGGATGGTTGGTGGTGGCGGCGGTGTTCCCGGTGACCGTGGCGGCGGTGGTCCAGGCGTCGGTGGTGGAGTTGCGGACCTGGACGGTGAAGTCGCGGGTGTTCCACGAGGCGCTCTCGCCGCCCGCCGCCGCGTGCCTGACGGTGAAGCGGGTGAGCGGGCGGACCGAGCCGAGGTCGACCTCCAGGGCCGGGCCGCTGGTCAGCGCACACCACTTGTCACTGTTGCCGCCCGAGACGCTGCCGTTGACGGCCTTGGCGGCGCCCTCGTTGGCGTTGCACTGGGCGGAGGCGGTGGCCGGCCGGTTCAGGGCGAGGTCGGACTCGGTGACGGTGGACCAGCCGACCGTCGTGCTCGCGGCGGTGGAGCGGCCGAGCTCGGTGGAGACCGCCTCGACGTCCAGCGTGGTGGCGCTCTCGGTGCCGGCCCGGTCCAGCTGCGGGACGAAGTACGCGTCGTTCGGGGTGGCGCCGAGGAAGGTGCGGGTGCCGTCGGCGTTGCGGCGGTACACCTCGTAGTGGTGCACCGCGCCGGTGGCGGAGGCCGCCCAGCTCAGCCGCAGGGACCTGCGGGTCGGCGAGACGTCCGTGCTGCCCAGTACGGTCAGCGCCGTCGGTGCCGCGGCGGTGTCCACCGCGCCGTCGTAGACCCGGAGTTGGCCGACCTTCAGGTCGAAGGAAGGCGTGCTGCCGACGGTCTGCAGGCCGATCTGGGCGATCGTCCGGCCCGCGTAGGCGGACAGGTCCAGCGTCCTGGTCTCCCAGCCGGACCCGGTGGTCGAGCCCAGGTCGAGGGTGCTGAAGCTGGTCGGGGCGTCGGTGAAGGCGACCGCCGCCCGGAGGTTGGTGGCGCGGGCGGTCGGGGTCTTCAGGGTCAGCGCGAGCTTGGTGTCGGCGGCCACCGGCAGCTGGGTCTGGTACAGCCGGACGGTGTTCGTGGCGTCCAGGGTGCCGGTGAGCCGGAGCGAGGAGCCGCCCTCGTAGGCGTCGGTGAAGTCGACGGACGGGGTCAGCCGGCTGCCTGTGGAGCTGACCGACCAGCGGTAGGTCGGCGGCACGTCCTGGAGCGAGAGGTTGTTCCAGCCGGTCGAACCGACGCGTACCCCAACGGAGTTGTAGAAGTCTCCCTGGCCGGTGTTGAAGGAGGTGACGAACGGCTTGGCGGTGATCGGGGAGGATTCGGCGACGTAGGTGGAGAGGCCCTTCCAGGCCGAGCCGGTGGAGGTGTTGCCCGGGTCGGCGTTGGCACCGACCCAGTAGCGGGAGTCCTTGGCGTAGAAATCGGCCCGGTCGGTGGCGGACTTCCAGGTCCACTCCGGCCGGTAGAGGCCGAGCGAGCTGGTGTGCGGCTGGCCGGCCGGGAAGAGGGCGCCCCAGGAGACCGAGGTGTTGTAGCCGTTCGCCTCGGTGTCGATGCCCGAGTACAGCTCGTACTCGCTGCGGCCGAGCGAACGGGCCAGTGTGCGGGAGGAGTTCAGGCCGGAGCCGGTCCAGCCGAAGTTGACGAACATCGAGTCCGAGGTGCGCTTGGCCGACTCCTGCAGGAAGGCGTCGTTGGCCGAGGTCAGCGCGTTCTGCCAACTCACCGACCCGGACTCGGTCATGGCGTCGTACCACATGAACTCCACCGGCCCGAGCGAGCGGGCGTAGCGCAGCTCGTTGCGCAGCTCGGTGGCCAGGGCCGGGTCGCCGCCGTCGGTCTCCTGGTTGATGAACCAGCCGTCGAAGCCGTAGTACTGGGCGGCCTGGGCGAGTCTGTCGGCGACGGGGTAGCTGCTGCCGGACTTCTGGGCGAAGTCGCGGACCCATTGGAGCCGGCCGCCGTACGCGGTGGGCGGGAAGAACACCGTGCCGTAGACCTTCACACCGTTGCGGTGCGCGGCGTCGATCACGGTCGGGTTGGGGGCGAGGATCAGGCCCTCGCCGGCCGAACCGCCCCAGAACACCAGCTTGTCGACGTACTGCCAGTAGCCGAAGGCGTAGTAGTTCGGGTCGGCCGACCCCTGGGACGGGTTGTTCGAGGTCGGGCCGAAGGAGACCAGGGAGGCGATCTTCCCCTCGCCGGCCCGGGCGTCGGCGTTGGCCTTGAGGGCGGGGTCGGAGACCCGGGGGCGGAGCGGGACCCGGGAGCGGTTGAACCTGGCGTCCGGGTCGGTGGCCGGGTCCCAGTTCAGGATGCTGTTCGGGTACCAGTAGGAGGCGAACGGCTGGGTGCCGGCCGCCGTGACCCCGGCTGCGGCCGCGACCCCGGGCGGGGCGGCGGTGTCGGAGGCTGCGGCGCCCGAGACGGGGGCGAGGCCGAGCACGGTGGCGGTGAGCGCCGTGGTCAGCAGGAGGGGGAGATGTGGTCTCATCCGATGCTCCGGTCCAAGCGAAGAGGGTGGATTGCGCTCGGGTTGGCATGCCGCCCCGGAGGCTAAATTGCTTTAGCTGGTGGCGTCAAGGGTGCCCGGCCCACCAGAGCCGTCGTCACGCCGCCGTAGTCCCTTGTCCGTGGGTGTAGTTGGGACGGCATGCCGGTGCACGCACCCTTGACGGCGGATCGGATCACCGGCATAGTCCCCGATCACTAGAGCGGTTTAGTCAGGACCACCCTCGTCTGGACACACCAGGAGCCCCTCTGATGCGAAGAAGCCTCCGGCTGCGGCTGACCGTCACCGCGCTCGCCCTGTCGACCCTCGCCGGCTGCGGCCTCGGCGACAACTCCGGCACCGCCGCCGACGGTGCGGCCGTCACCGGCGAGGTGAAGGGCAAGGTCACGATCCAGACCTGGGCCCTGAAGCCGAAGTTCACCGCTTACCTGGACGGCGTGATCGCCGCCTTCGAGCAGAAGTACCCCGGCACCGAGGTCGAGTGGCTGGACCAGCCCGGCGACGGCTACTCCGACAAGGTGCTCAGCCAGGCGGCCGGCGGCTCGCTGCCCGACGTGGTCAACCTCCCACCGGACTTCGCACTGCCGCTGGCCAAGCAGAACATGCTGCTGGACGTGGCCGGGGCGGATCCGAAGCTGACCGAGGACTACGTCAAGGGCGGCATCGACGCCTACCGCTTCGCCGGGCGCGGCGGGGCGTACGGCTACCCCTGGTACCTCAACACCGACGTGAACTACTGGAACTCGGAGCTGCTCACCCGCTACGGCCTGGACCCGAAGAGGGTGCCGACCGGCCTGGACGAGCTGATCGCGCAGGCCAGGACGGTCAAGGAGAAGTCGGGCGGGGCGGCCTACCTGATGAGCCGCAAGCCCGGTCTCGGCGACCTGGCCAACGCGGGCGTGCCGATCATGGCCGAGGACGGCCGGAGCTTCACCTTCAACACCCCCGAGGCCGCCGCCCTGCTGGACAAGTACGTGGCCGCCTTCAAGGAGGGCCTGCTCCCCAAGGACGTGCTGACCGAGACCTACGCCGGGAACGCCAAGCTGTTCAACGCCGGTACGGTCGCCTGGACCACGGGCGGCGCCAACTACATCACCAGCCTGGCCACCGACAACCCGACCCTGGCGCCGAAGGTGGTCCCGTCCGCCGCGATGGGCACGCCGCCGCTCTACGTCCAGGGCCTCTCGGTCGCCAGGAGCAGCAAGAACCCGGCGACCGCCGTCGCCCTGGCCCGCTGGGTCACCAACGCCGAGAACCAGGCCGCGTTCGCCCGTCTGACCAGCATCTTCCCCTCCACCAAGGCCTCGGCCGGGGACGCCTTCTTCAGCAAGGGCGACGGCACCAACGCCGGTGACGCCAAGGTGATCGCCTTCGACTCGCTGGCCAAGGCCCGGATGCTGCAACCCGTCCAGGTCAACGACGCGATGAGCACGATCGTCAACCAGCAGATCGCGCTCGCCATCAGCGGTCAGGCCGGCTCGAAGCAGGCGCTGGACACGGCGGTCGAGCGCTGCAACCAACTGCTCAAGGACTGAGACCCCGGAAAGGCGTGCGATGACCCACCGGCGCTGGTTCACCCCGTGGCTGCTGGCCGCACCGGCCGTGGTCTGGCTGGCCGTCTTCAACCTGTGGCCCGCGCTGAACACCGTGGTGCTGTCGTTCACCAACGCCAAGTCGCTCGGCGGCGGCCGGTTCACCGGTCTGGCGAACTACGAACGCGCCTTCAGCGACGAGCAGTTGGCCGACGCGCTGCTGAACAGCATCGTCTACCTGCTGATCTGCCTGCCGCTGCTCACCCTGCTCCCGCTGCTGCTGGCCCTGCTGGTGGAGAAGCGGTTGCCCGGTATCACCTTCTTCCGGACCGCCTTCTACACCCCGGTGATCGCCTCGGCCGTGGTGGTCGCGCTGATCTGGGGCTGGGTGCTCGACGACCGGGGCCTGGTGAACGGGCTGCTCGGCCAACTCGGCCTGGCCGAGCAGCCGGTGTCCTTCCTCACCGACCGCTGGCTGCTGCTGTTCAGCGCGATCGGGCTGACGGTCTGGAAGGGCCTCGGGTACTACATGGTGATCTACCTGTCGGCGCTCGGGAACGTCGGCCGCGAGCTGCACGAGGCGGCCGCGGTCGACGGGGCCTCGGCGGCCCGCCGGTTCTGGCACGTCACGCTGCCCGGGGTGCGGCCCACCATGATGCTGGTCTCGGTGCTGATCTCGGTCTCCGCGCTGCGGGTGTTCTCCGAGCTGTACGTGCTCTCGAACGGCACCGGCGGACCGGGCGGGCGGGACATGTCGGTGGTGATGCTGATCCAGATGTACAGCCGGGGCTTCACCGGGCACATCGGCTACGCCTCGGCGCTCAGCCTGCTGCTCTTCCTGATCACCGTCGGCCCGATGCTGCTGCTGGCACGGCTGAACCGAAAGGCGGCCTGAGGATGGGACCGGCAAGGACCCGGGGCCGGGGCTTCCACACCCCGTCACCCGTCGAACGGACGGTGCGCTACCTGCTGCTGGCACTGGTGCTGCTGCTGACCGTCGGCCCGTTCCTGTGGCAGCTGTCCACCTCGCTCAAGGGCCCGGGCGAGGACGTCTGGTCCCGGACGCCCGGCTTCTGGCCGCAGGACCTGACCTTCGCCAACTACGGCAAGGTGGCCGACACCATCCCGGTCTGGACCTATGCCGCCAACTCGCTGGTGGTGGCCGGGATCGCGGTGGTCGGCAACGCGGTGGGCGCCACGCTGGCCGGGTTCGCGCTGGCCCGGCTGCGGTTCCGGGGCGCCCGGCTGGTGCTCGGCCTGTTCCTGGCCACCCTGGTGCTGCCCGGCGAGGTCACCATCGTCTCCCAGTACGTCACGGTGCGCAGCCTCGGCCTGACCGACACGCTGGCCGGGGTGGCGCTGCCCGGGGCGGTCTCGATGCTGAACGTGCTGCTGATGCGCACCGCCTTCCAGGCCGTCCCGCCGGACCTGGACGCGGCGGCCCTGGTGGACGGCGCCAACGTCTGGCAGCGCCTGGTGCACGTCGGTCTGCCGAACGTCCGGGGGATGCTCAGCGTGGTGGTCATCTTCACCTTCATCGGCGCCTGGGACGACTTCCTCTGGCCGCTGATCGTGCTGAACGACCCCGGCAAGTACACCCTGACCGTCGGCCTGCAGTACCTGAACGGCACGTTCAGCGCCAACCCCCGGCTGATCGCGGCCGGCACCATGATCGCCTTCCTGCCGATCGTGGTGGTCTTCGCCACCCTGCAACGGTTCTTCTTCCGGGGTGTCGAGGAGGGCGCGGTCAAAGGCTGAGCAGTGCCCCGGCCCGCACCCCAAGGAGAGTTGTCCCCGGTATGACCATCCGTCAGCAGTTCGACCCGGCACCACGGTTCGGCGTCAACTACACGCCGAGCCAGGGGTGGTTCCACCACTGGCTCGACTTCGACCTGGACCAGATCCGGGCCGACCTGGACTCGATCGCCGGGCTCGGCCTCGACCACCTCCGGGTCTTCCCGCTCTGGCCGCTGTTCCAGCCGAACCGCACACTGATCCGGCCCCGGGCGGTCGAGCACCTGGTGCAGCTGGTCGACGCGGCGGCCGAGCGCGGTCTCGACGTCGCGGTGGACGGGTTGCAGGGCCACCTGTCCAGCTTCGACTTCCTGCCCGCCTGGACGGCCACCTGGCACCGGCGGAACATCTTCACCGACCCCGAGGTGCTGGACGGCCAGGAGCGCTATCTGCGCACGCTGGCCTCGGCGTTGGCGGAGCGGGCCAACTTCCTCGGGATGACGGTCGGCAACGAGATCAACCAGTTCTCCGGCGATCCGCACCCCGACCCGGACCGGATCACCCCCGAGCAGGCGGACGCCTGGCTGCGCCGGATGCTGGCCGCCTGCGAGCAGGGCGCCCCGGGACGGCTGCACCTGCACGCCGAGTACGACGCCTGCTGGTACCAGGACGACCACCCCTTCACCCCCGCGCAGGCCGCCGGGATCGGCGCGGCGACGGCGGTGCACTCGTGGGTCTTCAACGGCACCGCCCAGCGGCACGGCGCCGGTTCGGTCGCGGTCGGGCAGCACGCCGCCTACCTGATCGAGCTCTCCAAGGCCTGGGCCGAGGACCCGGCCCGGCCGGTCTGGCTCCAGGAGGTCGGCGCCCCGGAGCCGCACATCCCGCCCGGGCAGGCCGCCGACTTCGTCCGGACCACGGTGGCCGCCGCGCTGGACTGCCCCGACCTGTGGGGCGTCACCTGGTGGTGTTCGCACGACGTGGCCCGCTCGCTCGCCGACTTCCCCGAACTGGAGTACAGCCTCGGGCTGTTGACCAATGACCGGCGGGTCAAGCCAACCGGCCGGGCGATCGCCCGGGCGATCGAGGAGGTCCGCGCGCACTGGCACCGGCCGCCGCCGCGCGGCACCGCCCTGGTGCTGGACCTGCCGGAGGCGGCGGCCAAGCGCTCGACCTGCGCCCCCGGCGGAGCGTTCTTCGAGGCGTTCATGCGGCTGAGCGCCCAGGGCGCCAGGCCGAGCGTGGTGCTGGCCGGCCGGGCCACCGACCCCGCGCACCTGGCGGCCCGCGGCATCACCGCGCTGGTCACCGTCGAGGATGTCGAGCAGAGCTGAAGTCCCCCTTGTCGCCGAGTACTTCACGGAGTGTCTGTCATGCATGATGACCGGAGTCTGGTCGAGTCCCGGCTCAAGCGGGTGCTCGCGGAGCGGATCCGCCCGGCGGTCTACCCCGAGTCGGTGCCGCTGGAGGTGGGGATCTGGACGGCGCCGGACGAGCCGGTGCCGGTGGCCGAGGGCATCGCCGCCCCACGCACCCCGATCGCGGCCGGGCAGCGCTGGGGCGCCCCCTGGGGCACCAGCTGGCTGACCGTCAGCGGGACGGTGCCCCAGGCATGGGCGGGGCGGACGGTCGAGGCGCTGATCGACCTCGGCTTCGACGCCAACATGCCCGGCTTCCAGTGCGAGGGCCTGGTCTACCGGCCCGACGGCACACCGGTGAAGGGCCTCAACCCGCGCAACCAGTGGGTGCGGATCGCCGCCCCGGCGGTCGGCGGGGAGCAGGTGCTGCTGCACGTCGAGGCCGCGTCCAACCCGGTGATCCTGGACTACCACCCCTTCCTGCCCACGCGGCTGGGCGAGAAGGAGACCGCCGGGAGCGAGCCGCAGTACCGGCTGGAGCGGGTCGACCTGGCGGTGCTGGACGAGACGGTGTGGCAGCTGGTGATCGACCTGGAGGTGCTCGGCGAGCTGATGGCCGAGCTGCCGGTGGACGGCGCCCGCCGCTGGGACCTGCTGCGGGCGGTGGAGCGGGCGCTGGACGCGATCGACCTCCAGGACGTGAACGGGACGGCGGCCGCCGCCCGGGAGCAGCTGGCCGGGGTGCTCGCCACCCCCGCCGAGCCCTCGGCGCACCGGATCAGCGCGGTCGGCCACGCGCACATCGACTCGGCCTGGCTGTGGCCGCTGCGCGAGACGGTCCGCAAGGTGGCCAGGACCACCGCCAACATGACGGCGCTGCTGGAGGACGAGCCGGACTTCGTCTACACCATGTCGCAGGCGCAGCAGTACGCCTGGATCAAGGAGCACCGCCCCGAGGTGTACGCCCGGGTGAAGAAGGCGGTCGCGGACGGCCGGTTCGTGCCGGCCGGCGGCATGTGGGTGGAGTCGGACACCAACATGCCGGGCTCGGAGGCGATGGCCCGTCAGTTCGTCCACGGCAAGCGGTTCTTCCTGGACGAGTTCGGGATCGAGAACGAGGAGGCCTGGCTGCCGGACACCTTCGGCTTCGCGGGCGGGCTGCCGCAGATCATCAAGGCGGCCGGGGCGAAGTGGCTGCTCACCCAGAAGATCTCCTGGAGCCAGGTCAACAAGTTCCCGCACCACACCTTCTGGTGGGAGGGCATCGACGGGACCAGGATCTTCACCCACTTCCCGCCGGTGGACACCTACAACTGCTCGATGGACGGCCGCGAGATCGCCCACGCCGCCCGGAACTTCAAGGACAAGGGGGTGGCCAGGCACTCGATCGCGCCGACCGGCTGGGGCGACGGCGGTGGCGGCACCACCCGCGAGATGATCGCCAAGGCGGCCCGGCTGCGCGACCTGGAGGGTTCGGCCCGGGTCAGCTGGGAGCGGCCCGCCGAGTTCTTCGCCAAGGCGCAGGCCGAGTACCCGAACCCGCCGGTCTGGGTCGGCGAGCTCTACCTGGAGCTGCACCGGGCCACGCTGACCAGCCAGGCCAGGACCAAGCAGGGCAACCGGGCGGCGGAGAACCTGCTCCGGGAGGCCGAGCTGTGGGCCGCCACGGCGGCGGTCCGGGTCGGACTCCCCTACCCGTACCAGGAGTTGGACCGGATCTGGAAGACCGTCCTGCTGCACCAGTTCCACGACATCCTGCCCGGCTCCTCGATCGCCTGGGTGCACCGGGAGGCCGAGCGGACGTACGCGGCGGTGGCCGCCGAGCTGACCGGGATCACCGAGCGGGCCCAGCGCGCACTGGCCGGGGACCCGGCGGGTGGGGGAGAGGTGGTCTTCAACGCGGCGCCGCACGCGCGCGGCGGGGTGCCCGCCGGTGGCGGCCGGGTGGCCGGGGAGCCGGCGGGCGGCTGCACCATGACGGCCCGTCCGGACGGCGGGTTCCGACTCGGGAACGGCCTGCTCCAGGTGGAGGTGGACGGGCGCGGCCTGGTGGTGTCGGTGCTCGACCTCGCCACCGGGATGGAGACGGTCGCCCCCGGGGCCGCCGCCAACCTGCTCCAGCTGCACCCGGACTTCCCGAACATGTGGGACGCCTGGGACGTGGACCAGTTCTACCGGAACACCGTCACCGACCTGACCGGGGTCGACGAGATCGCGCCGGCCGCCGACTCACCGGGGACCGTGGCCGTCCGGGTGTCCCGCTCGTTCGGGGCGTCCAAGGCGGTGCAGACGATCGCCCTGACGGCGGGGGCCCGGCGGCTGGAGCTCGACACCGAGGTGGACTGGCAGGAGACCGAGAAGTTCCTCAAGGCCGCCTTCCCGCTCGACCTGCACACCGACCGGTACGCCGCCGAGACCCAGTTCGGCCACCTGTACCGCCCCACCCACACCAACACCAGCTGGGAGGCGGCCAGGTTCGAGTCCTGCAACCACCGCTTCGTCCACCTGGCCGAACCCGGCTGGGGCGTCGCCCTGGTGACCGCCTCCACCTACGGCCACGACGTCACCCGGACCGTCCGGGCGGAGGACCACGGCACCACCACCACGGTGCGGTGCTCGCTGCTGCGCGCCCCGCGCTTCCCCGACCCGCACACCGACCAGGGCCGGCACCACTTCCGGCACGCCCTGGTGCCGGGCGCGGAGATCGGCGACGCGGTCCGGGAGGGCTACCTGATCAACCTGCCCGAGCGCCGGGTGGCCGGCGACACGGAGGTCCGTCCGCTGGTCGAGCTGGACTTGGCGGCGGTGACGGTCAGCGCGGTGAAACTCGCCGACGACGGGAGCGGCGACGTGGTGGTCCGCCTGTACGAGAGCACGGGCGGCCGGGCCGACGCGCTCCTCACCGCCGGGTTCGACTTCACCGCCGTACGGGTCTGCGACCTGTTGGAGCGTCAACTGCCGGACCGCAGCGCGGAGCCGGCCGGCGGCGGGGTGCGACTCCGGCTGCGCCCGTTCGAGCTGGTCACGCTGCGGTTCACCCGGGCCTGACGGCGGGCCCGGCGCGGGTCAGCCGCGCTGGTGGGCGGCGGCGCGGCGTTGGCGCTTGGCGAGTGGGGGCTGGGTGAGGTCGGCGGACTTGGAGCGGAGGCCCTTGAAGGGGTAGCCGCGCCCGGTGAGCCACTGCTCGGCGGCGGCCTCGGCGCGGGTGGTGGCGGCCACGATGTCCTCCTCGGCCGTACCGGATTCCAGGAAGCGGAAGGTGAATCCGGTCCGGCCGGGGAGATCGTAGGCGAGGTGGCCCTCGGGGGTGAACGCCGCGTGCAGGACGTCGTGCTCCGCCGCCCGCGCGATCAGCTCGGTGAGCTGGTCGGAGTCGAGACCGTCGAAGAAGCCGGAGACGGTGATGCGGAAGATGCGTGCGCTCATCCCGCGACCGTAGGCAGCGGGAGCACCGCAGGTCCACCGGTTTTCGGCCGGCCGCCCGCCAGCCGGTCGGCTACTGCTTCTTGAACGACCGGATCTGGTAGTTGCCCTGGAGGTTGCCCTCACCGCCGGACGGGGTGGAGCCGACCCGGGAGTGGTAGTTGGTCTGGGTGTAGTACTGCACCCGGTGGTCGGTGTTGTTCCGCACCGAGCGGACGTTCTGCTCGCGCTGGATGAACGAGCAGTTGTCGGCGGTGTTGGCCTTGCTCTCGTCGGACCACTGGCACCTGGTCCCGCCGCCGTTCCAGTCGCTGTAGAGGCAGAAGTAGCCCGGCGAGCACGAGTAGGCCCGCACCGCGGACGGCGCGGCGGCGGCGTCGGTGGCCGGGACGATGCCGAGGGCGACGATCGCGGCGGCGGAGGCGAGCGCGAGCGAACGGAGACGAAGCATGGCGAACTCCCTTTCGGTGCAGGCGCAAAGCGGCACGGGCCAACAGCCGGTGCCGAAATGGATCCTTTGCGTGACTTATGGTGCCATTGCCGCGCTTTCCTCCCCGGGCACACCGGGCCCGGGACCGGGGGGCGCCTGAAGCGCACCCGCGCACACCTGGACAGCCGCACGCCCCTCAGGACACCGGCAGCGGCGGGCGGTCCTGGAGTTCGGTGCGGTAGCGGCCCGGGGTGGTGCCGAACTCGCGGTTGAAGGCGTGCGAGAAGGCGTACGGCCCGGCGTACCCGACCTGGTGGGCGATGGTGGCCAGCGGGTCGGCGGTGTCGCGGAGCAGGGTGGCGGCGTAGGTGAGACGCCACCAGGTGAGGTAGGCCATCGGGGGCCGGCCGACCAGGGTGGTGAAGCGACGGGCCAGGGTGGGGCGGGAGACCCCGGCCTCGGCGGCCAGCCGGTCGTTGGTCCAGGGGGCGGCCGGGTCGGAGTGCAGGGCACGCAGCGCGGCGGCGGTGACCGGGTCGCCCAGCGCGGCCGGCCAGGCCCCGGTGCTGGCCCCGGCCAGCCAGGCCCGGACCAGGTAGACCAGCAGGAGGTCGAGCAGGCTGGGCACGGCCAGACAGGCGCCCGGCCTGGCCTGTTCCAGCTCGCGCCCCAACAGGTCGATGGCGAAACGGAGTTCCGGATTGCTGCCGACCCGGTTGGGCAGCAGGACGACGTCCGGGAGCTCGGCCAGCAAGGGGTGCACGCGGCTGCGGTCCAGCCGGTACTTCCCGCACAGCAACTCCGTGCCACCCGGCGACGTGCTCCCGGCGTACTGCTCGAAGGGCACCGCGCGCGCCACGGTGGCCGGGCCGGCGGGCGAGTCGGCGATCACGTGGCCGGTGCCGTGCGGCAGCAGCACCGCGTCGCCCGGGCCCAGCGTGACCGGGTCGCCGCCGCCGTCCGGCAGCAGCCAGCAGCTGCCCTCCAGCACGACGTGGAAGCCCGCGCCGTCGTACGGGGCCAGCCTGGTGCACCAACTCCCCGCGACGCGCAGCCGGTTGGAGGAGGGGCGGCCGAGCCGGACGGCGGAGATCGCGTCGCTCACTACATCCATCGGGCCAGCATACGGTTCCTCGTGGGTGAGACGGACGCGTATTTCCTTGAGCACAGAAGGTATTGAGCTGCTCATCCGCTGCTCGATAGGGTCGTGATCATGGAGAACGAGAGCGTGCAGCGGATGATGCTGGGGGACGTCGAGGTCATCCGGCTGGTGGAGTGGCGGGGGACGTTCCTGCCGGCCGGTGACTTCGTGCCGGGGGCCGGGGCGGAGGTGTGGCGGGAGAACCGGGACTGGCTGACACCGGACCACTGGGAGGGCGAGGACGGCCGGGTCGCGGCCGCGTTGCAGACCTGGGTGCTGCGCAGCGGCGGCCGGACGGTGGTGGTCGACACCGGGGTGGGCAACGGGCGCGAGCGGCCGGGATCGGCGCTGTTCCACCGGTGGCAGGGGGACTTCCCGGGCCTGCTGGCCCGGGCCGGGATCGCCCCGGAGGAGGTCGACGTGGTGGTCAACACCCACCTGCACGTCGACCACGTGGGCTGGAACACCACGGCGGTGGACGGCGGTTGGGCCCCGACCTTCCCGAACGCCAGGTACCTGCTGCCGGCCGCCGACGACGCCTGGTTCGGCCCCGGCAACGGCTATGCCAGGGGTGGCCGGGTCGACGACCGGCTGCTCTACGAGGACAGCATCGCCCCGGTCCACCAGGCCGGACAGGCCGTGCTCTGGGAGGGCACCCACCGGATCGACGAACACCTCACCCTGGAGTCCGCCCCCGGGCACACCCCCGGCTCGGCGGTGCTGCGGCTGGCCTCGGGCGGCGACCGGGCGGTCTTCGTCGGGGACCTGGTGCACAGCCCGGTGCAGATCCTCCGGCCGGACTGCAGCAGCTGCTTCTGCCTGGACCCGGCCCAGGCGGCGGCCAGCCGCCGCCGGATCCTCGAACGGGCGGCGGACGAACGCGAGTTGGTGATCCCGGCGCACTTCGGCGGTGCGGGGGCGGTGGAGGTCAGGAAGGAGGGCGACGGATTCGCGCTCGGCCCTTGGGCGGCCTACCGCTGACGGGGCGCCAGGTCCGGGGCGTGAACGGCGTATCGCGCCCCTGCGGGGTGGGTACCTCCCGGGGATGACTGTGACATTCGAGGAGACCGTCCGGGCCCGGCTCCGAGCTCCCCACATCTGGTACGTCGGCACCGTGTTCGCCGACGGCGCCCCGCAGGTCAGCCCGATGTGGGTGGACCTGGAAGGGGAGGACGAGCTGATGTTCAACACCTCGGTGGGCCGGGTGAAGGAGGAGAACCTGCGCCGGGACCCGCGGGTCTACCTCTCGCACGCGGACTCCGCCGACCCCTACGACCGGGTGCAGATCAGCGGTGTGGTGAGCCGTTTCGTCGCGGGCGAGGAGGCACGGGAGCTGATGGACCGGCTGGCCCGCAAGTACCTGGGCAACGAGCGCTACGAGTGGATGCTGCCGGGTGAGCAGCGGATCGCGGTGATCGTCCGCCCGGTGAAGGTGCGTCACATCGTCGGGGTGGAGCGGTTCCGGCCCGGCGGGCCGGTGAGTTGACCGGGGGCGGGCCGGTCCGGGCGGCCGCCCGGACCGGCCCGGTCCGGGTCAGTGCCCGCGGGCCAACCACTCGGCGAGGTGCGGAGCCTCGGTGCCGATGGCGGTGGAGCCGCCGTGGCCGGTGCGCACGATGGTGTCCGGCGGGAGGGTGAGCAGCCGGGCGGTGATCGAGTCGACGATGGTGGGGAAGTCGGAGAAGGACCGGCCGGTGGCTCCCGGGCCGCCGGCGAACAGGGTGTCGCCGGTGAAGACGGTGCCCAGGCCGGGGGCGTACAGGCAGACGGCGCCGGGGGCGTGGCCGGGGGTGTGCAGGACCGTCAGTTCGGTGCCGGCCACGGTCAGCCGGTGGCCGTCGGGGAGCGGGCCGTCGGGGGCGCGGTCGGGGTGGGTCCGGTCCCAGAGCGGTCGGTCGGCCTCGTTCAGCAGGATCGGGGCGCCGGTCTTCGCGGCCAGCTCGGGGGCGGCGTTGACATGGTCGTCGTGGGCGTGGGTGCAGACGATGGCGACCACCCGGCGGTCGCCGACCGCGGCCGCGATGGCCTCGGCGTCGTGGGCGGCGTCGATCACCAGCACCTCGTGGTCGTCGCCGACCAGCCAGACGTTGTTGTCGACCTCCCAGGTGCCGCCGTCCAGCGAGAAGGTGCCGGCGGTGACCAGGTGCTCGATCCGGGGCGAGGGCTGAGCGGTCATCAGAACACCACCACCGAGCGGAGCACGTCGCCGCCGTGCATCCGGGCGAAGGCCTGCTCGACGCCGTCCAGCGGGATGGTCTCGGTGACGAAGGCGTCCAGGTCCAGCCGCCCCTGCCGGTAGAGGTCGATCAGCAGCGGGAAGTCCCGGCTGGGCAGGCAGTCCCCGTACCAGCTCGACTTGAGCGAGCCGCCCCGGCCGAAGACGTCCAGCAGCGGCAGTTCGAGCTTCATCTCCGGCGTGGGCACGCCGACCAGGACGACGGTGCCCGCCAGGTCGCGGGCGTAGAACGCCTGCTGGTACGTCTCCGGGCGGCCGACGGCGTCGATCACCACGTCCGCCCCGAAGCCGCCGGTCAGCTCGCGGATCGCCTCGACGGCTTCCGCCTGCCGGGAGTTGACGGTGTGGGTGGCGCCGAGGCCCCGGGCCAGCTCCAGCTTGCGGTCGTCGATGTCCACCGCGATGATCCGGGCCGCCCCGGCCAGCCGGGAGCCCGCGATCGCGGCGCCGCCGACCCCGCCGCAGCCGATCACCGCGACGCTGTCGCCCCGGCCGACCGCGCCGGTGTTCAGCGCGGCGCCCAGACCGGCCATCACGCCGCAGCCGAGCAGCCCGGCGGCGGCGGGGGAGGCGGCCGGGTCGACCTTGGTGCACTGCCCGGCCGCGACCAGGGTCTTCTCGGCGAACGCGCCGATGCCCAGCGCGGGGGAGAGCTCGGTGCCGTCCAGCAGCGTCATCCGCTGGGTCGCGTTGTGGGTGGCGAAGCAGTACCAGGGCCGGCCGCGCCGGCAGGCCCGGCACTGGCCGCAGACCGCACGCCAGTTGAGGATCACGAAGTCACCCGGGGCGACCTCGGTGACGCCCTCGCCGACCGACTCCACCAGGCCGGCCGCCTCGTGGCCGAGCAGGAACGGGAACTCGTCGTTGATCCCGCCCTCACGGTAGTGCAGATCGGTGTGGCAGACCCCGCAGGCCTGCACCTTCACCACCGCCTCGCCCGGGCCCGGATCGGGCACCACGATGGTCTCCACCCGGACGGGCTCGCCCTTCGCTCGGGCGATGACACCCTGGACCTGCTGGGACATGGCTGGAAACCCCTTCGTCGGCCGGCCGGGGAACCCACGGCTCCCTCCCGTCGGCAAGGTTACGCAACCGCCACCCGTCCGGCCCCGCGGCTGGCTGGTGTCCCCGATTTCGGTGCGGATCCCCCCTTGTGCGAGCGCCGTCACCCCTGGAAGATTCCTGGCAGCCGGCACCGAGGAGGGCAAGTGGCCGCACGGCGGTACTGGTTCGTGCTCGTGCTGTTCGGCGTGCTGCTCGCGGTCTCGCTGCCGCTGTACCGGCTGCCCGGCACCCGCTGCGGACGGGCGGCCGACACCGTCTGCGGCGTGCCGGCGCACGCGACCGGCGGCATCCTCGGCACCGGGGAGCTGGCCCACCCGGGCCGGCTGGCGGCGTTCTGGGCCGTCGCGCTGCTGCTCGCGCTCTGGCTGACGTTCCGTCGGTACCGCCGGGCCGGCCGGCTGCGGCGGGCGCTGCCCGCGCTGCTGGCGATGGTGCTGCTCGGCGGTGCGGCGGCCGCGCTGACGGTGACCGACTGGCACGGCTTCCGCTCGCCGAACGCCGCCCTCGGCTCGGCCCAGCTGCTGATCTTCCACGGCGCCACCCCGCTGCTGGTCTCGGCCGCCGCGCTGTTCCTGCTGGCGGCGGCCGAACGCAGCAGCTGGCTGCTGCTGTTCTCGCTCGGGTACGCGGCACTGGCCTACGGCCTCGCCACCTACGACGCGTTCCACCTGCTGGAGCTGGTCCGCCTGCCGGTGGACGAGACCGCCGACCGGTGGGGCGTCCGGCAGTGCCTGGCGCTCGCGATCCCGGCCGGGGTGCTGCTGGTGGGCGGTGCGGTGGCCGCGCTGGCCGGGCGCAGCTCACGCCCGACGGGCCGGCACGCCCGGGGCGGGGTGGCGGCGGTGGCCCCGCGCGGGGTGCCGCAGCGCTGACGCCCGGCCGGCCGGAAATCCGGCGGGGCACGCTGCGAGAAGTCCCGACGGTCCCGGCTGACCCACGATGGCTGCGGTGCCTGCCCGGACCTGTGGGCCGGAGGTGACCGTCGCTGCGCCGCCCGGCCGCCGGACTCCGGCCCGCCGGGACGGCCGCGCCGCTCGCCGGGCCGTCGAGAGGAGTTCTCATGCTGGTCTGCGTGACGGGGGGCACCGGCTTCGTCGGGGCCCATTCGGTGGCAGCCGTGCTGCGCGCCGGGTGCCGGGTCCGGCTGCTGGTCCGTGATCCGGCCGCCGTGGAGCGGTCGTTGGCGCCGCTCGGGGTCGATCCGGCCGGTCTTGAGCTGGTGGTCGGCGACGTCACCGACGAGGGGGCGGTGGCCGAGGCGGTCAAGGGTGCGGAGGTGGTGCTGCACGCCGCCTCGGTGTACTCCTTCGACAGCCGGCGCCGGAGCGAGCTGCGGCGCACCAACGTGCGGGGCACCGAACTCGTGCTGGCCGCCGGGCGGGCGAGCGGTGCCCGGCGGGTGGTCCACGTGTCGAGCGTCGGCGCGCTGTTCCCGGCCGCCGGGCCGGTCATCCGGACCGACTCGCCGGTGGGGCGGCCCCGGGAGGCGTACCTGGCGACCAAGGCGGCGGCCGAGCAGGTGGCCCGCCGGCACCAGCAGGAGGGCGCGCCGGTGGTGATCAGCTACCCGCCCGCACTGCTCGGGCCGGACGACCCGTACCTGGGGGACCAGAACGCCCGGCTGCGCAACGAGTTGCGGGGTCTGATGCCGCTCTGGCCGGGTGGCGGTCTCCCGCTGGGGGACGTCCGGGACACCGCGGCCCTGCACGCGGCGCTGGTGACCGGGACGGCCGGTCCAGCGACCCGGCAGTTCGGCCCGCAGCACTTCCTGACCACCCGTCGGTACGTCGAGACGGTCCGGGAGGTCACCGGGCGGCAGCTGCCCGCGATGTACCTGCCGGCCCGGGCGATGCTGCCGTTCGGCCTGCTGACCGGGGTGGTGCAGCGGGTCTGGCCCTGGCACATCCCGGCCGAGTACGGCGCCGTCTACACCTGCGCGGTGGCCGCACCGGCCGAGGGCGGCACCGAACACGGCATCGCCGCCCGGCCGTTGGCGGAGACGATGGCCGACACCATCGCCTGGCTGCACGCCCGGGGCCGGCTGAGCCGGGCCCAGGCAGGCCGGGCGGCGGACCGGCCGACGGCGGTGCGCGGATGACCGCCACCGGCGTCGCCCCGGGCGGCTGGGAGCGGCTGCCGGCCCGCCTCGGCTACGACCGGATCCGGCAGAACGTAATCGAACTGGTCAGTGAGAGGTCGGAGTTGGCGACCGTCACCGTCCCGGCCTGCCACGGGTGGACGGTCCGCGATCTGGTCGACCACCTGGTGGACGTCTGCCGGCAGGTCACCCTGGGGATCCAGGTGCTGCCGCTGCGGCACCCCGAGCCGGACGGTGCGGCCGGGGTGCCGGAGCTGCTGGAGCGGTGGACGGAGCTGTCCGAGCTGCTGCCGCCGCTCACCGAGGGGCTGCGCGGTCCGATCATGACGATGGACGCCCTGACCCACGAACTCGACCTGCGGCGGGCGATCGGCGCGCCGGTGCCGCTCGACCATCCCGCCTACCCGGGCTCGCTGGACCTGGTGGCGCTCGGCATGGGCCTCACGGTGGCCGAACTCGGCCTGCCCGCCATGCGGGTGCGGTCGGGCGGTCAGGAGTGGCGGGTCGGCCCGGGGGAGCCCGGGGTGACGGTGAGCGGGCACCACCACGACGTGTTCCGCTCGCTCACCGGGCGGCGGACCCTCGACCAGATCGGCGCGCTGTCCTGGAGCGGCCCCGCCGAGCGCTGGCTGCCGGCCTTCACCTGGTGGCCGTTCAGCCCGCCCGCCGAGCCCACCGAGCAGGCCGTGCAAGCGCGTTGAGAGGGCCGGGAACCAAGAGCGGGCACGTCAGGAGAAGTCCGGGGGGCCGCGGGAGCTGAGTATCTGTAGGGCCGTCCTGATGCAGTCGGCGCCGAGCACAGCTGACGAGGGGAGAGCCTCATGGGTGACGCGGGCACGGATCGGATCGGCCTCGGCCGGCGGGGGATGCGGATCGGCTGGGTGGCGCTGCGGCACACCGCCGCCGCGCTGGGCGGGGCGGCGTTCCGGCGGGGTCGGGGCGGGTCGGTGGCCGGCCGGCTGGCGCGGCAGGCTCCGGCGATGCTGACCGAGTTGGGCCCGTTCTATGTCAAGGTGGGCCAACTGCTCAGTACTCGCCGGGACTTGCTGCCTGAGCAGTGGTGCGACGAGCTGGGCCGGCTGACCGACACGGTGCCGCCGCCGACGCGGGCGGAGCTGGCGGCGGTGCTGGCCGAGGAGTTCGGGCCGGAGGCCGAGTGGCCGTTCGACACGTTCGACTGGGAGCCGGTCGGCAGCGGCAGCATCGCGACCGTGCACCGCGCGGTGCTGACCGACGGCCGGGTGGTGGCGGTGAAGATCCGGCGGCCCGGGATCGTGCCGCTGATGAGCAGTGACTTCCGGCTGGCCGGTGCGTTCGCCCGGGCGGCAGGCCGGCTGCCCGGCCTGCGCCGGCTGCCGGCCGAGGAGATGCTCGGGCAGATCGGGACCGCCGTACTGGCCCAGGCCGACCTGGCTGCGGAACGGGAGTCGCTGGCCCGGCTGCGCGGCAACCTGGCCGCGGTGAAGGGCGTACGGCTGCCCGAGCCGATCGAGGGGTTCGGCGGCGACCGGGTGCTGGTGATGGAGTTCCTGGACGACCTGCGGGAGTTCCGCCCGGAGCCGTATCTGCCGGAACAGCGCCGGGACGCGATGCAGCGGGTGCTGCGGGCGGTCTACCAGATGCTCTTCCTGGACGGGCTGGTGCACTGCGACCTGCACCCGGGGAACCTGCGGCTGGACGGGGCGGGCGAGGTGGTGCTGCTGGACGCCGGGTTCGTGGTCCGGCTGCCCGACCGGGTGCGCAGGCACTTCGGGGAGTTCTTCCTGCGGATGGCGCTCGGCGAGGGCCGCCGGTGCGCGGACATCGTGATCGAGAGTGCCGCCCGGGTGCCGGTGGACTGCGACCTGGAGGCGTTCCGGACCGAGGTGGAGAAGCTGGTCGGGGACGCGTCGGCGGTGGTGGCGGCGGAGTTCAACCTCGCGGCGTTCGCGCCGCGGCTGTTCAAGCTGCAGCGGCGGTTCGGGATCTTCGCCGCCGCGGAGTTCGCGTTCCCGCTGCTGTCCCTGCTGGTGCTGGAGGGCATGATCCACAGCTTCGATCCTGGGGTGGACTTCCAGGGGGAGGCGGTCCCGGTGCTGATGCTGGCCTTCGGTGCGGCAGAGGGCTGAGTCGACAGCCAACGGCGGGCGGTGCGCGCCGACGCCGTTCGCTGAGCGGGGACGGTCCGGCCCACCGCCCCGGTGCTGCGGTCCGGTGTCAGCCGGATCTTCTGACGCCGGGTGCGCGGGCGAGCTGCACCGCCCGCTGGGCCGGCCGCAGGACGTTCAGCGGCTGCCGGCCGTCGAGTTCGGGCAGCGCCAGCAGGATCGGGATGTCCAGCTTGCCGAGCGGGCGGGTCATCACGTCGGCCTCCACCGTCCCACCGCCGGAGATCACCACCGGAAGGTGCGAGGAGCCGACGAAGAGCGGCTGACGCACCCAGGGGCGGGGTTCGAGCGGGGCCCGGGAGACCACGGCGGCCCGGACGTACCACTGGCCGTCGGGCAACCCGGTGAGCCGGTACGGGCCGGTCTTGTCGAGGACGTCGCAGGCCTTCGGCTGACCCTCGGGGATCGACTCCTTGAAGGCGGCCACGTAGATCCGGATCGGCAGCTCGGTCTCGGGGACGTACAACTCGCCCTGGACGGTGCCGCTGTGTCCGGTGGGCCGCCCCGGGCGCAGTGCGCTCGGGGTGCCGTCCATGCCGAGCTCGGACAGCATCCGGAACCTGGCCGGCGGGACGCCGACGCTGCGGGTGAAGCGGCTGGTGAACGTGCCGAGACTGTTGTACCCGACCATGAAGGAGATGTCGGTGACACTGGCCGACGTCTCCAACAGTAACTTCTTCGCCATACAGAGCCGAATGGCGGCCAGAAAGCGGCTGGGTGAGGTTCCGGTGAGTGTGCGGAACACCCGGGAGAAGTAGAACTTGCTCAATATCGCGCTGTCCGCGATATCGGTGAGGGTGAGGGGTTCGTCAAAGCGTTCCCACATCGTGGCGATGGCCCGTTCGACAGCGTCATGCAAGGAATCTCTCCATTCCCGATGGGTGGATGTCCTATTTGTGCTGCTGCATTGGGGGCCGAGCCTAGCGATGAGGTGTCATGTCCGCAATGGTGCCTGCGGGTCAACTCCCGGTGCACAGTTGAGAATTCGCCACCCACTGGGTGTGAAGTCCGTGCGGCACCCGGACCGGCAGCGGGACGACGGCCACCGGCGGCCCGCTGAAGCGGGTCGAGTCGAGGACGATCAGTTCGCCGCGGTCGGTGGCGGTGTCGTGCACCAGGCTGAGCAGCCAGCCGTCGCCCTCGGGGGCGTGGGCGCCGCGCGGCACGAAGACCGCCTCGCCGGCCTCCCGGCCGGGCCCGACCCGGTGCACCTCGGTGTGCCCGGTGAGCAGGTCGTGGCGGAGGAGCTCGGGCCCGGCCAGCGCGCCGGCCCGCTCCGGGTGCAGGCCGACGGTGACGGCCCAGCGGTTCGGCGAGCCGGCGTAGCGGTCGTCGATCCGGGGGAACTCCTGGGCGCGGCCGTCGAGTCGGCGCTCCAGCACGGTGCCGTGCCGGTGGTCGACGGTCCACCGCCACAGGGCCGGGGTCGACTCGCCGGGGTGCAGCGGGTCGCGGTCGAAGACCCGCTCGTGCCGGATCACGTCGATCACCGTGCGGCCGCCCTGCTCGTAGGCGTTCACCGGGTGGAAGACGAAGCAGGGGTCGATCTCCAGCCAGCGGACGTCCGCGTCCCGGCCGCCGCGCGGCAGGATGCCGAGCCGGGCGCCGTGGCCCTCGTCCCAGGTGTAGGGGACCCGGGAGCCGGCCGCGGCCGCGCTCGGGTCGAAGGTGACCGGCAGGTCGTAGATGATCGCGTGCCGGTCGGTCAGCGAGAAGGCGTGCACCATCGGGGCGCCCTTGACGGTGATCGGCTCGGCCCGGCTGACCCGGCCGCGCGCGTCCACGGTCAGGTAGGTCAGTTGCGGCTGGCCGAACTGGTGGGCCACCGCGTGCAGTTCACCGGTCAGCGGGTCGGCCACCGGGTGCGCGGCGAAGCCGGCCGGCAGGGTGCCGTCGAAGTCGTGCCGGGCCAGCGTCTCCAACTGCTCGCCCAGCCGGAACGGGAGCGCGCCGCCGTCGCCGAGCGCCAGGGTGCGGCCCGCGTGCCGGACCAGCCCGGCGTTGGTGTTGTCGCACAGCCCGGCGGCCGGGCCCGGGGTGGGGAGTTCGCCCAGGGAGCGGGTGACCCGGTCGGTGCGCAGCCAGCGGTTGCGGTACCACTCGGCGCGGCCGTCGCGCAGCCGCAGGCCGTGCACCATCGCGTCGCCCGCGAAGGCGTGGTCGGTGGCCGGGTCGTGGGCGCCGAGCGGGTTGGCGCCGATCCGCAGCAGGGTGCCGTCGAGGCCGGCCGGGAGCCGTCCGAGCACCGGCAGGCCGTGCTCGGTGACCTCCTCGGCGACCGGGCGGTAGGCGCCGGCCAGCAGGTGGGTGGTGCCGTGGGTGCGACGGGCGGTCATCTGGTGCCCCCTTGCATATCGGCGTTATATAACTCTGTTCTGTAAAGGTTCCTGCTGTCGTGAGAGGATGTCAAGAGTGAGCCCCCGTCAGATCGACCCCACCCTGGCCCCCCAACTCCTGCGGGCCGCAGCCAAGTTGCTCGCCGAGGAGGGGCCCAAGGCGCTGTCGACCCGGCGGCTGGCGGCCGAGGTGGGCACCTCCACGATGGCCGTCTACACCCACTTCGGCGGCAAGGGCGACCTGGTCAGGGCGATGGTGCGGGAGGGCTTCAGCTACCTCAACCGCAGCCTCACCGAGGTGGCCGAGACGGCCGACCCGGTGGCCGACATCGGCGCGCTCGGCTGGGCGTACCGGCGCAACGCGCGGGAGCACTGGCACCTCTACAGCGTGATGTTCGGCGGATCGGTGCTCAGTGGCTTCTCGCTCACCGACGACGACCGGCAGCACGGGCGCTACACGCTGGAGACCCTGGTCGGTGCGGTGGCCCGGTGCATGACGGCCGGCCGGCTGTCGCCCGGCGACCCGCAGGCGGTGGCACACCAGCTGTGGATCGCCCTGCACGGCCTGGTCACCCTGGAGTTCGGCGGCTACCTGGTGCCCCCGTACGACGCGGACAGCTGCTTCGAGGCCCAGGTGGCCGGGCTGCTGATGGGCGCGGGCGGTGAGCCCGGGGCCACCCTGGCCTCGATGGTGCGGGCACGCGAACGGCGGGCCTGAGCGCGGTCGCGCCCGGGCCCGCCGTCGGCCGGTCGGTGGTCAGTTGTTCCAGGGGGCGGTGGGGAACCAGAGGTAGTCGAGCCGGCCGAGCACCCGGACGTCCCAGTAGACCAGGGTGAAGACGCCGGCCACGAGGAAGGCGGCCGCCGTCACCGCCGCCACCCGGCCGGGCGAGGCGCTCAACCACCGTTGCAGCGGGCCGCCCAGGGCGTACGTCAGGACCAGCACCAGCAGCGACATCACCACGATGTTGCCGAGCGACTGGAGGGTGAAGGCGGCCGCGCCGTACAGCGGGTTGTGGGTGCTCGCCGCGTGCCGGAACAGGTCCCGGAACAGCGGGTAGGGGCGGCCGATCAGGAAGCCGCCGACCAAGGCGCCGAGCAGCACCATCGGGGCGTTCGGGAACCGCCGGGAGAGCGGGCCGAGCGGGTCCTTGAGCAGGCCGGCGGCGGCCAGGCCGAGCACGGTCATCACCAGGCCGATCAGGCCGAAGGTGATCATGGACTGCAGGCTGCGGGCCGACAGCGTGCCGGCCGGGCTGCTCGCGGTGGAGAACTGCGGCATCCGGGTGCCGACCAGGCCGACCAGCGCGCCGTACGCGGCGGAGACCGGGATCATCCCGGCCGCCATCCAGCCCAGCGGGCGGACGGTGTGCAGGAACCGGTCCCGACGGCTGGTCAGTTCGCCCAGCATCGGGCCGACCGCGCCGAAGACCGCGATGTTGCAGGCGGTGAAGGAGCCGGCCAGGCCGGTGACGAAGGCGAACACCACCCCGGTGGCGATCCCGGCGATCGGCGTCTTGTGGGCGTCGTGGCCGAGCAGCGCGTTGGCGGTGGTGGTGCCGATCTCGGTGTCCACGAACTTCGCGGACCAGGCGTAGGAGAGGAACAGGCCGAAGCCGACGCTGAGGAGCACCACCAGCATCCGGCGGCGCGGGAAGGTGCCGTTGACGAAGAGTGAGGTTCGGGAGGTCCCTGTGGCGGGTGTCGAAACGACGCGGAGATCGCTCACGTTTGCTGCTCTTCCGGTGGGGTTTTCAGGACAGGACGGCTTGATTCTGGGTGTCCCGGTGCGGCCCGGCTTCTTCGCACGTGCCCTTGCCAGGGCACGTTCGGAGTAGGCGGAAAACCCGTCAGGCGACCAGGATTTCGGTTGGACAGCTGTGACCGTTCGGCAGCCCGATTCCTCGGAGGGAACCATGGCGGGTTCTTGGCGTGCGCTCAGGCGCAGAATTCTGACCCCTGATCATTCGGAGACGAAGCTCTCCGAGCGGGGATTCCACGAGAAGAGCGTGCAATCCCGGGAGTTGCTCGAGACGGTCGGCTCGACCTTCCTCACCGGCTACGGCTACGTGATGGAATCGCGCACCGTCGCCGAGGCCGAACTCCGGCTGGAGGGCGTGCCGGACCAGTTCCGCGGCTTCGCCTACGAAGGTGCGGCGATGGGTGCCGCGATGCTGGACGGGCTGCCGTTCGGCAACGGCCGCAAGGTGGCCGAGCTGCTGGCCGGTCGCGGCCGGCAGCACAGCTACATGGCCTACGTCGGGGTCGGCTGGGCGATGGCCAGGCTGCCCCGGTTCCGCTGGGCCGCGATCACCCCGCCGGACCCGCTGCTGCGCTGGCTGGTGCTGGACGGCTACGGGTTCCACCAGGCGTACTTCCACACCCGGAAGTACGTCCACGAGCACTACCAGGAGCCGGACTTCCCGTGGCCGGTGGACGGTTCGGCCGACTACCGGAACCGGGCGATCGACCAGGGCATCGGCCGCGCCGCCTGGTTCGTGGCGGGCACCGCGCCGGACGTGGTGGCCGACCTGCTGGACCGCTTCCCGGCGCACCGGCGGCCCGACCTCTACAGCGGCGCGGGGCTGGCCGCCACCTACGCGGGCGGCGGGGACCAGGGCGAGCTGGCGGTGTTCTGGGAGCGGGCGGCCGGGTACCGTCCGCAGGTCGCGCAGGCGTCCGCGTTCGCCGCCACCGCCCGGGTGGAGGCGGGTCTGGTCACGCCGCACACCGAGCTGGCGGCCCGGTTCTTCTGCGACCTGACGCCCCGTGAGGCGGCCGCGCTGTGCGACAAGGCTCGGCCGGAGCCCGGTCCGGACGGCGCGGTGCCGGCCTACGAGCTGTGGCGGCAGCGGATCGCGGCGGAGCTGGCCGAGCACCGTGACGTGACCGCGTGACCGCGCCCGCGCGGGCCAGGCGGCTGCCGCCGGGGCCGCCCGCCTCCCGGACCGTCGGGCTGCTGGCCAGGATGGCCAGGGACCGGCTCTCGGTGATGACCTCGGCGGCGCTGACCTACGGCGACGCCGTCCGGCTGCCGCTCGGCCCGAAGACGCTGTTCTTCTTCAACCACCCCGACCACGCCAAGCGGGTGCTGGCGGACAACGCCGCCAACTACCACAAGGGCATCGGCCTGGTGCACGCCCGGCGGGCCCTCGGGGACGGGCTGCTGACCAGCGAGGGTGAGCTCTGGCGGGCCCAACGCAAGGTGATCCAGCCGGTGTTCCAGCCCCGGCGGATCTCCCGGCAGACCGGGGTGATCGCCGAGGAGGCGGCCAAGCTGGTGGCCCGGCTGCGCTCGCTGGCGGGCACAGGGCCGGTGGACATCCGGGCGGAGATGACCGGGCTCACCCTCGGCATCCTCGGCCGCACCCTGCTGGACGCCGACCTCGGTGTGTACGAGTCGATCGGTGAGTCCTTCGAGGTGGTCCAGGACCAGGCGATCTTCGAGATGATGTCGCTGAGCGCCGTCCCGTCCTGGCTGCCGCTGCCGCAGCAGCGCCGGTTCCGGCGGGCCCGGGCCGATCTGGAGCGGATCACCGGCCAGTTGGCCGCCGAGCGGGCCGCGCACCCGAGCGCGGACGGCGACGACGTGCTGTCCCGGCTGATCGAGGCGACCGCCGCCGAGCCGGACGAGGCGGTCCGGCGGCAGCGGATGCGGGACGAGCTGGTCACCCTGCTGCTGGCCGGGCACGAGACCACCGCCTCGACGCTGAGCTGGACCTTCCTGCTGCTCGACCAGCACCCGCTGGTCTGGGAGAAGGTCCGGGCCGAGGTGGTCGAAGTGCTCGGCGACCGCCCGCCGGAGGCCGAGGACCTGCACCGGCTCAGCTACACCTCGATGGTGCTGGAGGAGGTGATGCGGCTCTACCCGCCGGTCTGGATCCTGCCCAGGAAGGCCCAGCAGGAGGACGAGATCGGCGGCTTCCACGTCCCGGCCGGCGCGGAGGTGCTGGTCTGCCCGTACACCCTGCACCGGCACCCCGAGTTCTGGGACGCGCCGGACCGCTTCGACCCGGAGCGGTTCGCGCCGGGCCGGGCGGCCGGGCGGCACCGCTACAGCTACATCCCGTTCGGGGCCGGGCCGCGCTACTGCGTCGGCAGCAGCCTGGGCATGCTGGAGGCGACCGTGGTGCTCGCCGCGGTGGTCCGCGAACTCCGGCTGGCCAAGGCCCCGGGCTACGTGCCCAAGCCGGAGCCGATGCTCACCCTGCGGGTTCAGGGCGGGCTGCCGATGACCGTCCACCCGGTCGACTGACCCGTACCCAGCACGGAGCGCCCGGCCGGAGTCCCCGGCCGGGCGCTCCGTGCTGGGTACGGTGACGGGCCGGCACGCCGGAAGCCGGTGTCTCCCCGGGTGGGGAGGCACCGGCTTCCCGGGGCGACCGCGGTCAGTCGGGCAGGCGGTGGAAGCCGCCGGCGAAGAACAGCAGCGGGTCGTCCGCGGGCGGGCGCCCGATGTCCAGCACCGAGCCGAGGAAGATCGAGTGGTCGCCGCCGTCGTACTCGGCGGTCAGCTCGCACTCCAGCCAGGCCTGCGCGCCGACCAGCACCGGGGCCCCGGTGAAGCGACCAGGCGTGGTCTCGACGGCGTCGAACTCCTGGGCGCCGCGCGGGCGGTGGCGGTCGGCGAAGTGCCGGGCCGCCTTCTCCTGCGAGCCGGAGAGCACCGAGACCGCGAACGCCCGCTCGGCCAGGATGGTCTCGTGCACGGCGGCCGTGCGGACCACGCAGACCAGGATCACCGCCGGATCGAGCGAGACCGAGGCGAAGGAGTTCGCCGTCATCCCCCGGGGCTCCGCCCGGCCGGCCGTCAGCACCGTCACGCCGGTGGCGAACCGGCCCAGCACGCCGCGCAGTTCGGTCCGGTCCTGGACCGGCCGGACCGCAGTGGGCCGGCCGCCGGGCAGTCTGTCGATGGACGTCATCGGCTACACCTCGCTCGGGACGAGGACGGGCCTGACGGCCCGTCCGGCGGGGCCGCCGGGCGCGACGGCGTACGGTTCGAGCGCCTTGCGCAGCGCCTCCGGCACCCGGGTCGGCCGGGTGTCGTTGTTCGGGCCGCGCATGCACGCCACCCGCTGCCGGCCCCGGGCGACCAGCAGCTCGCCACCCGCCTCGGGCAGTTTCACGTAGTCGAAGGTGAAGCCGACCTGGGTCTGCGTCAGGTCCTCCAGCCGCATCCGGATCGACAGCTCGTCGAAGGCGGTGATCTCGGCGAAGAACTCGCAGTCCACCTTGAGGGTGAACAGCTTCAGGTCGGCGCGGATGTCCTCCAGCACCTCGGGGGCCATCTCCCGCAGGAACATCTCCCGGCAACGCCCCTGCCAGCGCAGGTAGTTGACGTAGTAGACATTGCCCACCAGGTTGGTCTCCTCGAAGCCGACCAGGTGGCGGTACTCGTAGAACGGCTGCACGGTCACTCCTCGGATTCCGTCGACAGGGCGAACATCACCGGCAGCTCCACCCCGTGCAGGGCGGTCGGGAAGGTCGCCACCAGGGCATCGCCGGAGCGCAGCACCACCCAGCGGTCCGGGGTGTCCGGCAGCTCGGCCAGGGTCAGCGCGACCTGGGCCCGGCCGGTCTTGCGCAGGCACTCGGTGGCGCCCCAGACCCGGGCCGCCGCCTGGGAGAGCGGCTCGCCCGACTCGCCGGCCACCAGCTCGGCCAGCGTGAAGCCGTCCGGGCCGAGCAGTGCGGCCCAGTCGGCCGGGGCGCGGTCCGCCACCGGCTCGACGTCACAGCCCACCGGCAGGTCGCCGAGCACCGCGAAGGTGACCCCGCCGCCGTGCGAGGAGCTGACCCGGGTGCCGCCGTCGATCTCCGGCCGGCCGTCCGGGCGGTAGCGCACCGCGGTCTCCCGGCCGAGCGCCCAGCCGACCGCCCTGGCGGTCCGCTCGCGGCGCATCGCCACGCCCCGCACGGCCAGTTCGCCGTCGGGCAGCACGATCCCGCGCACCGGGGAGCCGAGCAGCAGCTCGGCCCGCCGCTCCAGGTAGCCGCCGAGCAGCGCGGGCTGCCAGGGGCCGGTGCCGTCCAGCTTGCGCACCGCCTGCAGCTTCAGCCCCTCCCAGCGCTCGACCAGCACACCGTCCTGGTCGCGCACGTCGAGGTCGTACAGGTAGGTGTCGCCGACCTTGGAGCGCTCGACGGCGTGCAGGGTGACCTGCTTCTCGGTCCGGACCGCCGTCGGGTCGGCCAGGTGCAGCCGCTCGACGCTGACCGGAAGCAGGGTGGCGTCCGGCACGCAGCACTGGATCGAGTGCATCAGCGCGTCCCGGGTGCCAGGGTCGGCGAGCACCAGCTCGTGCGGCAGGTAGCCGGCGAACCAGTTCGCGGTGGCGGCGTTGGAGATCTCCGCGACGCAGCCCTTGGCCGCCAACGCGCGGTAGCCGAGCAGGCGTTGGAACCGTCCGCCCTGGAAGAGCACCGGTCCGTAGAGATCCCGGGCCGGGTCCAGCGGGACCTGCGGGGCGTCCTCGGCGAGCGGCCGGGGCGCACCGTCCAGCGGGGCCGGGCGGCCGTACCGCAGGGTGGCCCGGAAGTGGTCCGCCTGGAAGCCGGTCTCGCTGCTGCGGAGCACCGCCTGCACCGTGTCGGCGTCCCTGGCCAGCACCGCGACCCGGAGCGTGACGGTACCGGTCACCGGGACCACGATCGGCCGGAGGAACTCCATGTTCTCCAGCGTCGGGGTGCCCGGCTGCCCGGAGACCGCCGAGGCGGCCTGCGCCATCGCCTCCATGCCCAGCACGGCGGGGTAGAGCAGGTCCCCGTCCAGCAGGTGGTCGGCCAGGTACGGGTCGCCCGCGGCCGACAGGTCGGCGTCGGCGACCAGTTCGATGCCCGGGTAGTACGCCTGCGGCCGCTCCAGGAAGCGCAGCAGCGGCAGTTCGCCCCGGCCGACGTCCAGGGTGGGCAGTCCGCCGGCCCGGCCCATCACGACCAGCGCGGTCGGCGCGGTGGGGTCGGCGAGCAGCTGCTTGAGCTGCGCCACCCCCTGCTCGGTCGGGATCGGTTCGATGCCCTCGCGGATCAGCGACTCCAGCACGCCGAGCCGCTCGCCCATCCCGGCCCCGGACCAGACCGACCACTCCAGGGCCAGGCAGCGGCAGTCCGGGTTCTCCTGCCCGACCTGCCGGGTCAGTTCGGTGAGCCAGTCGTTGGCGGTGGCGTAGTCCGCCTCGCCGCGCAGACCGGCCCGGCCGATGATCGAGCCGAAGGTGACCAGCAGCCGCAGGGTCGCCGGGTCGACGGCGGCCAGCACGGTCTCCAGGCCGGTGATCTTGGTGGCCAGGGTGCGCCGGAACGCGTCCT
The DNA here is from genome assembly GCF_044766665.1 of Kitasatospora sp. NPDC101801. Classification (NCBI taxonomy): domain Bacteria; kingdom Bacillati; phylum Actinomycetota; class Actinomycetes; order Kitasatosporales; family Streptomycetaceae; genus Kitasatospora; species Kitasatospora sp. NPDC101801. Next base: position 48,167 of record NZ_JBIWML010000029.1, read on the forward strand.
CGTCCAGGGTGGCCAGCCCGTGCGGCTCGTTGCGGCCCGCGCCGTGCAGCACGGCGGAGACCGGGCCGAGCGCGCGGCCGATCTCCTCGACCGCGTCCTTCACCTGGTCGGCCGAGGTGACGTCGGCCCGGGCGTAGTGGAAGATCACGCCCGCCTCGGTCATCCGGGCCAGGTTGGCGGCCAACTCCTGGTCCTGCGCCGGGTCCGAGCGGCCCAGCAGGCCGATCGCGGCACCCGTCTCCAGGGCCAGTTCGAGCGCGCACTCGGCGGTGATGCCCTTGCCGCCACCGGTGACCAGCAGCACGTCCGCCCCGTCCAGGGCCGGGCGGGCCGAGGCCGGGTCCGGGGCCGGCCGGGGCCGCAGCACCGGCACCCGGCGGACGTCCTCCGGGGTGTAACTCACCTCAGCGAACCCGGCGGTGCCGGCCACGTCGGCGGTGATCAGCGCGCTCAGTTCGGCCGCCCGGGCCGCCGACAGGTCGTCGGGCAGGGGCAGGGTGACCAGCGTGGTGGTGATGTCGGGGGCCTCCAGGTGCAGCGTCTTGGTCAGCCCGGCGGCGCCGCGCCGGTCGCCGACCGCGACGAACCGGCCGGTGCCCGCGCCCGCCTCGGTGAGCGCCGCCCGGGCGGCGGCCAGCATCAGCGCCGCGTGCTCGGGCCCGCAGTCCCTCGGCAGGCAGAGCAGCACGCCGCCGCCGAGACCGGCCTCGATGAGCGTCCGGTGCAGCGCGTCGGCCAGCGGGTGCCGGTCGGAGGCGAACAGCTGCCAGCGGCCGCCGGTGTCGGCGCTCCGGGAGGCGGGTGCCGGGGTCGGGACCAGCTCGACCTCGAACGCCCGGACCCAGGGCGCGACCCCCGGGGCGATCCGGGACGGCTCCGTCCCGTCCCCGCCGGTCTCTGCCAACTCGTCCAGCAAAGCGGCCAGTTCGGCCAGCGTGGAGGTGGCGAAGGCGGAGGTGACCAGCGGGGCGGTGAAGCCCATCTCCTGGGCCGCCTGGTTCATGATCTGACCCACCGTGATCGAGCTGAGGTGCAGCTCGTCCAGCGGGTTCATGTCCGGGCCGACCGCCGCGAGCGGCAGCTCGGCCCGGTCGGCGGCCAGCCGGAGCAGCACCTCCAGGCTGCTCCCGGCCGGCTCGGCGCCGGGCGCCGGCACGGCCGGGGCGGTGACGGCGGCGCCGACGGCCACGGGGGCCGCCACCGGCCGCTGGGCCGGGACGGCCGCCAGCACGAAGTCGCCCTCGGGAGAGGTCTCGCAGGGGCTGGCGAAGAAGCTGAACTCCTTGTCCAGCGGCAGCGGCCGGGTGAACCGGTCGCGGAACAGCTCCGCGTGCCTGACCGGCGCGCCGAGCGTGAACGCCGCCGCCACCGCCGCGAACAGCCCGGCCAGCGAGGTGCTGTCGGACTCCAGCGAGACGGTCGGCACGGTCGGGGCGATCTCGGCCGCCAGGCCGCGCAGCACCCGGCCCGGGCCGACCTCCACCAGCAGGTCGACCTCGGCCGCCAGTTCCCGGACCGCCTCGTCGAACCGCACCGGGTCCAGCACCTGACGGGTCAGCAGTTCCACCGGGTCCACGTCGGAGGGGAGTTCGGTCGCGGTGACGGTGGAGAACATCCGGCCGGTCAGCGGCGCGAAGGTCTCGGTCGCCAGGTGCGCCCGCAGGCCCTCGGCGGCCGGTGCGACCGCCACCGAGTGGAAGGCGTGCGAGACGTTGATCCGGGCGGTGCCGAAGCCCGCCGCGGCGGCCTTGGCGCAGACCCGCTCGACCGCGTCCACCGGCCCCGACACCACGGTCTGGGACGGGCTGTTGTACCCGGCGATCACCACCGGCTCGCCCGTCAACAGCGGGGTGACCAGTGCGGCCTCCGCCGCGATGCCCGCCATCGTGCCGTTGCCGTCACTGGCGTCCGCCATGATCCGGCCCCGGGCGGCGGCCACCCGGAGCAGGGCGGTCTCGTCCATCGCACCGGCCCAGTGCAGCGCGGTGACCTCGCCGAGGCTGTGCCCGGCCGCGCCGACGGCCTCGATGCCGAGCGCGGAGAGCACCCGCAGCCCGGCGACCGAGGCGGTGACGATCCGGGGCTGGGCCACCGCGGTGGCGACCTGGTCGCCACCGGTGGGCAGGGCGTGGGTCCGGTAGAGCTCGTCCACCGAGGCGAACCTGCGGCGGACCGCGCCGCCGTCGCCGCGCCGCCCGGCACCCTGGCCGGGGAACAGGAAGCCGATCCGCGGCGTGAGCGCCGAATTGCCCAGGTACACCCCGCCGTTCGGGTCCAGCACCGAGCGGGCGCCGGAGTCCAGCAGGGTCAGCAGCTTGGCGAAGCGCTGCTCGGCCTGCTCGGGGCTGCTCGCCACCACCGCCGCGCGGATCGGCCGGTCGGCCAGCTCCTGCTGCAGGGTGGCGGCCAGGTCACCGAGCTCGGCGAACGACAGCCGGGGGCTCAGGGCGGCCAGTCGGGCCACCCGGCCGCGCAGCTCGGCCATGCTGCCGGCGTCCACCAGCAGCAGTTCGACGTCCTGCCGGGAGGCGACCAGGCGGCGGGTGGTGCGGCCGACGTCGGTCTTCCGGACCCCGTCGGCGTGCTCCACCACCACGTGCGCGTTGATGCCGCCGAAGCCCATCGAGGAGACCCCGGCCCGGACCGGTGCGTCCGTCGGCCAGAGCTCGGCGTGGTCCGGCACCCGCAGGGCCGGGCGCTCGCCGGTCAGCTCCGGGTGCGGGTCGACGTGGCTGGTGGCGGGCGGGATGATCTGGTGCCGGACGGCCAGCACGGCCTTGAGCAGCCCGGCCACCCCGGCGGCCGCCTTGGTGTGGCCGAAGTTGCCCTTGACCGTGCTGATCGCGGCGGGCGGTGCGGTCGGGTCGGCGGCCCGGCGGGCCTCGCCGAAGGCGCGCAGCTCGATGGCGTCGCCGACCGCGGTGCCGGTGCCGTGGCCCTCGAAGTACGACACCGTCTCGATGCCGAACCCGGCCGTGGCGTAGGCGCGGTCGAGTGCCAGCCGGTGGCCGCTGGCCTCCGGGCGGGTGATGCCGCCCTTGCCGTCCGAGGAGTAGCCCCAGCCGGCGATCGAGGCGTACCTGAACCGCTGCTCGGCCTGCGCGTCCTGATCGCGCATCAGGACCATCATCCCGCAGCCCTCGCCCGGCCAGAAGCCGTTTGAGCCCTTGTCGTAGACCCGCATCTCGCCGGTGGCCAGCGCGCCGGTCTTGGCGAAGCCGATCACCTCGAACGGGTCGATCGAGAGGTCGACGCCGCCGACCACGGCCACGTCCAGCCGCCCGTCCACCAGCGCGTCGCAGGCGGTGGCGACCGACAGCAGCGAGGAGGAGCAGGCTCCGTCGACGGTGAACCCGCCGCCCTTGAAGTCGAAGTGGTTGCAGATCCGGCCGGCGATGGTGTTGGCCAGGCCGCCGGCCAGGGTGTCCTCGCCGATCGGCGGGAACGGGCTCTTGTAGCGCTCCTCGAGCCCGGCCAGGAAACCGGCCAACGCGGCGTCGTCCCAGCCCTGTTCGCGGAGCGCGGCGCCGACCGTGCGGCGCACGTACGGCCAGCGCAGCCGCATCAGGTTGGCCCGGCTGAACTCGCCGGTCAGGGTGTTGCCGATGATGACCCCGGTGTTGGAGTCGGCGAGCCCGGCGCCGAGCGGGAAGCCGGCGTCCTCCAGGGCCCGGGCGGCGGTGTCCAGCGCCAGCCAGTGGGTCATGTCGGTGGCCCGGTAGGTGGAGCCGGCCACCCGGTACTTGACCCGGTCGAACTCGAAGCCCTCGATCACCGCGGCCTTGGCCGAGTAGAACTTGTCCGGCGCGGCCGGGTCCGGGTCGTAGTAGTCCTCGGCCCGCATCCGCTCGTCCGGCAGGCGGCGGAACGCCCGGCGGCCGGTGAGCACGTTCTGCCAGAGCTGGCCCGGCGAGTCCGCGTCGGGGTAGCGGCAGGCGATGCCGACCACCGCGATCCTGGCCGGGTTGGGAGTGGAGGTCATGCGGCCACCGCCTCGGAGCCGGTCTTCTTGCCCAGCTCGGCGGCGATGCTGTCGCCGAGCCCGTTGCCGGCGGAGGACTCCGGGGCCCGGTAACGCTTGATCAGATGAGCCACCCACCAGCCGGCCCCGCGCACACCGCAGACCACGGTGACCGCGAAGAACAGCGTGTAGACGACGTTGAAGAGCATCAGCACGCCGTAGGTCATGGCGACCCAGGAGCCGAACATGAACTGGTTCTTGGCCTTCGAGGGCGTGGTGCCCGGGTCGCTGATCATGTAGTTGGTGAACAGCACGAAGGCGACCCCGCTCATCGGGCCGAGCGCCGAGAAGATCGCCACGTCCCAGATCCAGTGCCGCAGCAGCGCCTGGATCACGAAGCCGCCGAGCCAGCCGACGATCAGCGCGACCTTCTTGGTCAGCATCGCGTTGATCACGGTGCCGGAGGTGACGATGATCAGCGGGATGGCCACCCGGAAGAAGGTGTTGGCGTTCTCGGTGAACTCGTACGGCGGCGCGATGCTGACCCAGGAGCCGAAGCAGACCAGGCTCATGGTGATGCCGAAGTTGGACGGGTTCATGAAGTGCCGCATCCGGCCGGCCACCGGCGCCTGCAGCGCGTGCTTGCCGGCCACCCCGACCACGGTGCCGAAGATCACCGGCAGGATCTGGTCGTTGGCGTAGAGCAGCATGTTCACCGCGAGGGCGGTGATGTGCGAGGGCAGCAGGAACTCGTACAGGCCGCGCATCCCGTTGCCCCGGAAGCGCGCACCGCGCTTCTGCGCCCAGGCGCTGAGCACCTCGAAGGCGAGCTCGGTGGCGTACGCGGTGCCCACCGCGACGAAGGGCCACAGCCACGGCTGTTCGAAGCCGAGCAGGGTGTAGCCGAAGGCGTTGAAGATCGAGATCGAGATGGCGAAGTTCCGCAGCGCGAGGTAGCGCGGGTCCTTGGCGGCGGGGGTCGGCAGGGCGACGGCGGTACTCATCGGCTCGGAACCTCCTGGACGTCGCTGGTCAGCTGGAGCGTGTGGGTGCCGGGGGTCAACTGAACGTCCTTCATGTGCAACTGGCCGGTCGCGTCCCGCCAGCAGAGCTCGACGGTGGCCGGACCCTGGTAGTCGCCGAGACCGAAGTGCACGTCGAAGCTCCGGAAGCCGCCGTGGCCGCTGCCGCCGTCGAGCTGGGAGATCTGGGTGCCGCGGGGTGTGGTGACCTTGACGGTGGCGTTGTAGGCCGGGCTGCCGGTGTTCACCAGGCCCTGGCCGGCGCCCTCGGTGCCGGTCGGCCGGTACAGCCGCAGGTCGAGGTGGTTGCCGGGCCGGGGCGCCTGGTTGGCGTAGAACGCGGGCGGGCCCCACTGGCGGGCCACCGCGAAGTCCAGCAGGCCGCTGCCGGTGGTGTCGCCGGTGGCGATGGCCCGGGTCGGGGTGGGCACCGCGAGTCCGAGCTGCTTGCTGATGTTGGCGTAGGTGCCGCTCGGCGTCTTGGCGTAGAAGGCCAGCTCGTCGTCGCCGGCCAGGTCGTCACCGGGCTGGACGTTGGGCCACATCCGGGGGTTGGAGAGCAGGTCGTCGTTGGTCATGGCCATCTCCTGGAGCCACGGCCACCGGTCGATCTCGCCCTTCACGAAGCCGTCGGCCTGCAGGATCGCCAGGTCGCCGTCGTTGCGGAAGTCGGCCATCTTGGTGTCCCAGCCCCAGCCGGTCCAGGCCACGCCGTGCTCGCGGGCCTCCTGGGTGAACGGCGCGACGTCCCGCTGGAGGTAGTCGCGCATCTCCTCGTTGTTCTTCGCCTGGTTGATCCAGAGGAAGTTGGACTCCTCCAGGCCCCAGGCGGCGGTGATGTTGCTGACCATGATGTCGAAGCTGCCGTTGTGGTTGACGTCGGCGAAGTCGACGCCCATGCCCTTGAACGAACCCTTGCCGAGCACGAAGGACTTGGGGGTGGTGGAGTCACGCTGTCCGGTGGCCTCGGTGAACTCGATCCGGCCCGGCGTCGAGCGGTTGTGCAGCAGGTGGGCGTGGCCGAAGTCGTTGGCGATGTACAGGTCCGGCAGACCCTGCCCGGTCAGGTCGGCGCCCGCGATGGCCAGCGTCCAGCCGGTGGAGGCGTCGAACGGGATGGCGGCCCGCTCCTCGGTGAAGAAGGCGTCCGGCTCCGTCCCGGTGGTGGACTTGACCCAGCGCAGCACGTGGTCGCCACCGGCGTTGCGCGCGCTGGAGAGCGAGTCGTTCATGTGCACGTTGTTGAGGCCCTGCGGGTCCAGCACGTCCGAGTCGGGGAAGTAGTTCCCGATCACGATGTCCGGGTGGCCGTCGCCGTCCAGGTCGCCGACGTAGGCCGCGTCGGTGTTCCAGCGCGGGCCGTGGTACTTGCCGTCCAGCGACTGGGAGGGCACCACCTCGCGCGGCGTGTAGCTGTCCGCGGCCGGCCCGGTGGCGTCGGAGTTCGCCAGGAACAGGACCGGGGTGCGGCCCCAGTAGGTGGCCAGCAGGTCCATCCGGCCGTCGGCGTTGAAGTCGCCGGGGGTGCAGCCGGTCGGGGCCATCGCGGCGTCCATCGGCAGCGGGGCGGCGTTCAGCACGAACGGGGTGAACCGGTCGCCGGCCCGGGCGGTGGGCGTGTAGGTCACCACGATCTGGTCGGTCCTGGTGTCGACGATGCACATCCCGTCGGCCCGGCCGTGCCCGGTGAGGTCGTTGATGGCGATGCCGGCGCCGACCGAGGAGACCCAGGACCGGATCTTCTCGTACGACGGGTTAACCGTGCGGACGGTGTTCATCTTCTGCGACTCGTACCCGGGCGGGAAGGCGATCGGCAGCTCGGTGAACTTGTACTGCGTGGCGACCTCCTCGCCGCCGGCCACGGCGACCGAGCCCCGGACGGCGATGAAGAGTGACGCGGTCACCACCACCGTCGCCACTCCCGGAATGAGTCTACGAATTCGCTCGCGATACAAGACGTTCCCCTCTCCGTGCAGGTATCCGCACAGTAATAACAATGTGATGGACGGTCAGCCGGATTTCGCTGGTCAACCCCTTTTGTCGATGGCTTGGTTTTTGAGCATGAGTCACCCTTTGCGGTCCCGCTTCTCTCATGTTGCCCACCGCTCCGACCGGGTGGCCGGGAGGGCACGTTCGGAGAAGACAGCGGGTCGGGGCGACTGTGAAGCTCAGGGAGAGAAGACGTCCCCAATCGGATTCCGCGACCCCGAGGATGCTCCATGACAGAGGTTTATGACGACGTCGTTGTCGGATCGGGCTCGGCCGGCGCGGCGATCGCCGCCCGGCTGACCGAGGACCCGTCCCGCCGGGTGCTGCTGCTGGAGGCGGGGCCGGACTTTGCCGACGTCGGCGCCCTCCCGGCGGACATCCGGGACGGCGGCTCGATGTCGCTGAGCGCGCACGACTGGAAGTTCCGGGCCGAGATCAGCGACGGCCGGCGGATTCTCTTTCCGCGCGGGAAGGTCTCCGGCGGATCGTCCTCGGTCGGTGCCACCATCGCCCTGCGGGGCGTCCCGGAGAATTTCGACGAATGGGCCGGTCTGGGTAATTCGGAATGGTCCTGGCCGGACGTCCTGCCGTATTACCGGAAGCTGGAGGACGATCTCGATCTCGGCGGCGACGAACTGCACGGGAAGGGCGGTCCGGTCCCGGTCCGGCGGTGGCGTCCGGAGGAGCTGACGGAGGTTCAGCGGTCCTTCGTGGACGCCAGTCTGGCGGCGGGATTTCCCGAGGTGGCGGATCACAACAACCCCACGGCCACCGGAATCGGACCGATTCCGTCCAACCGCCGGGACACCGAGGTCCGGATCAGCGCCTCGCTGGCCTACCTCACCCCCGAGGTCCGCGGCCGGGCCAACCTGACCGTCCGGGCCGGGGTGCTGGTGCACCGGGTGCTGTTCGAGGGGACCCGGGCGGTCGGCCTGGAGGTGTCGGCGGGCGGGGCGGCCGAGCAGGTCCGGGCGCACCGGGTGATCCTGTCCGCCGGGGCGGTCAACTCGCCCACCATCCTGATGCGTTCGGGCATCGGGCCGGCCGAGGACCTGCGCCGGCTCGGCATCGAGGTGCTGCTGGACGCGCCCGGGGTCGGCGGCAACCTGATCGACCACCCGCGCACCGGCATCTTCATGAAGCCCGCCGCCGGGGCGATCGACCGGACCGAGCCGTTCCTGCAGACCATGGTGCGGACCACCGCGAAGGGCTCGACCGACTTCAACGACCTGCAGTACTACATGGTCAACCACTTCGACCTGACCATGTTCCCCGACCTGCAGATGCTGGCCGGCGGGAACGTGATCCTCGGCGTGATGGTGGTGGACCAGAAGCCGGAGTCCCGGGGCCGGCTGCGGCTGAACTCCACCGACCCGGCGGCCGGACCCGACATCGACCTGAACTTCCTGTCCACCGAGCGCGACCTGCAGAAGCTGGTGGACGCCGTCCGGACCTGCTGGGAGCTGGTCAGCCACCCGGGGATCAGCAGCCGGGGCGACGGCTTCATCGTGCTGAACGACCAGCTGATCGACAACGACGACATGGTCCGCCAGTACGTCCGGCTGAGCCTGGACAGCGCCTACCACCCGGTCGGCACGGCCCGGATGGGCCTGGCCACGGACGAGGGCGCCGTGGTCGACCAGTACCTGCGGGTGCACGGCACCGAGGGCCTCTACCTGGCCGACGCCTCGGTGATGCCGAGCATCGTCAACTGCAACACCAATCTGACCTCGACCATGATCGGCGAGCGCCTCGCCGACTGGCTCCGGGTCGGCTGACGGACCTGTCCGCTGCGCTGTGAGGAGACCGAGTTGATGGACCTGCCCAGGATCGCCACCCGCGAGGAGTGGCTGCAGGCACGCAAGGAACTGCTGGAGAAGGAGAAGGAGCTCACCCGGCTGCACGACGAGGTGGTGGCCGCCCGTCCCGAGCTGCCGATGGTCAAGGTGGAGAAGGAGTACGTCTTCCACGGACCGCAGGGCGAGCTCTCGCTGCCCGACCTGTTCGAGGGCCGGCGGCAGCTGATCGTGCGGCACTTCATGTTCGGACCGGACCAGGAGGAGGGCTGCATCGGCTGCTCGATGCAGGCCGACTCGGTCGGCCACCTGTCCCACATCAACGCCCGCGACACCACGTTCGTGATGGTGTCGCGGGGACAACTGCCGAAGCTGGAGGCGTTCAAGGCCCGGATGGGCTGGACCCTGCCGTGGTACTCCTCGTTCGGTTCGGACTTCAACGTGGACTACCACGTCACCACCGAGCAGGGTGAACTGCCGGGCGTGAGCGTCTTCATGACCGACGGGACGGACGTCTTCCACACCTACTCGATCTACGACCGGGGCGGTGACATCTTCAAGAACTTCTACAACTACCTCGACCTGACCCCGCTCGGCCGCCAGGAGGCCCAGCTGGCGCAGCCGTGGGACTGGTGGCGGCACCACGACAAGTACGACGACGAGAACGCCGCGACCGCGGGCGTGAACTGGTGGAACCGGACCGACAAGTTCGCCACCTGATGACCCGCCACCTCTGGCTGGTCCAGCCGCCCGCGCTGGCCGGTGCCGCACTGCTGGTGCTGGCCGGTGCGGGACTCGGCTGGCGGGCGCACCAGGTGGCGGGCGCCGGTGTGGGGGCGATGGCCGGGCTGGTGGCGGCCGGGGCGCTCGCCGTGCTGGTGGAGCGGGTCAGGTGACAGGGGCGACCTGACCCGCCCGGGGCCCGGGTGTCGTGCATCACGACACCCGGGCCCTGCCGTGTCCGGCGGCGGGTGCCGGGTCGGTGACGGGAGTTCAGCGCTCTGCGGTCAGCTGCTCGTCATGGGTGGCGGCCAGGCCGAAGGGGCGGAACAGGGCCGGGTCCAGGAACCCGGAGATCCGGGCGATCCGGTCCCCGGCGAGGGCCAGCACGGTGACCGAGTGGGCGTGGTGCCGGCCGTCCGGACCGAGCCGGTAGAGCCCGAAGGCGGGCCGGCCGTTGGCCCGGGTGGGCGTCAGCCGGTACAGGCCGGGCGCGGTGAGCACCTGCGCGGCGAAGAACCGGGCGACCGTCCGCCGGCCGCGGAACCAGGAGGGGTACGGCGGCATCTCCGCCACCGCGTCGTCGGTCAGCAGCGCCAGCAGAGCCTTGATGTCGGCGTTCTCGAAGGCCAGTTGGTAGCTGTCCAGCAGCTCGCGCTGGTCGGGGGAGACCGGGTCGGTGATGTCGTCCTCGGCGGGCGCGAGGCGCTCCAGCTGGCCCCGGGCCCGCTGGAGCGCGCTCTTCACGGCGGGCACGCTGGTGCCGAGCAGCTCGGCGACCTCGCCGGTGGGCATCGCCAGCACGTCGCGCAGGATCAGCACGGCGCGCTGACGGGGCGGCAGGCACTGGAGGGCGGCGATCAGCGCGAGCCGGAGGCTGCCCCGGGCGGCGGCCACGGCGGCCGGATCGGCGGCCGGTGCGCCCAGCAGGGCGTCGGGCGCGGGCTGGAGCCAGCCGAACTCGGGTACCGGCGGGGCCAGCGGGGTGCTCGGCCGGTCGTTCGGGCCGCCGAGGCCGGCGGGCAGCTGCCGGCGGTCACGGTGCTCCAGCGCGGTCAGGCAGGCGTTGGTGGCGATCCGGTAGAGCCAGGTGCGCAGCGAGGACCGCCCCTCGAACGCGTGGTACGAGCGCCAGGCCCGCAGATAGGTCTCCTGCACCAGGTCCTCGGCGTCGTGGATCGACCCGAGCATCCGGTAGCAGTGCGCCAGCAGTTCCGTCCGGTAGCGGTTGGAGATCCGGGCGAAGTCCTCGCCCGGCGTCATCGGTGCACCGTCCTGCCGTCCCCCAACGATCATGCCGCTCAAGATACTTGAGACCGGGCCGGCGGATGTGCGGAGTTCGCGATTCGTTTCGGGGCCGGGCCCGGTCTGTATGTCGTGGGGTGTGCTCCGTGGCACTCCGCGGAGTACGGGCCCAGCTGGCATATGCGCCTGCGCGGCGTCACCCGAATCACCGGAGCGCGGTGGTTTCGACTCCCGATCCGTTCACCGAAGAGGGCAATTTAGGAGACAGCGGGACTGCGCGACCCTGGCAGCATCGGGTTGCTCGCGAATGTCCGTCCACGGCGAAGGAGTGACTTCCATGAGTGAACAGCAGGTTCCGGCGGCACGCGTTCCGCTGATCGAGGAGGCCGACGCGACCGGAAGGACCGCCGAACTCTACGACCTGATCAAGAGCAGGACGGGCCTTCCATTCGTGCCCGATATGTTTCGGCTGGTCTCCACCCGGCCGGATCTGATGGAGGTTCTCATCACCGGCTACACCGGGGTTTTCGGCGACGGGGTGCTGCCCCGGGCCACCCGGGAGATGATCTCGGCCTGGAGCTCCAAGGTGAACGGCTGCCCGTACTGCGTGGGGACGCACAACTGGTTCCTGACCCAGTTCGGCGGCACCGAGGAGCTCACCCACGCGATCGCCACCGCCGACAAGCCGGGCGAACTCCCGCTGGACGCCAAGCACCTGGCGCTGATGGAGCTGGTCACCCAGGTCTGCACGGGTGCCTACCGGATCACCGACGAGGAGTGGGACCGGGTCGCGGCGGCCGGCTGGAACAACGACGAGATGCTGGAGGCGGTGTTCACCGCCGGGCTGTTCGCCTTCATCAACCGCCTGGTGGACGGCTACGGCCTGGGCAGCTCGATGACCCGCAGCCGGGTCGCCGGCCAGTCCGAGGCCGGCGCGGACGCGGCGGCCGGCTGATGGCGGCGTCCCGGGCGGTGCTGCTCACCGGCGCCTCCTCCGGCACCGGGATGTCCTCCGGCACCGGCCGCGCCGCCGCGCTCCGCCTGCACCGGGCGGGCTGGCCGGTGTACGCGACCGGGCGCAACCTGGACGCGCTGGCCGACCTGGCCGCCGAGGGCATCCAGGTGCTCCACCTGGACGTGACGGACGAGCGGTCCATGGTCGAGGTGGTGGACAAGATCACCGCCGAGCACGGCGCGGTCGGCACGCTGATCAACAACGCGGCCTACAGCCTGAACGGCACGATCGGCGAGACGCCGGTGGACGAGGTGCGCAAGCAGTTCGAGACCAACGTCTTCGGGCTGTCCAGGCTCACCCAGCTGGTGCTGCCCGGGATGCGGGCCCAGGGCAGTGGCCGGGTGGTCATGATGTCCTCGATCTTCGGCCAGTTCGCCACCCCCGGCCGGGGCTACTACCAGGCCACCAAACACGCGTTGGAGGCGATCGGCGACTCGCTCCGGCATGAGGTCTCCCGGTTCGGCATCAAGGTGGTGCTGATCGAGCCCTCACCGGTCCTGGGCGGATTCGTGCCGATGTCGGTGGCCGACCTCGGGATGACCGGACAGGAACGCAACGGCCTTTACGACGAGTTCTGGGAGTACTTCGTCGACTGGCACGGCGCGTACCGGGAGACCGACAAGCCGACCGGCCGCGGTCGAATGGCCGTGCGAGCGGAGACGGTCGCAAAGGTGATCGAGCAGGCGGTGAGCAGTCCCGACCCGAAGATCCGGTACCGGATCGGGATGCCCTCTCGACTGCTGCCCCGGATGCGCTGGACAATCGGCGACCGGATGTTCGAGAAGTTCGTGCGCGCCTTCTTCCCGATCCCGTGACCGGGTGACCGAAAGGGCGCTTTTCCGAGACCGTGTCCCGCCTTGCGACTCCCCGAAGGAATGGTGTGACCGAAGAGTTCGAAACCCCCGCGCTGGCCCGGGCCATGGACTACCTGCTGGGCGGCGAGGCGCACGGCCCCGCCGACCGGGCGGCCGCGGACCGGGCCTGTGCGGACTGGCCGACCGGTGACCTGAGGGCCGAGCTGCGGGCCACCCGGGCCGCCCTCGGCCGGATGGTCGGCCACCTGGTCGGCGGAGCCGGCCTGGGGCAGCTGCTGCACATCGGGGCCGGCCTGCCGACCATGCGCAACACCCATCAGGTCGCCCAGCGGGTGGCCCCGGGCACCCGGGTGGTGTACGTCAGCCGGGACCCGGGCGTGGTGGCGCACGCCCGGCGGCTGCTCCGGCAGCAGCCGAGGAGCCCAACGGCCTATGTGCACGGCGAGTTGGGCGACCCGGACCGGATTCTCCGGGACGCCGCCGGGGTACTGGACCTGTCGCGCCCGATCGGTCTGGTGCTCTTCGGCGGGCTGCACTTCGTGCCCGGGACGGACGACCCGGCCGGTCTGGTGCAGCTGCTGGTGGACGCGGTCCCGTCCGGCAGCTGGGTGGCCTTCGGTCACCTGGCCACCCATGAACGCGACCACCTGATGGACGCCGCGATGGAACGGATCGTGCCGGACTGGAGCGGCCAGATCGTCCGCCGGAGCCGGGCGGAGGCGATGGCCCTGCTGGACCGCAGTCTCGAACTGGAGGACCCGGGCATGGTGTTGTCCACCGACTGGCGCCCCGAGGCGGCGGCCGCCCCGGCCGACTCGCCGGCCATGTGGTGCGCGGTGGCGCGCAAACCCTGAACCGAACCGACCGCATCCCTGTCGAACGAGGAGCGCACCGTGCACAGAAGGCTGGTCCAGTCCTCACTGCGGGGGCTGTCGCTGCTCCAGGTACGCCACGTCAAGCCGGTCGGATTCGACGCGGCCCGCGACGGCGTCGCCCAGGTGTACCGCGAACTGGAGCGGGACTTCGGGGTGTTGGCCCCACCGATCGCCCTGCACTCGCCCGCGACCGGGCCGCTCGCCGCGAGCTGGCTGATGCTCCGGGAGACCATGCTGGTGGCGGGGGTGGCCGCGCGGACCACCAAGGAGGGCGTGGCCTCCGCGGTGTCGGTGGCGAACGAGTGCCCGTTCTGCCTCCGGATGCACTCCGCCATGCTGCACAGCCTGGCACCCGGCCGGGACGGCGAGGCGATCCGGGACGGCCGGCTCGAGCTGGTGGCCGACCCGGGGGTCCGGGCGGTGGCGGGCTGGGTCCGGGACGGCGCGGTCCGGGACACCGCCGGGAAGACCCGGTTCCCGTTCGCCGCCGAGCAGTTGCCCGAGCTGCTCGGGTCGGTGGTGATCATGCACTACCTGAACCGGATGGTGAACGTCTTCCTCGGCCCGGTGCCGCTGCCGCCCGGTGCGCCGGAGAGCTCGCTGCGGCCGGTGCTGAAGGTGCTCACCTGGCTGCTCCGTTCGGCCGCCCGGGCGGAGCCGAAGGCGGGTGGCACGCTGGGCCTGCTGCCGGCCGCGCCGCTGCCGGCGGACCTGGCCTGGGCGGCGCCCCACCCGCAGATCGCGGCGGCCTTCTCCCGGGCCGCCGCCGCCGTCGAGCTGGCCGGGCGGGCGGCGCTGCCGGACGGCGTCCGGGCCCTGGTCCGGGACACCGTGGACGGCTGGGACGGCCGGCCGCCCGGGCTCGGCCGGGGCTGGGCCGACGCACCGGTGGCGACCCGCCCGGCCGAGGAGCAACCGGCCGCCCGGCTGGCCCTGCTGACCGCGCTGGCCGCCTACACGGTGGACGCGACGGTGGTCGACGCCGCCCGCGCCGCGGGTGCGGACGACGAGGCCTTGGTCGGCATCACGGCCTGGGCGAGCCTGACCGCCGCCCGCCGGGTGGGTGCCTGGATGTACCGCCCGGAGTGACCTGAACCTCCGCCCGGCACCGTGCAGTTCGCTTCGGATTCCCCCGGACCCGCACCGAAGGAGAGATGACGTGCAAGCCGCAGTCGAGCGCGCGATCGCGACGATGTGGGACCGCTACGAGGAACCGCTCTCGTTGGACGACATCGCGGACACCGCCATCCTGAGCAAGTTCTACTTCTCCCGGGTGTTCCGGACCCTGACCGGCACCTCGCCGGGGCGGTTCCTGTCCGCGATCCGGCTGCACAAGGCGAAACACCTGCTGCTCAGAACCGAACTGAGTGTCACCGACATCTCCTACCAGGTCGGTTACAACAGCCTGGGCACCTTCACCAGCCGGTTCACCCGCAGTGTCGGGCTCTCCCCAGGGCGCTACCGCACACTCGCCAGGACCGGCATGCCGGTCGCCCCCCGGTCCTTCCGGTCGGGGGCGGCCCGGCGGACCTGCGCGGTGCGCGGTTCGGTCGGGTCGCCGGAGGTCGGCTTACCGACCCGGATCTACGTGGCGGCGTTCAGCGACCCGATCGTCCAGGGCGAGCCGGTGGCCTGCGACATCCTGGACGGGCCTGGCGAGTTCGAGCTGTCCGGGGTGCAGGAGGGCGTCTGGCACCTGCGGGCGGCGGTGGTGGCGATGCACGACGTCGAGCCGCAGCCGTGGAAGCGCAGCCCGCTGTTCATCGGCTCCAGCCGGCCGGTGACGGTGCGGGCCGACCAGCCGATCGAAGTGGACCTGGAGACCCGCGAGTTCTGCCCGTTCGACCTGCCGATCCTGCTGGCGCTGCCCGAGCTCGACTGCTGGGAGCTGCCGCAGGTCGAGCTGGCGGCCGGTGCGGTCGGTCTGACCCGGAGCTGACGTGCGGTCAGATACAGTGCTGCACAACAGAGTTGCAGCGCAACAGCTTGACAACACGCGGCCGTCGGCGGAGAGTTGGCCCGGTCATTCATAACGATGTTATGGCTCGGGCGGAGGCGTCCGGGTCCACCAGGTGACACGGAGGCTGATCCTCATGCCGCACATCGCGCTGCCGGCTCCGATCCCGGGCATCCGGGGGCTGATGGACTCCAAACCCGCGTCCGGCCGCCGGCTCAGTGAGCTGGCCGAACAACTGCTCCGGGGTGACTCCCCGCTCAGCGTCGGGGAGCGCGAGCTGATCGCCGCGTACGTCTCCGCCCGGAACGGCACCAGGTTCTGCACCGGCGCGCACGGCGCCGCAGCCGCCCACGCGTTCGGCGGCGACTACGCCTTGGTCGAGGCGGTCCGGCAGGACGTGACCACCGCACCCGTCGACGAGCGGCTGCGCGCGCTGCTGCAGCTGGCCGGCCGGGTGCAGATCGGCGGCCTGGCGGTGACGGACGCCGACATCGAGCGGGCCAGGTCGGCCGGCGCCGACGACGAGAGCATCCACGACACAGTGCTGATCGCCGCCGCCTTCTGCATGTACAACCGGTACGTCGACGGCCTGGGCGCGATCACCCCCGAGGACCCGGCGCTGTACGACGAGATGGGCGAGGGCCTGGTGGCCAAGGGCTACCTCGGGCGCTGACCCACGACGGCACGGCGGGGGGGGGGCGGCCCCCCCCCGGGGGGGGGCCCCCCGGCCCCCCCCCCCGGCCCCCGCGGCGGGCGGGCGGGGGGCGCGGGGGGCGGGAGCGGGGGGCGGGCGGGGGGGGGCGCGGGGGGGGGGGGGGGGGGCCCCCGCCGGGGGGCGGGGGGGGGGCCCCCCCCCGCGGGGGGGGGGGCCCCCCCGCCCGGGGCCCCCCCCCCCCCCCCGCCGTGCCGTACCCGGATCAGCCGAGCGGCTTCAGTCCGGCGCCGGTCAGCAGGTAGCCGGCGGCCAGCGCGGCGGCGTCCGTCCGGACCAGCTCGATCACCGCGGCACCGGCCTGCTCCGGGGTGAGCAGCGGACCCAGCTGCGCGACGTACTCCTCCTCGGGGCGGTGGTCGCGGGCCGCGTAGGCCCGGGCCGCCGCGCGGCCCAGGCCGGTCAGCGGGGTGATCCGGGGGAGCACCGTGGTGAAGCTGAGCTCCAGCCCGGCCCGGTCGGCCTCGTCCTGGGCGTAGGCCGTGATGAAGCGCTGGGTGGCCTTGGCCCCGGCGTAGCCGCCGCTGAGTGGGGAGCCGGCCAGCGCGGCCCCGCTGCTGAACACCACCACCCGGCTGCCCGGCCGGAGCGGGGTGAGCAGCGCCTCGCGCAGCCAGTGGAAGGAGATCCGCACGTCGGTCTCCCAGTTGACCGAGAAGGTCTCCCAGGTCTGCTGCTGCAACGGCCGCATGTGCGGGGTGGCGCCGGCCACCAGCACGACGGTGCCCGGCTGGTGGCGGTCGATCAGGTCGGCGACCACGGTGGGGTCCCCGGCGTCGGCGGTCTCGGTCAGGATGCCGCCCGCGCCGTTGGCCGGCTCGGGGAGGACGGTGGCGGTGCGGGACACCGCCACCACGGGGGCGCCGGCCTCGGCGAAGGCGGTGGCGATCCCCTGGCCGAGGCCGCGGCTGGCGCCGACCACGATGGTGGTCCGGCCGGACAGGTCACTCATGAGTCCTCCAAGTGGTGGAAAGCTGCTCGTTGATGACGGTACGTCACGCTGCTTGCACGGGGCCCCGGTCCGGCACCTCGGCCGGACCGGGGCCTCGCGCGGGGTCACCGGGTGGTGCAGCCCCACTCCTTCAGGGCGCGGCGCTGGATCTTGCCGACCGGCGTGCGGGGGATCTGCTCGATGAACTCGACCTGGCGGATCTTCTTGTACGGAGCGACCCGTTCGGCGACGAAGGCCATGATCTCCTCGGCGGTGGCCGGCTCCCGGGTCACCACGAAGCCCTTGGGGATCTCGCTGGCCTCCTCGTCCGGCACCCCGACCACGGCCGCGTCGGCGACCTTGGGGTGCGTCATCAGGACCGCCTCCAGCTCGACCGGGGAGACCTGTTGGCCCTTGTACTTGATCAGCTCCTTGATCCGGTCGACGATGAACAGCTCGCCGTTGCGGTCCACGTAGCCGAGGTCCCCGGTGTGCAGGAAGCCGTCCGGTTCGAGCACCTGCCGGGTGGCCTCCTCGGCGTGCAGGTAACCCTTCATCACGTGCGGGCCCCGGATCAGGATCTCGCCGTTCTGGTGCCGTCCGAGCGCCCGGCCGGTGCCGGTGTCGACGATCTTGCACTCGATGTTCGGGGAGTTCCGGCCGACCGACCCGGGAGCCACCGAGTGGTCCAGCTGCATGAACGACACCAGCGCCTCGGTGAGGCCGTACCCCTGGCCGACCCGGCAGCCCAGCCGCTCGCGGCAGAGCCGGGCCGTCTCCGGGTCGAGCGCCGCGCCGCCGGAGACGATCTCGCGGACCGAGGAGAGGTCGTAGCGGTCCACCAGCGGGCTCCTGGCGAGCAGGACGGCGATGGTCGGCACCACGTAGAGCCTGGTGATCCGGTGCTCCTGGATCGCCCGCAGGTACCCCTCGGGGTCGAACCGGGGCATGGTCACCAGCGTGGCGCCCTGGAGCAGACTGGCGTTCATCACCATGATCAGGCCGAACGCGTGGTGGAACGGCGGGACGGCGAGCACCTTCTCGTCCGCGTCCAGCGGCGCGACCGTACTGGTCTGCAGCACGTTCGCGATCATGTTCCGGTGGGTCAGCATCACCCCCTTGGGATGGCCGGTGCTGCCGCTGGAGTGCAGCAGGGCCACCACGTCCGCGGCCGGGTCCACCGCCGTCTCGGGGGCGACGCCCTGGGTCAGCAGCGCGGCGAAGGGCGTGGTGCCCGGCAACTGCGCCCCGGTCGGGCCGAGTACGATGATCTCCTCGACCAGGGTGCCGGCCAGCAGCTTCTGCGCCGTGTCCAGCTCGGCCGGCGAGATGACCAGCAGCCGGGCGCCGGCCTCGTTCAGATGGGCGGTCAGATCGTCCACCGTGTCCAGCGGGTTGAGCACCACCACGGTGCCGCCCGCCCGCGCCGCCGCGTGGAAGGCGATCGGGTACTCGGGCAGGTTCGGCGCCAGGATCGCCAGCACCTGCCCGCTGCCGAAGCCACGCGCGCGCAGCCCCTCGGCGGCCCGTTCGATCGCCGAGGCGAGCTCCCGGAAGGTGTAGGCGGTGGTGCCGGTGACGTCCACGGTCGCCACCAGGTCGGCGTGCTGCTCCGCCCGCTCCAGTACGAAGGCGGTGAACGAGGTGTCGGGCACGGGCACCGGCGGGTGCGGGCCGGTGAAGATCATGAGGTCACTTCCGCCCGACTGTAGGTGCTCAGGCCGGGCTGGTAGCTGCGCTTCTCGAACTGCTTGAGCGCAACGTTGATCCACTCGTTGCCGGTGAGCCGGGAGAGCTCCCAGAGCTTGGCCTGGTCGTAGTCGATCGCGGTCGGCAGGTCGACGGCCCGGTTGTGCTCGTAGACCTGCTTGGCGAGCGCGAGGGTGACCGGGTTCTTCTTGACCAGCTTGCGGACCAGCTTGTCGGTCTCGGCATCCAGTTGGTCGGCCGGTACGGCCCGGTTGACCAGTCCGTACTTCTCCGCCTCGGCCCCGGTCAGGGTGTCGCCGGTGAGGATGTAGTAGAGCGCCTGCTTGCGGGAGAAGTTGTGGGCGGCGGCCCAGCTGGCGCCACCGGCCGGGAAGATGCCGAAGTTGATCTCGGAAAGCCCGAACAGCGCGGTCTCGGAGGCGATCGCCAGATCGCAGATCCCGGTGACCAGAACTCCGCCTCCGAACGAGAAGCCGTTCACCTTGGCGATCGTGACGGCCGGGAACGCCTTGAGGCGCTTGAACCAGTTCAGCGCCACCAGATTGGTCCGGTAGAACAGCTGCGGGTCCTCGTACGGCTTGAGAAAGCACTCCTCCAGGTCCATGCCGGAACTGAAACTGTCACCGTTGCCGGTCACCACGACGACCTTGACGTCCCCGGCCTCCTCGATGGCGTCCAGGGCCCGGTTCATGTCCTGGTGCATCTGGGGGTTCATGGCGTTCTTCTTGTCGGGACGGTTCAGGTAAATCGTGGCGGTGGGTCCGTCGATCTCAAGGTTCACCGTGTCCAGCTCGATCATGTTCGGGCCTTCTTTCCGTTGCCGTCCGGGGGCTTTTTCTCGGTCCGTCGGTTTTACATCGTGAGTATGCGGGGAATGCCAGGTCGGCCGACTACTCCTGAATTGCCCTGCCGTTCGTCCGGGTCCGCCACCAGCGGGAAGGCAGGAGGGCACGATGGAAGATGTGTGCGGTAGTGCGTTCCCGGATGATGCACCGGAACGCGGAATAACCGGCCGCCTTCCGGCCGCCGGAATGAGACGTTCGAAAGGGCGGCGGCGAACAGTTCGGAGCGGGCCGGAGGGGGTCGGGAGTGACCGGTCCGACCTGGTGGGAGTCCGCTCGGAGTGCACCCGTGGGGAGGTATCCGGAGGCAGTGGTTAAGGTGTCCCCATGAGCACGGAGCTGATCGAACGCGCGACCCCGACCGGGGCGCTCCCGGGACGGGTCCGGCCCCTGGCGGCCGAGCCGGGTTCCGGTGCGCACCGGAGTGGCCCCGGGGGCCGGCCGCGGCCGTTCGACGCCTTCGAGCGGCGCACCGAAGAGTTCTCCGTGTGACGGACGACCAGGGCGAGGCCGCCACACCCGTCGACCACGTGTTCTCCGCACTGGCCGACCCGACCCGTCGTCAGCTGCTCGACCTGCTGGCCGCACGGGGCGAGGCCACCGCGACGGAGCTGGCCGAGCACGTGCCGGTCTCCCGGCAGGCGGTGGTGAAGCACCTGTCCCTGCTGGACGCCGCCGGGCTGGTGGCGGGCACCCGGGTCGGGCGCGAGGTGCGGTACGCCGTGAAGCCCGCGGCGCTGGACGCGACGGCGCGCTGGATGTCGGCGCTCGCGGTCGACTGGGACCGGCGGCTGGCCACGGTCAAGCGGATCGCCGAGGCGGCGGAGCGCGACGCCCGTCCGTAGTCCCGGGGGTGGTCCGAGCTGCCCGGCGACGGTACTCCGCACGATGGAAGTAGCCGACCGCCGAAGGTACTTCGGACACTAGGAGGGCGTGGGTGGGTGTCCCACGGCCGTCCCGGTCGAGGAGATCGTATGCACAGGACTTCGGAGCAGCGGTGACCGGCCAGGCCGCGTCGGCCCGGGCCGAGAGCGCCGGACCGCTGCTCTACCGGTGGCTGCGGGAGAACGACTCGCGCAGCCACGCCGAGGCGGCCCAGGCACTGGGGTTGGACGCGCGGGAGGCGGCGACGGCGTGGGCCGAGCTGCGCGCCCTGCGGCTGGTCCGGCCGGGGGCGGCGATCGGGGAGACGGACCTGGTGGAGCCGGACACCGCGCTGCTCGGCCTGCTCGGCACGCTGCGCCAGAAGCGGGCCGTGCTCAGCTCGCACTGCCAGGAGTTGACCTCGATCGTGAGCGCCACCGAGTCGCTGCTGGAGCGCTACCGGCCGGCCGCGGCCCGGCCGACCGACCAGGTCGAGGTGGAGGTGGTGACCGGGACCCGCAACCAGCAGCGGATGCTGCGGGACTTCGCCGACCTGCCCCGGGCACAGAGCCGCACCCTGCACGCCGACACGGTGCCGTCGAAGACCATGAGCCAGGCCCTGAGCAGTTTCCTGACCGAGAAGGGCCGGATGGTCCGACGCGGTGTCACGGTCCGGGCGATCTACCCGCAGGGCTTCAACTCGGCGCGCTGGCAGTGCAAGTACCTGGCCGAGGTGCAGCAGGTCGGGGTGGAGCTGAGGCTCGCCCCGCAGGTCCCGTTCAGCCTGGTGATCGGCGATCTGGACGTCGCCCTGCTGCCGCCCCGGAGCGACCGGCCCGAGGATCCGCTGATCGTGGTCCGCGGCGCGGCGCTGGTCCGGACGTACGCCGTGCTCTACGACGACTACTGGCTGCGGGCCTTCCCGTACCTGGGGCCCGCCGAGGTGGCCGCCGACGAGCGGGGGGAATGGCTGACCGAGCAGCACCGGACCTCGCTCCGGCTGCTCGCCAACGGTCTGACGGACGAACGGATCGCCCGGTCGATGGGCGTCTCCGTCCGGACCGTCAGCCGCCTGGTCTCCGAGGTGTCCCGGCACCTCGGAGCGCACAGCCGCTTCCAGGCGGGGGTGCTGGCCTGCGCCCGGGGGCTGGTCTAGGGCCGGGCGTCGAACTCCCGTCTGCCCCAAGACGTCTGGCACGCACTCTCGCCGCAGGGCCGCCCTCCGGGCGACGACGGGAGTTCGACGACAGGCCCTACGGCTTCGTCAGTGCTGGAGGGCGAGCCGGATGCCGAAGGCGATCAGCAGCGCGCCGGTGGACCGTTCGATCCGCCGGCGGACGGCCGGGCGGCGCAGGAAGGCGCCGAAGCGGTCCACCGTCACGGTGTAGAGGGTGAACCAGAGCAGGTAGAGCAGCACGAAGACGGCGGACAGCTGGAGTGCGCTGCCCAGGGTGTGCCGGGTGTCGGGCAGGAACTGCGGCAGGAAGGTGACGAAGAACAGCGCCACCTTGGGGTTGAGCGCGTTGGAGAGGAAGCCCTGCCGCAGGCACTGCGCCCGGGGGAGCGAGCGGTCGTCGTCCGGGCCCTCCTCGCCCTGGGTCCGCCTGCGGGCGCTGCGCAGGGTGGCGACGCCCATCCACACCAGGTACACCGTGCCGATCACCTTGAGCACGGTGAAGGCGGTGACCGAGGCGAGCAGCAGGGCCGAGACACCGAGCGAGGCCGCGCTGACGTGCACGCTCAGGCCCAGCATGCCGCCGGTCATGGTGAGCAGGCCGGCGGACCGGCCGCCGACCAGGGCGTTGCGGGTGATCAGCGCCTGGTCGGGGCCGGGGATCATGATCAGCAGCAGCGCCGCGATCGCGAAGGTCAGCACGCGGCGGCCTCCACCGTCCGGAGCACGGCGGCGCGTTGCCGCTCGCGGAAGTAGAAGTGCCCGCCGGGGAAGGTGCGTTGCTGCACCGGCCGGACGGTGGTGTGCTCGGCCCAGGCCGCCAGCTGCTCGGCGGAGACCACGTCCTGCTGGCCACCGAGCACGGTGATCGGCACCGGCAGCGGCGGCTTGGGCCGCCAGCGGTAGGTCTCCACGATCCGGTAGTCGGCCCGGACCGAGACCGCCGCGAGCCGCCGCAGCTCGGCGTTGCCGAGCACCTCGTCAGGGATACCGCCGTGCCGCCGGGCCACCTCGGTGAGCAGCTCCCGGTCGGGCAGCAGGTGCAGCCGGGTGCGCTCCCGGGGCAGGTGCGGCGCCGGGTAGCCGGACAGGATCAGCCGCTCGGGCAGCGGTCGCCCGGCCGCCCGCAGCGCCTGGGTGAACTCGTACGCGACCAGGGCGCCGAGGCTGTGCCCGAACAGCACGTACGGCGGGGCCGGGTCGAGCGCGGTGAGCAGGGTGCGCACCAGCTCGGCCATCGAGGTGTGCGGCGGCTCGGCCAACCGGGAGCCCCGGCCAGGCAGTTGCACGGCGCAGACCGCGACCTTGCGCAGGTCCCTGGCCCACCGGAGGTACTCGGCGGGCGAGCCGCCGCCGTGCGGCAGGCAGTAGAGCGTCCGGGCGCCCGGGTCGGCGCCGGGGGCACGGATCGTCCAGCGGGGTACGGAGGGTGCGGAGGGTGCGTCCATCGCGCTCACCCGGCCGGGGCGGGCTCGGTGGAGCCGCTGAGGTACCCGGCCAGCAGGTGGACGGTGGGGTGGTCGAAGATCTCCCCGGGCCTGGTCTCCCGCCCGGTGTACGCGGTCAGGTCGGCGCTCAGCACCAGGGTGGTGGCCGAGTCGACGCCGAGCTCCGCCAGCGGGAGGTCCGGGCCGATCTGCTCGGGGGTGACCGCGAGCAGATCCGCCAGGTACTCCCGGAGCCAGTAGGTGAGTTGCTGCCGGGTCATGCCGTCTCCTCGTCCGCTGCGGTGCCGGTGTCCGGTTGGTCGTCCAGGGGTGCGGCCGGGCCGAGCAGCGGCTCCAGCCAGCCGTCCAGGGCGGCCACGGTGGGGTGCTGCAGGATGATCCCGACCGGCACCTCGGCGCCGAAGGCGCGGAGCAGCGCCGCCGAGATCCTGGCGGCGAGCAGCGAGTCGCCGCCGGCCTCCAGGAAGTCGTCCGCGAGGTCGACCCGGCTCAGGCCGAGCACCGTGCGGTAGATCTCGACGATCTTCGACTGGCGGTCGGTCCGGGGTGGTTGGGCGGCCCGGCGGGGGCCGCCGCGCCGCGCCCCGGCCCTCGCCAGGGCGGTCCGGTCGACCTTGCCGGTGCGGCTGAGCGGCAGCCGGTCCAGGGCCAGCAGCCGGGACGGGACCATGTGCCGGGGCAGCCGCTCGGCGACGTACCCGGTGAGCGCCTCGCGGTCGAACCGGCGGGTGGTCAGCGGACCCTGGGCGGCGATCACGTCGAAGCCGACCGAGGCGGGCCCGTCGGTGGGCCTGGTCAGCACGGTGCTGCCGGCGTAGCCGGTGTCGGTGAGCAGCTCGGCCCACTGGCCGAGGTCGAGCAACGGGTGTCCCCAGCACCGGAGTTCGGTGTCCTGGTAGCCGTCGAAACCCTGCTGGAGTCCCATGGTGAGATCGAACCACGGGTGGAACGCGGTCTGTTCCACCATCAGCAGGGTGCCGCCGGGCGCCAGCACCGAGCGCAGCGTCTCCAGCCCTGGCCCGATCCGGCGGATGTCGTGCAGCACGCTCGCGGCGATCACCAGATCGGCCGTCAGCCCCTCGTGGCCCTGGAGTTCCGGCGCCTGGTCGAGGTTGAACAGGCCGGGGCGGAGGAAGTCGTAGCCGCCGAAGACCTCGCGGGCCCGGTCGGTGAAGTAGGGCGAGATGTCGGTGAACAGGTAGTCGGTGCGGTCGGCCGGCAGCAGCGGGAGCAGGTGGCGGGTCAGGGTGCCGTAGCCGCCGCCGACCTCCAGCACGCGCAGCGACCGGTCGGCGGGCCAGTCGGCCACCAGGCGGCGGACCGCCTCGGTGGCCACCGCGTAGGCGGGCCCGAACAGCCGGGCGTAGACCTCGGGGGTGCGGTCGGAGGCGTACAGCTCGGCGGAGTGCAGGGACTGGGTGAGGATGTCCGCCAGGCCGCCGGCCAGCGAGAGCATCCAGTCGATCAGGTCGTCCGGGACCTCCAGGGTGCCGCGCAGCGCTGCCCGGGCGTCGGCCGCGGCCTGATCGGTGATCAGGCCGGGGAAGGTCCGGGCCACCTCCAGTCCTTCGGGTGTCCGGCGCAGCAGCCCGTGCCCGCGGAGCACCTCGGCCGCCCGGGCCAGCCAGCGTTCGTAGCGCGGGGCGACCCCGGCGGCCAGCGCGGCGGCCGGGTCGAAGCGTTCGCCCGGGGTGTGCGGCAGGCCGAGGGCGCGGAAGGCGGTGGCCGCCGCCGCCACGTACACCTGGTCCAACGCGTCCCAGGCGGCGCGGAGTTCGGCGCTGCCGGGGCCGGGTGCGGGCAGCTCGGCGGCGGCCTTCAGGGCCTGGCGACATCGGTCGGTCTCGGCCGGGTCGGCGGTGGCGGTCAGCAGCAGCGAGCCGTCCGTGCGGTCCGGCACCACGAAGCCGAGCAGCCTGGCGCTGCCGCCCTCCTCGGCGGACTTCACCACCACGGCGGACTCCACCCCGGGGTGCCGGGCGAGCACCGCCTCGATCTCGCCGCACTCGATCCGGTGCCCGCCGATCTTGACCTGGCCGTCCCGGCGGCCGAGGAACTGGAGCACCCCGTCCGGCAGGTACCGGCCGAAGTCGCCGGTCCGGTACAGCCGTTCACCGCTGACCGGGTGCCGGACGAAGCTCGCGGCGGTCCGCTCGGGATCGCGCCAGTAGCCCCGGGCCAGCCCGCTGCCCTCGATGTACAGCTCGCCGGGCACCCAGACCGGGCAGTCCCGCAGTCCGGCGTCCAGGACGTGGAACGCCTGGTTCCGCAGCGGCCTGCCGTACGGGATGCTCGGGGCGTCCGGCGCCACCTGGTCGGCGGGGTGCCAGTTGGACCAGATCGACGCCTCGGTGGCACCGCCGAGGCCGATCACCTGGGCGTCCGGCCAGAGTGCGAGCACCCGGTCCGGCAGGTCGAGCGGGATCCAGTCGCCGCTGAGCAGCACCAGGCGGAGCGCGGGCGGGACGTGGTCGGCCTGCTCCAGGTGCTCGACCAGCATCTGCAGCTGGGCCGGTACCGAGTTCCAGACGGTGACCCCGTGACGCGCCATCAGCTCGGCCCAGTGGGCGGGCTCGCGCCGCTGGTCCTCGTCGGGCAGGACCAGCGCGGCGCCGGCCGCCGTGCTGCCGAAGAGGTCGTAGACCGAGAGGTCGAAGCCGAGGTCGGCGAGGCCGAACAGCCGGTCCTGCGGGCCGACCCGGAACCGTTCGTTGATGTCCAGGACGGTGTTCAGCGCCGCGCGGTGCTCGATCATCACGCCCTTGGGGCGGCCGGTGGAGCCGGAGGTGTAGAGCACGTAGGCGAGATCGGTGGGCTCGGCCCGGTCGGCGGGCGCCGTTCCCTGCGGGGTGCCGGGGTGCAGCCGGGGAAGGGCGTCCGGCCAGTCCAGCGACCGGTCCAGGCCCTGGTCGGTGACCACCGCCAGCGCCTCGCCGCTCTCGAACAGTTCGGCCCGGCGGCGGGTCGGCAGGGTGGGGCCGACCGGCAGATAGGCGGCCGAGGCCAGCAGCACGCCGTGCGCGGCGGCCACCTGGTCCGGGCCCTTGGGCAGGGTGACGGCGACCAGCCGGTCGCGCAGCGGCCCGGCGTCGAGCCCGGCGATCCGCCCGGCCACGGCGGTGGCCCGCTCGGCGAGTTCGGCGTAGCTGACCGCGCCGGCGCCGGACAGGACGGCGGGCCGGTCGGGGTGCTCGGCGGCGCCCCGGAACAGCGCCTCGTGCAGCAGGCCGCCGGGCGTCTCGCCGGAGGTGTCGTTGGCCCGCTCCCGGTCGGCGAGCTGCCGGGCCGGCAGCGGGACGGTCAGGCCCTCGTCCCAGGACTCCGGACGGGCCAACTGCCGCACCAGGCCGCAGTAGGCGCCGAACATGTCGTCCAGCAGGCCGTCGGGGAACAGTTCCTCGACGGCGTCCCAGGTCAGGTCGAGCGAGCCGGTGACGTCCAGCACCTGGTGGTCGAGCCAGATCTGCGGGGTCTGGCTCAGCCGGTAGGTGATGTCGCCGAAGTACGCCATCGGCCCGGAGGCGTCGGAGACCGTGCCGAGCCCGCTGGTGAACACCACCGGCATGCCCTCGAAGCCGGTCTGCAGGCCGCGCCGGCGGCGCTCCCGCAGGGTGTGCAGCGCACTCACGTAGCGGTGCCGCAGGTCCTGCTGGAGCTGGGTCTGGGTGCGGGCGGCCAGCTCGGTCAGCGGCAGGTCGCCGGTGGTGTCCATCTCCAGCAGGCAGATCGAGGTGAAGTCGCCCACCACGCGCCGCAGATGGGGGTGGACGGTGCGGTGGCCGCGTTCGTTCCCGGCCAGCAGCAGCGGCAGCCGGTTGAAGACCGTGAGGTTCAGGCTGAACCGGGGCGTGCCGCTCCAGGCGGCCAGCACCTCGGCGAAGACGGTGGCCAGCACGGCGGTCGGGGTCAGGCCGCGCTGCTCGGCGAGCTGCTGGAAGCGCTGCCACTCGGCCGGCGGCAGGTGGTACTCGCGGTGTGTGAAGCGGGGCCGGTGGATCTGCACCGGCGGTCTGGCGAGCGGGAGTTCGGGCGGCGGGGCGAGGGTCTCGGCGCGGGAGGCCCAGTAGTCCAGCGAGCGCTTGTAGCGTGGCGCGTCGGTGCCGTCCGCCAGGGCCAGCACGTAGTCCCGGAAGGTGACGTCGATCGGCGGCAGCTCCAGCGACTCGTCCCGGCAGAGCGCGCTCCACTCGGTGAACAGCAGCGTGATGCTGGCCAGGTCGACCATCAGCAGGTCCAGGCTGACGTGCAGCCGGTCGTGGTCGGCGAGCCGGCTGATCCGGATGTCGAACAGCGGCCACACCGCCGGGTCGTAGACCCGCTCGGACATCTCCGCCCGGGTGGCGGCCAACCGCTCGGCCAGCAGCGCCGGTTCGGCCGTCGACAGGTCCTCGAAGCCGACCTCGAACGGCGGCGCCTCGGGCAGCACCTGCTGCCGGCCGTCCTTGTGTACGACGGCTCTGAGCATGCCGTGCCGAGCCAGCAGGCGGCGCCAGCAGCGGGACAGCAGGGCCGGGTCGAGCCGCCGGCCCTCCAGTTCGAAGTAGGCGTGCGGGGCGACGTTCCCGAGCACGAAGTTGGGGCCGCGGCCGACCCAGTAGGCGTACTGGATCTCGGTCAGCGGGAAGGCCGCATGGGCGTCGGTGGTCATCGGGGCACGCCTCCGGGTCGGGTCAGGGCGGGGGACGGCACCAGTGAAACAACGCGGCGACGATCCGAACAACGGATCGAATCTGCCGGAACGCGCCATGTCCCCATCACGCCAACCGGAGGCGGCGGTGCAGCCGGCCCGTCCGCGCTCCCTCGCGCCCCCGGGCCGCCCCGGGCCTAGCATCGTGGGTATGGGAGAGCGACAGATCGCGCCCTTCGCGCCACAGCTGGTCCTGGAGACGGACGGCGACTCGCAGGTGATCAGCCCGAGCCGCACGTACCACGTCGGCCGGGACCCCACCGGCGAGATCGTGCTGACCGACCCCCGGGTCTCCTGGCACCACGCCGTGCTGCACGCGGACGGTGACCACTGGATCCTGGACGACACCGGCTCCACCAACGGCACCTGGGACCACGGCCACCGGGTCAGCCACCTGGACCTCGGCCCGGGCAGCACCGTCCGGTTCGGCAGCGCCGAGGACGGCCCGGCCGCCACCGTCAGCGCGCTGCCCGAGCCGCCCGCCACCGCACCGGCCCCGTCCGCGCTGACCGCCATCACCGGCTCGTTCCGGCCGCCCACCCGGGTCCGCCGGCTGCCCGCCAAGGTGACCAGGATCGGCCGGTCCGAGGACAACGACCTGGTGCTGGCCGACCTCTCGGTCTCCCGGCACCACGCCGAGCTGCGGGTCCGCCCGGACGGCCGGTACGAGATCACCGACCTGGACAGCCACAACGGGACCTACCTGAACGGCAGCCCGGTGCACACCGCGCCGGTCGGCGCCGACGACCTGGTCGGCATCGGCCACTCGATGCTCTGCCTGGTCGGCGACCAGCTGCAGGAGTTCGTCGACACCGGCGACGTCGACCTGAGCGTCGAGGGCCTGGTGGTCGAGGTCGGCGACGGCAAGGTGCTGCTCGACCAGGTCACCTTCCCGGTCGGCCAGAAGTGCCTGCTGGCCGTCGCGGGCCCGAGCGGCGCCGGCAAGTCCACCCTGCTGAACGCCCTGACCGGCCTGCGCCCCGCCGACCGGGGCACGGTCCGCTACGACGGCCGCGACCTGTACCGGGACTACGCCGAGCTGCGCCGCCGGATCGGCCTGGTGCCGCAGGACGACATCCTGCACACCCAGCTGACCGTCCGCCGCGCCCTGCGCTACGCCGCCGAACTGCGCTTCCCCGGCGACACCGAGCCCGCCGAGCGGGCCGCCCGGGTCGCCGAGGTGATCACCGAACTCGGCCTGGAACAGCGCGCCGACCAGGTGATCTCCAGCCTCTCCGGCGGCCAGCGCAAGCGGGTCAGCGTGGCCTTGGAACTGCTCACCAAACCCTCGCTGCTCTTCCTGGACGAGCCCACCTCGGGCCTGGACCCGGGGATGGACCGCTCGGTGATGCACATGCTGCGCGACCTGGCCGACGACGGACGCACCGTCATCGTGGTCACCCACAGCGTGCTCAGCCTCGACCTGTGCGACCGGCTGCTGCTGCTCGCACCCGGCGGGAGGATCGCGTTCTACGGACCGCCCGCTGAGACCCTGGACTTCGTCGGCTTCGGCCAGTGGCCGGAGGCCTTCGAGGCGTTCGAGAACGACCGGGCCCGGGACTGGGCCGGGCAGTACCGCGACTCGGACGCGTACCGCCGGTACATCGCCGACGCGATGGACCGCCCGGCCCGCGCCGGCCAGGCCGTGGTGCCCCCGGCGCCGGTCCGGCCGCCGCAGGGCTGGTGGTCCCAACTGGGCACGCTGGTACGGCGCTACGCCACCGCGCTGACCGCCGACCGGACCTTCCTGGCGGTGATGATCGCGCTGCCGTTCGTGATGGGCGCGATGGCCCGCGCACTGGCCGGCGGCAAGCTCACCCAGGAGACCGCGCTGAACGGCCTGCTGATCCTCTGCGTCGGCGGCGTGCTCACCGGCGCGGCCAACGCCGTCCGGGAGCTGGTCAAGGAGCGGACCATCTACCAGCGCGAGAGAGCCGTCGGCCTGTCCAGATCCGCCTACCTCTGGTCGAAGATCGTCGTGTTGGGCACCGTCACGGTGGCCCAGGCGGTGGTACTGACCATGGTCGGCCTGGCCGGGGTCCAGCTCAGACCGGCGGGCGGCGGTGGGGTGGTGCTGCCACCGCTGGTGGAGATCACCATCGCGGTCGCGATGCTCTCCTTCACCGCGATGATGCTCGGGCTGCTGATCTCCGCGCTGGTGAAGAAGGAGGAGGTCACGATGCCGCTGCTGGTGCTGCTCGCCATCGTCCAGGTGGTGTTCTGCGGCGCGCTGCTCCAGCTGAACGGCGTCCCGGTGCTGAACCAGCTGTCGTACCTGATCCCGTCCCGCTGGGCGCTGGCGGCGATGGCGGCCAGCGTCGACCTGCACCAGCTGGTGCCCGGCAAGCTCACCGAGGACCCGTTGTTCCGGCACGGCCTCGGGGTCTGGCTGCTCGACCTCGGTGTGCTCGCGGCGCTCTCGCTGCTGTTCGGCCTGCTGGTCGCCCGGCTGCTGCGGCGGCACGAGCCGGCCGT
Source organism: Kitasatospora sp. NPDC101801 (assembly GCF_044766665.1). Lineage (NCBI taxonomy): Bacteria > Bacillati > Actinomycetota > Actinomycetes > Kitasatosporales > Streptomycetaceae > Kitasatospora > Kitasatospora sp. NPDC101801. The sequence continues at coordinate 78,405 of NZ_JBIWML010000029.1, forward strand.
GATGCGCGGGTAGCGGCGATGACCAGCCCGTACGAGTTCCGGCCGACCCATGTCGTGCCCGAGGGCGGGCTGCCGACCTGGGAGAGCCCCGACCCGGCCCGGCAGTCCGCCCGGCTGGACCCGCTGCTGCCGGTGATGCTGACCGAGACCAGTGGCGACTGGGCCCGGGTGGTCTGCTCCAACGCCTGGTCCGCCTGGGTGGACGGCCGGCTGCTGGTCGCGCTGCCGCACCGCCCGCCCGGCACCGCGCAGCCGCTGGGCACCACCGCGGACCCGCGCGCGCTGCTCGCCGCGCTGGAGTCCGCGCTCGGGGCCTACCGGGCGCTGGTGGAGCAGTACGCCGACGGGCGGATCGACCTGGAGGGCTTCCGCAGCCGCAGCGCCGGACTGCGGATCGGCGCGGTGATCGACGGCCCGGCCGCCTGGCTGCTCGACCTGGACCGGGGGCGCTGGTACTACTGCGAGGGCGCCCAGCTGCAGACCTACGCCACGGTGGAGCCCGCCGACAGCGGGCGGGGCGCGCCGTGAGCCCGACCGTGCAGTCCGACCTGACCGGGCGTCAGCTGGCCGGCTACCGGCTGGGCAGGGTGATCGGGCGCGGCGGGATGGCGGTGGTGCACCAGGCGGAGGACCTGCGGCTCGGCCGGATCGTCGCGGTCAAGCTGCTCGCCCCCGAACTGGCCAGGAACGACGTGTTCCGGCAGCGGTTCGCCCGGGAGTCCAAGGTGGCCGCCGCGATCGACCACCCGCACATCGTCCCGGTCTACGAGGCCGGCGAGGCCGAGGGGGTGCTCTACATCGCGATGCGCTACGTCCAGGGCCGGGACCTGCGGGCCCTGCTCGACCGGCAGGGCCCGCTGAGCATCCGTCAGACGGTCCGGATCACCGCCCAGGTGGCGTCCGCGCTGGACGCCGCGCACGCCCACGACCTGGTGCACCGGGACGTCAAACCCGGCAACATCCTGGTCGCCGAGGGCACCGACAGCGAGCACCCCGAGCACGTCTACCTGACCGACTTCGGCCTGACCAAGAAGTCGCTCTCGCTGACCGGCCTGACCACCGTCGGCCAGTTCGTCGGCACCCTCGACTACGTCGCCCCCGAGCAGATCTCCGGCAAGCCGGTGGACGGCCGCTGCGACGTCTACAGCCTGGCCTGCGTGGTGTACGAGGAGCTGACCGGCGCGCCCCCGTTCCGCCGGGACGACGACCTCGCGCTGCTCTGGGCGCACCTGAACGACCCGGTGCCGCCGGTCACCGCGCTGCGCCCGGACCTGCCCGGCGCGGTCGACGAGGTGCTGGCCAAGGCGCTGGCCAAGACCCCGGAGCAGCGCTTCGACAGCTGTCTGGCGCTGGTGGCCGCGCTGCGGGCGGCGGGGGAGACGGCGGTGGCGCCCGCCGATGCCGTGCCGACGCCGACCGAGGTGGTCCCGGTGGTGGCGCTGCCCGAGCCGGTGCCCGCGCCACCCGCCTGGGCCTGGCCGGTGTTCGAGGCGGGCGGGCGCTGACCGGTGTCCGGCCGGGGAGGGGCTACCCGGCGGGCTGCTTGACGGGTGCCACCCGGGCCTCGGCGGGCGGGCGGGCGGTACCGCCGCTGAGGCGTCCGAGCAGCAGGGCCACCAGGACGGCGGTGACCGCGAGCGCGGCCGAGCCGCAGCGCAGTGCGAGGTGCAGGCCGTCGACGAACGCGTGGTCCACGGCGGCCTGGACCGGCCCGGGCAGGGCGCCGGCCGCCGTGCCCGCGCCGCCGCTGTGGCCGACGAAGGCGTCGGCGGTCCGGCCGGCCGCCTCGGCGGGAAGGCCGAGCCGGTCGAAGGCGGTGGTGAGACTGCCGGTGAGCCGGTTCGCCAGCAGTGCGCCCAGGACCGCGATGCCGAGCACCCCGCCGAGTTCGCGCAGGGTGTTGACGGTGGCCGCGGCCATGCCGGTGAGGTCCGCGCTGACCCACTGGAGCACGGAGATCGACACCGGGGTGAAGGTCAGGCCCATGCCGAGGCCCATGGTGCAGAGCGTCCAGAGGTACTCGGGGTAGCGCGCCTGGTCGCCGTACAGGGAGAGCCCGCCGAGGCCGGCCGCGCACAGGGCGATGCCCAGCACCACCGGGAGCCGGGGGCCGTACCGGGTGGTCAGCCGGCCGGAGAGCGGGGCCGCGAACACGATGGCGGCGGTCATCGGCAGGCCCGCCGCACCGGCGTCGGTGGGTGCCCAGCCGAGCACGCCCTGGAGCATCAGCGGCAGGAAGAACATCGCGCCGAACATCCCGAAGCTGACCATGAAGCCGCTCAGCAGTGCGCCGCAGAGCACCCGGTCGCGGAACAGCCGGAGCTCCAGCATCGGTTCGGCGAGCCGGAGTTCGAGCAGCACGAAGGCGGTCAGCAGGACGGCCGCGGCGGCCGCGCAGGCCAGGATCACGGAGTCGGTCCAGCCCCGGGCGGGGCCCTCGATCAGTCCGTAGACCAGCGCGCCCAGGCCGGTGGCGGAGAGCGCCAGGCCGGTCAGGTCGATCCGGCGGGCGCGGGGGGCCAGGTCGGGCAGGGTCCGGGCGGCCAGCACCAGGCCGAGGACGCCGACCGGGACGTTGATCCAGAACACGCTGGCCCAGCCGAAGGCGTCCACCATCGGGCCGCCGATCACCGGGCCGATCGAGAGGCCGAGCGCGGAGACCCCGGACCACAGGCCGATCGCGCGGGCGCGCTCGCGTTCGTCGGTGAAGACGTGCCGGAGGATGGCCAGGCTGCCGGGGGTGAGCAGCGCGGCGCCGACTCCCTGGAGCATCCGGGCGGCGATCAGCAGGCCGGGCGTACCGGCCAGCGCGGCGGCGGCCGAGCCGAGGGTGAACAGTGCCAGGCCGAGCCGAAACACCCGGGTCCGGCCGTAGCGGTCGCCGAGCGCGCCGCCGGTCAGCAGCAGCGCGGCGTAGACCAGGCTGTACCCCTCGGCGACCCACTGCAGGCCGCTGATGCCGGTGTGCAGGTCCTGCCCGATCCGGGGCAGCGCGATGTTGACGATGACGTTGTCCAGCATGGCCATGAACATGGTGACGCAGAGCGTCGCGAGCGCCAGCCGCTTGCGCGGCGTACTCGACCTCTCCATCGGGACCCCCTCCGGTCGATGATCCCTAACGGCGTTAGGGGCGATGGCGGCCCAGAATGCCCCTAACGGTGTTAGATTGCAAGCCCAATCCCCGGACGCACAGGAGGGGCGGTGCCCGTGCCCGCACAGGACGAACCGTCGGTACCGGCCCTGACCAGGGAGTCACTGGCCCAGGCGGCCCTGCGGGTGCTGGAGCGGGACGGTCTGGCCGGGCTGTCCATGCGCAGGGTCGCCGCCGAGGTCGGGGTCAAGGCGGCCTCGCTGTACTGGCACGTCCGGAACAAGGAAGAGCTGCTCGACCTGCTCAACGACGAGCTGATGGCGGGCGCCGAGCCGCCGCCCCGGACGGGCCACTGGCGCGAGCAGTTCCGCGAGTACGGCCTGCGGCACCGGCGGCTGCTGCTGGACAAGCGGGACGCGGCCAAGGTGGTCGCGGGCCGGCTGGCCCCCGGGCGCCACCTGCTGGGCCTGATGGAGGATCAGCTCGACCGCCTGCGTGAGGCCGGATTCTCGGCCGCCGACGCTGCCATGGCTTCGTACCTGCTCGGCGCGTACGTGCAGGGCTTCGTGCTCCAGGAGCAGTCCCCGCTCGCGGCCGCCGAGGCGCTGGGCGCGGGCCGCCGCGAGGTGGTGGTGGCCGCCGGCGAGCGCCTGCGGGCCCTGCCGCCGGAGACCTACCCCAACCTGGTCGCGATGGCCGAGGACCTGACCGACCCGGACATGGACGCCCGGTTCGAGTTCGGCCTGCAGCGCATCCTGGACGGCCTCGCGGCCCTGCTCCCGCCCGAGCGGCGCTGAGCGGCCGGGGTCGCAGGATCACCCGGAAGCCGGACGCGGAGCTGCCCGACCGGACACACTTGGCACATGCAGATGGCTGTGGATATCGTCGGCACCGACCGATCCGGTGCCGAAGTCGCTTCCCTGAAGCGGACGTTGCTGGCCGACCCCGATCTGCGGTCGGTACGGGTCGACGCGTTGGTCGGTCCGGTGGCCTCCGGCGCCATGGGGGTGCTGAGCGAGGGATTGCTGCTCGCCTTCGGCGCGGGCGGTGTCGGGGTGACCTTGGTGCAGGCGCTGTGCGGTTGGCTGGCCGGGCGTCGGCCCGGGGTCCGGCTCAGGATCACCCAGGGGGAACGGACAGTGGAGATCGACGTCACCAGGGCCCGCAACGCCGAGGAAGTCCTGGCGCTGTACCGGCAGTTGGAGACCCCGCCGGAGAACGTGCCGGGCCGTGGGGCGGGCGCGTGAGCCGGCTGCCCGATCCCGAACTGTCCAGGGCCGTGCTGATCGGGGTCTCCACCTACGCGGAGGCCGAGCGGTGGCAGCCGCTGCCCGCGGTCGAGCGGAACCTGACCGATCTCCGGGACGCCCTGACGGACCCGCAGCTCTGGGGCCTCCCGCCCGAGCACTGCACGACGATCCTCAACCCGACCGACTCGGGACCGGTGCTCGAAGCCGTCCACGCGGCGGCCAGGGCAGCGCGGGACACCCTGCTGGTGTACTACGCGGGGCACGGGTCGACGGTTGACGCCGACCTGTTGCTCACCACGGCCTCCACCACCTCGGACAACCTCCTGTTCCGGGCACTGCGGTTCAGCATCGCGCGGGACCTCATCCAGCAGCGCCGGGCCACGAACGCGGTGGTGCTGCTGGACTGTTGCTTCAGCGGGATGGCCCATCCGATGGCCGATCCGACCTCCTTCGTGGAGCGGCAGCTCGCGGCGGCGAGCGCGTACACCCTCAGCTCCTCCGCCCGGGACTCGATCTCGCTGGCACCGCCGGGCGAGCGCAACACGGCCTTCACCGGGGAGCTGCTCAAGGTGCTGACCACGGGGGTGCCGAACGCACCGGAGCTGCTCTCGCTCGGCACCGTGGCCCGGGCGGTGACGCAGCAGTTGGTGGACCGGCGGTTCCCCGCGCCGAGCCACAGTCAGACCGGTGAGGGAGATCGGCTCGCCCTGGCGCGCAACCTCCGCTGGCAGCCGCCTCGGTCCGGTGGCGGTCGCGGCGGTTCGGCACCCGCGCCGGGGTTCACCGCGCAGGATCTGGCGATCAAGGTCGTCGGTATCGGCGGCGGGGGGATCAACGCGGTCAACCGGATGATCGAGGACGGCGTGGCCGACGTCGAGTTCATCGCGATCAACACGGATGCCCAGGCCCTGCTGCTGAGCGACGCCGACATCAAGCTGGACATCGGCCGGGAGCTCGTTCGCGGCCTCGGCGCGGGAGCGAACCCCGAACTCGGCCGGATGGTCGCGGAGCTGCACCTCGGCGACATCGAAGAGGTGCTCAGCGGCTCGGAGTTGGTGTTCGTGGCCTGCGGGGAGGGTGGCGGGACGGGCACCGGAGGTGCGCCGGTGGTCGCGTCCGCCGCCCGCCGGCTGGGGGCCCTCACCATCGGCGTGGTGACCCGGCCGTTCAGCTTCGAGGGCAGACGCCGGGGGGAGCAGGCGAACGAGGGGATCGAGGCCCTCACCGCGGCGTGTGATGCCGTCATGGTGATCCCCAACGACCGTCTGCTGTCGCTGTCGGGGCACCGGGCCAGCATCGCGGACGGCTTCCGCCTCGCGGACCAGGTGCTCGTGAACGCGGTGCGGGGCCTCACCGACCTGATCACCACGCCGGGGCTGATCAGCATCGGGTACGGGGCGGTCCGCCAGATGCTGACGGGGGCCGGTCCGGCGGTCATCGCGATCGGGGAGGCGTCCGGCCCCCGCCGGGCGGCCCGGTCGGCGGCGGCCGCGATCAGCAGCCAGCTGACCGAACAGAACCTGCGGGCGGCCCGGGGCGTGATCATCTCGGTGGCCGGCAGCTCGGACCTGCGCTACGAGGAGGTCCAGGAGGTGGTCGTACTGGTGACCTTGGAGGCGGACAGGGACGCGAACGTGATCTTCGGCGCCGTCCTGGACGACTCCCTGGGGGACTCGCTCAGGACCACGGTCGTCGCGGTCGGCCCGCCGCCGGAGCGGGAGGTGGAAATGCAGCAGCAGAGGATGGACTGAGCCCGCTCCTGGCGCGCGGGCCCAGGACCGACGGCAAGCCAGGCCCAGGATGCGGACGTCGGTGTCGGGGGGCGAGCTCGGCGGCGACGTCCCGGAACAGGCGGCCCGCGGTGAAGGCGCAGTGGATCCGGACGGCCGGCCGGGGCCGAAGCGCCCGGGTCAGCTCGGCTGCCTGGGCGGCGTCCATCACCTCGGCGGCGGCGAGGTCGGCGTTGAGGTGGGCGCCGCCGAGCGCCCCGGCCGCGATGGTGGCGATGACAGGCGCGTCGTGCGATAACGGCATACGATGTTGCGCATGACGCAAGACAGTGGCGATCTGGACGGCCTGGTGCGCCAGCGGATCCGGGCCCTGCGGGTGGCCCAGGGCTGGTCCCTGGAGGAGCTGGCGGGCCGGGCGAAGGTCAGTCAGTCCACCCTGAGCCGGATCGAGAACGGGCAGCGACGGCTGGCGCTGGATCAACTCGTCATCCTGGCACGGGCCCTGGACACCTCGCTGGACCAGCTGGTGGAGACCGCCACCGACGACGTCATCACCAGTCCGGTGATCGACGCGGCGCACGCGCAGATGCGCTGGCCGGTCAGGTCGGACCCGGGCATGACGGTGATCCGGCAGCGGATGACGAGCCCGCCCCCCGAGGGCCCGGCCCGGATGCGGGCCCATCCCGGGCGCGAGTGGCTGGTGGTGCTGTCCGGGACGGCGGTCCTGCTGCTGGGTGACCGGCGGATCCGGGTGGAGACCAACCAGGCGGCGGAGTTCCCCACCATGCTGCCGCACGCGATCGGGGCCGAGGGCGGGCCGTGCGAGATCCTGGGCATCTTCGACCGGGACGCCCGGCGCAGTCACCAGCGCGGTGCCGACGGCTGAGCCCGACCGGCAGAGTCTTGCGCCTGCGGCCGTCCGGCCGGTCATCGTCTTGCGCAGACCGGGATCGATGCTGCCGGATCGGCACGGGCCGCCTAGCCTGGCCGGCATGACCCACGCTTCGCCGCACCGCGCACCCCACGGCCACCTCCACAGCGCTCCGCACCCCGCCCGGGACCCGGACGGTCAGGCGGAGATCCTCGACCTGGACGCGGAGGTGCTCGCCGAACACCTCGCGGCCGTCACCGCCGGACTGCCGGTCGAGCGGAGTCCACGGCGGATCGTGGACCTGGGCTGCGGGACGGGCGCCGGTACCTTCGCCCTGCTCACGCGTTTCCCGGAGGCGGAGGTGGCCGCCGTGGACGCGTCGCCCAGCCACCTGGACCGGCTGCGGGCCAAGGCCGAGGCGCTCGGGGTGGCCGACCGGGTGCGTCCGGTGCCGGCCGACCTCGACGGGGACTGGCCGGCGCTCGGCCGACCGGACCTGGTGTGGGCGTCGGCGTCGCTGCACCACCTGGCCGACCCCGACCGGGCTCTGCGCACGGTGCACGAACTGCTCGTGCCCGGCGGGCTGTTCGCCGTGGTGGAGCTGGCGGGCTTCCCCCGCTTCCTGCCCGCCGACGCACCGGCGGAACGGCCCGGCCTGGAGGACCGCTGTCACGGTGCGCTCACCCACCAGCACGCCGAGCGCCTGCCGCACCGGGGCGCGGACTGGGGCCCGAAGCTGACCGCCGCCGGGTTCGCGGTCGAGAGCGAACGGACGATCGCAGTCGACGTGGCCGGCGCCGACAACGCGGGAGTCGGACGCTACGCGATGAGCAGCCTGAAGCGCCTGCGGGGCAACGCCGCCCACGCCCTGGCAGCCGACGACCTTGCGGCCCTCGATCAACTCCTCGACCCCGAAAGCCCGTTGAGCATCCTGCGGCGGGACGACCTGGCGGTGCGCACCGAACGCACGGTGTGGGCCGCCAGGCGCGTCTGACCCCGCGCGGGCCCGCCCGCCCCGCCCCCGTCCGCCCGCTTCTGCCGAGACCCGCGTGGCCGCCCCGAGCCGTGCGGGTCTTCGGCATGCCCACGTCCGCAGACCGTGTCGGATCCGTTGACACTCTCGTCATCCCCCTGTAACTCTTGGGTGCCTTCGCGCAAAAAGCCAACAAAAGACAGTCATTTTCTCGACTCCCACCTCCCCCGCCTATCGAGAGACAGAGGGATGTCATGAGATCGAAGCGCATACTCCCGCGGCTGACGGCGACGTCGACCGTGGTGGGAATGCTCCTGCTCGCGGGGCCGCTGCCGCCGGTCCACGCGGCGGGTGGCCCCAACCTGGCCGCCGGGAAGGCGGTGAGCGCCAGCAGTGCCAACGGTCAGTACGTGGTCGGCAACGTCAACGACGGCAACCAGGCGAGCTACTGGGAGAGCGGCAACGGCGCACTCCCGCAGTGGGTCCAGGTCGACCTGGGCAGTGCCGCCCCGATCGACCAGGTGGCGCTCAAGCTGCCGGTCGGCTGGGGGAGCCGCTCCGAGACGCTGACCGTGCTCGGCTCCGTGGACGGGGCCGCCTTCAGCACCGTGGTCGGCTCGGCGGCCTACTCCTTCGACCAGGGCACCGGCAACACCGTCCGGATCAACTTCCCGGCCGCCACGGCCCGTTACGTACGGGTCCAGGTCGCGGCGAACGGCGCCTGGCCGGCCGCCCAGTTCTCCGAGGTCGAGGTGTACGGAGCGACCGCCGCCTCGGCCAACCTGCTCCAGGGCCGTACCCTCAGCGCGAGCAGCGCGGTCGGCGCCTACCCGGCCGGGAACGCCGCGGACGGCAGCCAGGCCAGCTACTGGGAGAGCTCGGCCAACGCCTTCCCGCAGTGGCTCCAGGGCGACCTGGGCGCGGCGGCACAGGTCAACCGGCTGGTGCTGAAGCTGCCGAGCGGCTGGGAGCAGCGCAGCCAGACCCTGAAGGTGCAGGGCTCCACCGACGGCAGTGCCTTCACCGACCTGCTGGCCGCAGCCGCCTACAGCTTCGACCCGGCCGCCGGGAACGTCGTCACGGTCTCGCTCCCCACCAGCACCACCCGCTACCTCCGGCTGCTGTTCACCGCCAACAGCGCCTGGCCGGCCGCCCAGGTGTCCGAGTTCGAGGCGTACGGGCCGGTCGGCGGTGACACCCAGGCGCCGACGGCGCCGACCGGTCTGACGTACAGCCAGCCGGAGCCCGGGAAGATCAGACTGGCCTGGGGTGCCGCCAGTGACAACGTCAAGGTGATCGGCTACGACGTTTACGCCAACGGGCAGTTGCTGGCAGGCGTGGCGGGCGACGTGCTGACGTACACCGACAGCCGCCCCGCCGGGGAGACCGTCACGTACACCGTGCGGGCCAAGGACGCGGCGGGCAACCAGTCCAACCCGAGCGCGCCGGTGACCCGGCCCGGGGAGAACCCCGGCGACACCGTCAAGCCGACCGCGCCCGGCAACCTCGCCTACACCGAGCCCGCCGCCGGGCAGATCAGGCTGACCTGGGACGCGTCCACCGACAACGTCGGTGTCACCGGCTACGACGTCTACGCGGACGGTCAGTTGAAGGCGAGCGTGGCCGCCACCGTCCGGACCTGGACCGACAGCCAGCCCGCCTCGGCGAGCGTCACGTACACCGTGCGGGCCAAGGACGCGGCCGGCAACCAGTCCGACCCGAGCAGCCCGGTCACCCGCCCCGGCGACCCCGGCACGCCGGGGACCAACCTCGCGGCGGGCAAGCCGATCGAGGCGTCCGGGCAGGCCTGGACCTTCGTTCCGGCCAACGCCAACGACAACAACGTGACCACCTACTGGGAGGGCGCCGCCGGAGCGCTGCCCAGCACCCTGACGGTCAAGCTGGGCGCGAACGCCGATCTCCAGCGGGTCGTGGTGAAGCTCAACCCCGACCCGGCGTGGGGTGCCCGGACCCAGAACATCCAGGTGCTCGGACGGGAGGACGGCGCCACCGGCTTCACCAGTCTGAAGGCGGCCGCCGACTACCGCTTCGACCCGGCGAGCGGGGCCAACACCGTGACCATCCCGGTCACTTCGCGGGTCGCCGACCTCCGGCTGAGCATCGCCGCCAACACCGGCGCGCCCGCCGGGCAGGTCGCCGAACTCCAGGTCATCGGCACCCCCGCGCCGAACCCGGACCTGACGGTCACCGACGTGTCGTGGACCCCGGTGAGCCCGAACGAGGTCACCGCCCTGATGCTGCGCGCCACCGTGAAGAACATCGGCACCCTCCCCGCCCCCGCCGACACCGTCGACTTCCTGCTCGGCGGCGCGCTCGCCGACAGCACGGCGCTGCCGGCCCTGGCCGTCGGCGAGTCGGTGACGGTGTCCAAGAACATCGGGACCCGCCCGCAGGGCACGTACCTGCCGAGCGCCCGGGTGGACGCCGACAACTCCGTCCGGGAGCGGAACGAGGACAACAACCTGCTGGCCGCCAGTTCCCCGATCACCGTCACCCAGGCGCCCGGCCCGGACCTGGAGGTGCTGGACGTCACCCCGAACCCGGCGAGCCCGGCCGCCGGTGCGCCCACCTCGTTCACCGTGCAGCTGCGCAACCGGGGCATCGACCCGGCACCCGCCGGGGTCACCCGCCTGACGGTCGGCACGGCGACGCTGAACACCGCCACCCCGGCGGTCGCGGCCGGACAGACCGTCAGCCTGCCGGTCACCGGCAGCTGGACGGCCGTCAGCGGCGGCGCGACCATCACCGTCACGGCCGACGCGACCGGCACCGCGACGGAGACCAACGAGACCAACAACGTCCTGGCCAAGCCGATCGTGGTCGGCCGGGGCGCGGCCGCGCCGTACACCTCGTACGAGGCCGAGGACGGCCAGTACCAGGGCGAGCTGCTCCAGGCGGACGCCACCCGCACCTTCGGGCACACCAACTTCGCCTCCGAGTCCTCCGGCCGCAAGTCCGTCCGGCTGACCAGCACCGGCCAGTACGTCGAGATCACCTCGACCGTGCCGACCAACTCGATCGTGGTGCGCAACTCGATCCCGGACGCGGCGGGCGGTGGTGGCGCCGACGCGACGCTGAGCCTCTACGCCAACGGCACCTTCGTGCAGAAGCTGAACCTGTCGTCCAAGCACAGCTGGCTGTACGGCACCACCGACCAGCCGGAGGGGCTCACCAACACCCCGCAGGCCGACGCCCGCCGGCTGTTCGACGAGGCGCACGCGCTGCTCGCGCAGAGCTACCCGGCCGGGACGAAGTTCCGCCTGCAGCGCGACGCCGGGGACACCGCCGCCTTCTACGCGGTCGACCTGGTCGACCTCGAGCAGGTGGCCCCGCCGACGGCCAAGCCGGCCGAGTGCACCTCGATCACCGACTTCGGCGCCGTGCCCGACGACGGTCTGGACGACACCACCGCGATCCAGGCGGCGGTGACGGCGGATCAGAACGGCAGCATCGCCTGCGTCTGGATCCCGGCGGGACAGTGGCGCCAGGAGAAGAAGATCCTCACCGACGACCCGCTGAACCGGGGCACCTACAACCAGGTCGGCATCCGGGACGTCACCATCCGCGGTGCGGGCATGTGGCACTCGCAGCTCTACACGCTCACCGAACCGCACCTGGCGACCGGTGGGATCAACCACCCGCACGAGGGCAACTTCGGCTTCGACATCGACGACAACACCCAGATCTCCGACCTCGCGATCTTCGGGTCCGGCCGGATCCGGGGCGGCCCGGACGGGTCGGAGGGCGGCGTCGGGCTGAACGGCCGGTTCGGCAAGAACACGAAGATCAGCAACGTCTGGATCGAGCACGCCAACGTCGGCGTCTGGGTGGGCCGCGACTACGACAACATCCCGGACCTGTGGAACCCGGCGGACGGGCTCCAGTTCACCGGTATGCGGGTCAGGGACACCTACGCCGACGGGATCAACTTCTCCAACGGCACCCGCAACTCCAAGGTGTTCAACTCGACCTTCCGGACCACCGGGGACGACGCGCTCGCGGTCTGGGCCAACAAGTACGTCAAGAACACCTCGGTGGACATCGGCCACGACAACAGCTTCACCAACAACACCGTCCAACTCCCTTGGCGGGCCACCGGGATCGCCGTCTACGGCGGTTACGGGAACAAGATCGAGAACAACCTGGTCCACGACACCGCCAACTACCCGGGCATCATGCTCGCCACCGACCACGACCCGCTGCCCTTCTCCGGGCAGACGCTGATCGCCAACAACGCGATCTACCGCAGCGGCGGGGCGTTCTGGAACGAGGACCAGGAGTTCGGCGCACTCACCCTGTTCGCCGCCAACCTGGACATCCCGGGTGTGGTGATCCGGGACACCGAGATCCACGACAGCACGTACGACGGCATCCAGTTCAAGACCGGCGGCGGGACCATCCCCGACGTCAAGATCTCGAACGTCAGCATCGACAAGTCCGACAACGGCGCGGGCATCCTGGCGATGTCCGGTGCCCGGGGCAGCGCGACCCTGTCGAACGTGACCGTCACCAACTCGGCCACCGGGGACATCGTCCGCCAGCCGGGCACCTCCTTCACCATCACCACCCAGTAGTCCCCGGCGGCCCCGGCCGGCGGAGATCCGTCCGCCGGCCGGGGCCGCTCCGAACGCACTTGACTCCCGGCCCACCCCGGCAACATCGTCAGGGCATGCCTTTCACCATGGAGCCGGAAGCCTTCGACCGACTGCGTCGCCTGGACGCGCTGGCGGTCCGGATCAGCCTCGACCTGGCCCACCGGATCACCCCCGAGGACTTCGCCCGGCCCACCCCCTGCGCCGCCTGGACGCTGGGCGAGCTGCTCGCCCACCTGACCGCCCAGCACCTGGGCTTCGCCGCCGCCGCACGCGGGCGGGGCGGCGAACTCGACCGGTGGGCGGTCGGGCCGGTCACCGCCGACCTGCCGAAGCGTCACGAGGCCGCCGCCGCCGAGGCGCTGGCCGCCTTCGGCGAACTCGCGGGTCCTGAACCGCTGTTCGCCCTGCCCGAGTTCAGCAGCCCGTTCCCGTTCCCGGCGGGCCAGGCCGTCGGTTTCCACCTGGTCGACGCCGTGGCGCACGGCTGGGACCTGGCCGCCTCCCTCGGGCTCGACTACCACGCCGATCCCGAACTGCTGGACACCGCCCTGGCGGTGGCGCTGGCCGTCCCCGACGGCGACTCCCGGCTGGCCCCCGGCAGCGCCTTCGAACCCGCCCTGCCCGCCGACCCGGGGTCGAGCCCGCTGGACCGGATCCTGGTCGCGCTGGGCCGCTCCCCGCAGTGGGGGCGGGCCTGACGGGTACGGCCGCTCCACGCGGCCGCCCGGCTGCGGATGATGTTGAACGCCCACGTCCCGAACCCCTCCGTTGATAGCGTCGGAGCGTGACGAGCCGACAGCAGTACGACAACACCCCTGGACTGACCCGCCGTAAGGCGCTCGCCGCACTCGGCGGCGGTGGCGCCGCCTGGCTGCTACGCGGCACCGTGGGGCCGGACCACGCGCAGGCGGTCGGCGCCGCGCCGACCGGACTGCCGGCCGGTCTGGTGCCGTACCAGCGGGTGTACGAGAACTGGGCCGGGGAGGTCCGGACCGACCCGCTCTGGGTCTGCGCGCCGGACCGCCCCCAGCAGGTCGCCGAACTCGCCGACTGGGCGCGCGGCGCGGGCTGGCGGCTGCGCCCGCAGGGCCACCGGCACGGCTGGGCACCGCTCACCGTCGCGCCGGGCACCCCGGCCTCGGCCCGGGTGCTGCTGGTCGACAGCACCCAGCACCTCACCGCGATGGCGCTGACCGGGAGTTCGGTGGCCGGCGCCCCGACCGTCCGGGTGCAGACCGGAGCCTCGATGGAGGAGCTGCTCGGCCACCTGGCCGGGCACGGCCTCGGCGTCACCGGCTGCCCGGCCCCCGGCGACCTCACCGTCGGCGGCGTGCTGGCCGTCGGGGGTCACGGCACGGCCGTCCCGGCCGTCGGCGAGACCGCGCCCGCCGGGCACGGCTACGGCTCGGTCAGCAACCAGGTCGTCGCGCTCACCGCGGTGGTCTGGGACCAGGCCCAGGGCCGTTACGTGCTGCGGGAGTTCGACCGGTCCGAGGCCGACAGCGCCGCCTTCCTGGTCCAGCTGGGCCGGGCCTTCCTGACCGAGGTGGTGCTCCGGGTCGGCGCCGACCGGAACCTGCGCTGCGTCAGCCGGACGGACGTCCCGGCCACCGAACTCTTCGCCGCACCGGGCGGATCCGGCAACCGGACGTTCGCCGACTTCGTCGACCGGGACGGCCGGGCCGAGGCGATCTGGTACGCCTTCACCTCGCACCCCTGGCTGAAGACCTGGCGAGTCACCCCCAACCGTCCGTTCGCGGCCCGCAGCGTCACCGAGCCGTACAACTATCCCTTCTCCGACAACATCCCGAAGCCGGTGGCCGAGCTCGCCGGACAACTGGTGGCGGGAGCCTGGGGGTTGGCCCCGACTTTCGGCCAGCTCCAGTTCCTGATCACCAAGATCGGCCTCACCGGCGACCTGACCGACGTGCTGCTCTCCTCCGGTCTGCTGCGCAGCCTGCTCACCGGGGACCTGCTCGGCCACCTGCTCGCGGACGGCCTGCGCTCCGACCTCTGGGGCCCTTCCAGGGCGGTGCTCCAGTACGTCCGGCCGACCACCCTGCGGGTCACCGCCAGCGGGTACGCGGTGCTGGTCCGGCGGGCCGATCTCCAGTGGGCGGTCAGCGAGTTCACCGCCGCCTACCAGCGGCTGCTGACGGAGTACCAGCAGCGCGGCGAGTACCCGGTGAACGGGGCCGTCGAGATCCGGGTGACCGGCCTGGACGACCCGGCCGGCTCCGGCGTGCCCGGTGCCCGGCCGCCGCTGCTCTCCGCCGTCCGGCCCGACCCGGCCCGCCCGGAGTGGGACACCGCGGTCTGGGTCGACATCCTCAGCCTGCCCGGCACCCCCGGGCTGCACCGGTTCTGCCGCGACCTCGAACAGGCCCTGCTGCGCAGCTTCGACGGCGGCCGGGCCGGGCTGCGGGTCGAGTGGGCCAAGGGCTGGGCCTACACCGAGGACGCCGCCTGGGCCGACCCGGACGTGCTCGGCCGGGTGATCCCGGACAGCCTCCGGGTGGGCGAGGGCCCGGGCTGGGACGAGGCGGTGGCCGTGCTGGACCGGCACGACCCGCACCGGGTCTTCGGCAACGCCTTCCTGGACGGGCTGCTCCGGTCCTGACGGCCGGCCGCCCGCCCGGGACGGTAGGGGGCCCCGCCGGCGGACCACCTCGCGGCGCCGGCGGTGCCCGGGTGACGGCGGAGCGCCGGAGGCGGTGCCGGTGAGCCGTTCCGGCCGTGGCGTTCGTAGAGTCTGAGGATCGTCTCCGGGAAGGGACCCCGCATGGTGGACCACGCACGCGACCACGCCGACCAACTGCGCGAAGCACTCGCGGTGCTGGGGATCGAATGGCGGCCGGACGAGGTGGTCGGCGACGAGGTGCGGGCGGTGATGCTGGCGACCGCGCTGCTGGGCGCCGCCGAAGCGCACCTGGTGGCGGCGGAGACCACCGCCGCGCAGGCCGGCGAGGACCTGGCGGCGCTGCGGCAGGCGTACGGGCCGGTGCGCGAGGAGGTGGTGGCGGGGGCGTCGCCGAACCTGCCCGACCACGAGCGGCTGGTGCTGATGCTGCGGACCAGCCTGCTGGTCGGTGACCTCGGCCGGGCCGCCGGTCCGGACGAGGAGCACCCGGACGTCGAGACCCTGGCCGCCGCGCGGGACGCGGCCGCCTGCGCCTCCGCCCTGCTCGGCTACCACTTCGCCCCGAGCTTCGGCAGTGCGGCCGGCCTGCCGGAGCGCAAGGAGTTCCTGGGCGCCGCCGCCGGTCTGGTCCGTCGGCTCGCCGACCGGCTGGTGACCATCGCCAGAACCGGCGGGGCGACCGGCTGAGCCAACCGCCGAGGGCGTCCGCTGGCATGTTCGCGCCCGGAAAATGCCTGGTCACAGCTCTTTCGCTGCTCTCGGCGGGGGTCTAGCATTCCGGGCACGGCGGCCCCCAGCACCCCCGAGTTGCGGGCCGCCGGGCCGGTCGGCCGGTCCTCCAGCGGTCGACCCCTCCCACGGCCGGAGCCCTGGGCAACCCCCTGCCCCCGGGCTCCGGCCGCGCTCGCCCCGCCGTTGGTCAGGGGCGCCCCTGACCAGTGAGAATGGCCCCGAAGCGCCCGCCCGGGGGCGGGACGATCGGAACAGAGCGGACAGGGGCACGGCGTGCGGGGGCGGAACGCGGAGCGGGACCGGATCGGGCAGTTGCTCGCCGACGCCCGGCAGGGGACCAGCGGTGTCCTGCTGCTGCACGGCGAGGCCGGCATCGGCAAGACCGCGTTGCTGGACTGGGCCGCCGAGCGGGCCGACGGCCTGCGGGTGCTGCGGGTCGAGGGCATCGAGTCCGAGATGGAGCTGGCCTTCGGCGGCCTGCACCAGCTGTTCCTGCCCGTCCTGGACCTGGTCGGGACGCTGCCGGAGCCGCAGGCCGCAGCGCTCCGGGCGATCTTCGGGCTGACCGCCGACGGAGTCCGGGACCGGTTCACCGTCGGCCTCGCGGTGCTCACCATGCTCTCGGAGGCCGCAGCCGACGGCCCGCTGCTCTGCCTGGTCGACGATGCGCAGTGGGTCGACCAGCCGTCGGTGGACCTGCTGACCTTCGCCGCGCGCCGGCTGCGGGCGGAGGGCGTGGTGATGCTGTTCGCGGTCCGCGACGGGGCGCCCGGCGCGGCCGTGAAGGGGCTGCCGCAGCTGCTGGTCGAGGGCCTCGACCGGGCGGCCGCCGCCGAGCTGGTGCCCGACCTGCCGCCGTACGTCGCGGACCGGGTGATCGAGGAGGCCCGGGGCAATCCGCTGGCCCTGATCGAGCTGGCCGGCGCCCTCACCCCGGCTCAACGGGCCGGTCGGCTGGGCCCGTCGGCGCTGCCGGAGGCGGCCGGGCTGCGCGGCGGCGGAGCCGGCGGGCGGCGAGCGCGCCGAGCAGGCCCGCGAGGGCGCCCCAGGCGGCGGCCAGCGGGACGGAGAGCAGCAGGCGGGGGGTGAGCGAGGCGCCGCCGCCCGCCGCGTCGAAGCCGAGCAGGGACAGGCCGACCTCGGCCGAGATCCGGGTCAGCAGGCCGATCAGCAGCATGGCGACGCCGAGTGCGGCCGCCAGCTGGGCGGCGTACCGCCGGAGCGGCAGGCCGGGCGGTGAGTGCAGGGCCGCGCCCAGACCGGTGAGCAGCAGCAGGACGGCGACCAGCACCGCGAGCAGCCAGGCCCGGCCGTCCTGGGCGGCCAGCGTACGGAGATCGAGCGTGACGTCCCGGCCGTCCTGGGTGCGCAGCACGTCGGTCAGCAGCCGGGGCACCGGCAGGCCGAGGTCACCGCCGACCGAGCCGTGCCAGGACGCGCCGAAGCCGAGCCCGAGGGCGAGCCAGGCCAGGTTGGGCAGGGCCAGCAGGACCACGGCGAGGGTCTGGCGCGGGCGGCCGTCCACGGCCGCCGAGACCAGCCCGCCGACCAGGGCGAGCGCCACCGTGCCGAGCAGCAGGGTGAGCACCGCGTGGGCGGCGGGCCGGACGGCCGCCCGGTGGCGGAGCAGGGCCGGTGGCAGCGGCGCGCTGCGGGCGGCGAGCATGGTCAGCAGCAGGACCAGGGCGAGCCAGAGCAGGCCGAGACCGACGGTCGGCAGCAGGTCGGTCCGGAAGCCGACGGTGGGTGCCGCGCCGAAGGCCGCGCCCAGGCTGTCGGCCGGCGGATCGCCGGTGCGGACGGTGAAGCTCTGGTGGGCGGGCAGCCGGAGCAGGAGCAGCAGGGCGAGCCAGAGCACCGCCGCCCGGGCCGCCCGGCCGGCCAGTTCGCCCGGGGTGGCCACCGCCCGGAGCCGGAGCGGGCGCAGGAACAGCCGGGCCAGGGTCAGCGCGCCGAGCAGGGTGACCGAGAGCGGCAGCACGGCGAGGCCGCCGTGCGCCTCGGCCAGGAAGGCGGCGCCGCCGGTGAGTTGGACCGGGACGCCGACCGCCATCAGCACGGTGGCGGCGACCACGGCGGGGAAGGCGGTGGACCCGGGCAGCTGGTCGGCGCCGGCCGCCCAGAGCCCGAGGGCGGCCAGTGCGGTCATCGCCGCCAGGGTGCCGAGGACGGCCCACAGGGCGTCCGCCCACGGGGTCCACCGGCCCGGGCGGGCCGAGTGCGCGGTCGGCTGCATGGTGCCTCCTGGCGGACCTGCGGTGCCGTGGTCCGATCACCCCAGCTTGGGCCAACCGGCGGTCTCCGGCGAGCCGCCGGGGGCGGGCGCCCGGACAATGAAGCAGCGGGGGAGACCAGGTGTGGAGGCAGGCCGTGAGTTCCCAACCGCCGTCCGATCCGCCGCCGTCCGACCCTTCGTCAGGGCGGCCGCCGCAGGAAGGACGGCCGTCGCAACCGCCGCCGTCCGAGCCGCCGTCCGGCCCGCCGACGGTGCCCCCGTCCGGCCCGGTGTCCGAGCCGGGCGGTACCGGTGGGCCGCCGACCTCGGGCGGGAGTGCGGCCGGTCCGCCGTCCGGCCCGCTCTCCGGGCCCTCGGCGGCCGAACCGCCGACCGGTGGCGGGACGGTGGCGGGCTCGAGCGGCCTCGGCTCGACCGGCCTGGCCGACGGGGGCGGGCCACCGCCCGGCGGCCGCACCCTGGTGACGGCCTCCGGTGACCGGCCGCCCCGGGCCTGGTGGCGCAGACCCCGGCTGATCGCGCTGCTGACGGCCGTGGTGGTGGCCGCCGCCGTGCTGACCGTGGTGCTGACCACCCGTGACTCGGGCGGCAAAACCGAGGCGGCCCCGCAGGTCGCCCTGCAACCGGTCGCGGCCACCGGACCCGATCCGTTCACCGGCTCGGTCGCGGTCGCGGCGACCACGGCGGCCTCGACCGCGTCGGCCGCCACCACCGCCTCGGCCACCGGCTCCGGCGCCCGTACCGTGCAGGGGTCGGACCCCGGCCTGTACGGCGGCAGCCGGCAGGTGGCCAGCTGCGACGTGCCCCGGCTGGCCGAGTTCCTGGGCGCCAACCCGGACAGGGCCAGGGCCTGGGCGGCCGTGGAGGGGATCGACCCGGGTGCGGTCGGCGACTACCTGCGTGCGCTCACCTCGGTGGTGCTGCGGGTGGACACCCGGGTGACCAACCACGGTTTCGCCAACGGTGCGGCCACGCCGTACCAGGCGGTGCTGCAGAGCGGCACCGCCGTGCTGATCGACGCCGAGGGGCTGCCCCGGGTGCGCTGCGCCTGCGGCAACCCGCTGCTGCCGCCGGTGCTGTCGGTGACCCCGCCGGCCTTCTCGGGCACGCCGTGGCCGTCGTTCCGGGAGCAGGACGTGGTGGCGGTGAGCCCGGCGCCGTCCCCGCTGAAGGACGTCGTGGTGGTCGACCCGTCGAGCGGGCAGTCGTACGCCCACCAGCTCGGTGGCTCGCCGTCGGCCCCGGTCTCGCCCTCCGGCTCCGGTACCGGTACCTCCTCGGGCTCCGGGTCGGCGTCGACGAGCAAGGGCACCTCCTCGGCACCGTCGTCCGCCGGTGGCTCGTCGGGTGGCTCGTCCGGGCCGTCCGTCGGGGCGCCCCGCAGCGGCGGTTCGGCCGGTTCGGTGACGCCGGGTCAGCCGGGCGGTGCGTCGGCCGGCAACGGCTCGGCGGGCGGCGGTCCGTCGGGCGGCGGTTCGGCCGGGTAGCACCCGGACCCCGGCTGCTCGCGGCGGCCGGGGTCCGGAGTGTGGTTACTGACCGGGGGTCAGCTGGTGGTGTTGATCGAGGTGTCGTCGATCAGGAA
>NZ_JBIWML010000030.1:0-97850 GCF_044766665.1 Kitasatospora sp. NPDC101801
ACCGGGGGGGCCGGCCCCCCCCCCCCCCCCCCCCCCCCCCCCCACCCCCCCCCCCCCCCGGGGGGGGGCCCCCCCCCCCCCCGCGCCCGCCCCCCGCCTCTGTCTGGAAGAGACCCTGATGGACACCTCCCTCACCCACCCCGCCCTCACCGCTCTGCGGACCATGCCAACCCGGCCCGCACCCACCACCCTGTTCGACCCGAAGTCCGGCACCGTCTCGATCGGCCGCCACCCCGAGGGCAACGACGCCGAACTGGCGCTGTTCGAGCCCACCGGGGCCATCCCGACCCGCATCACCGGAGTGCCCGGCAGCGGCACCACCACCCTGCTGGACACCCTGATGGCCGCCGAGGCCGGCACGGACATGGTCACCTCCGTGCTGGTCGACCTCGCCGGCCCCCAGACGGCGACCGCAGTCCCGGACCGCGCCGCCGACACCACGGGCAACGCCATCAGGTTGCTGACCGAGCTCCAGGAACTCGTCCTCACCCGGACCCGCGCTCTCGCCTGCGACCCGACGCTCGGCCCCTTCCGGCCTACCGCCGAGAACCCGTTGATCACCCTGACGCTGGTGCGGCTCACCCTCCTGATCGACGCCGACCCGAAGATCGGGCACCTGCTGGAGTCGATCACCCCCTTCGCCCGCCTGGCCGGCCTGAGCCTGCGCGCGGTCGACACCCCCGACGCCCCGCCCAGTGGACTCCTCACCCGCTACTTCCGCGGCGGCAACCTGGTCGACTTGCTCGCCGGACGGCCGGGCCACCGCCGGGACCAGGTCCTGCCCGGCATGGGGCTGCTGACCCCCCAGTTCGGCGACCCCCACCCCTTCCGGGCCTGGCCGCCGCTGCCGAGCGCCTGACCCCTTTCGCCTGCCACCACCCAACGCACCGAGGAGCACCCGTGACCGTGTCCCTTCTGGCCTTAACCGTCGTCGTCTCCGGCGTGCTGCTCTACCGCAAGCAGGTGCGCGTCCTGGCGGCGCTGCCGCTCGCCGGCGCCGGTTTCTTCGCCGCGCAGACCGCGATCGCCCCCGCCGTCAGTGAGCTGATCGCCAGCGTCGCCTCCCTCGTCTCCAACCTGGCCTCCTGACAACCGAGAGAAGGACCCGCCATGCACCACACCCCCGCCCCCGCCCGCCCGTCCGCCGGCACCGAGACCCCGCCGGAGACCGAGCCGACGGAGGTCCTCCTGGAACTTCACGCCGAGGACGGCTCCGACTACCGGGACAGGCGCCTGCTCGACCTGGCGCAGCTGACGATCCTGCTCCTCGCGTTCGACGGCTGCGAGGACGACGACGCGGACGCTGCCGAGGCGACGCTCACCTACGAGCCGGCCGAGTACGCCGGGCTCCCCTGGTCCGAGACCCGGTGGTTCACCAACGCCGCTCTGAGCGAGTTGCTGCTCGCCTTCGAGGAGGGCGAGCCGATCTGACCGGCCTGCGCCACCTGCCTGCTCCCGGCCTCTCCGAGGGCTGCCGGACCCCCGCCGCCGATCGAGGCGGCCGGGTCCGGCAGCCCCAGAAGGCGCCCGGCGCCGCGAACAGCCCCGCCGCCCCGAACCGCACACCACCCCAGAAGGAGAACGACGTGGACCTCACCGACCGCACCCGGACCCAGCCCGTCGGCCCGGCCCGCACCGAGCCGCAGATCGACCTGCTCAGTGCCAGCTACAGCCCGGCGATCATCGACGGCCAGATCATCGCCGTCCCGCTCCGCCCCGACCAGTACGACGGCACCCAGTTCGTCCCGGCCCTCATCGACGGGCAGGTCGCGCCCATCCCGGTGTTCAACCCGTTCTCCGCGATCGCGGTGCAGGCGCAGCCCGCCCCGGCCGCTCCGGCCCAGCCGCCCGCCGACCCGGGCCTGCCCCGCTCCGTGCAGCAGGGCGTGCTGCTCGGCTCGGTCGCCTTGGTCGCCGCCGGAGGCTTCGTGCTGCTGTCGGGTGCCGGGGCCGGCCTGGCTGCCGAGCACGCCGACGGCCTCACGGAGGTCCTCATGTGGGTGTCCATCACCGTCGTCGCCGTCGCGGCCGGGGTGCTGCTGCTGCTCGGCAAGTTCAAGGCCATGAACCGCGCCGCCGCAGCCGGCGGCGCCGCGTCCGCGACCGCCACCGGCGACAACTCCAGCGCGACCGCCACCGGCCCTGTCTACGCGTGGTCGTACCGGCCCGAGCACCGCACCACCAACATCGGCCAGCAGTCCGCCGGGTGGAAGGGCACGGTCAACAACAACGGCTGACGACAGAAGCGACCGTATCGCCGGGCTCTGACCGGTGCCGGTCGTCAACCAGCCAACGTCCGGTCCTACGGCTTCGTCACCGGCCAACCGCCCGCCCCGCCCACCGGCAGGGGCGGGCGGCCGCGCTCCGGGGGCGTTACCGGCCGACCGGCCGACCACAGCATCCAGGAGGACGCCTTGGGCAACACACTCACCTTCACCCTCCCCGCCGTCCTGGCCGCCGCCCTGGACATCAACGACCAGGCGGCCACCTGCGACGAGGCCGGGTGCGACACCGAGATCGACCTCGGTCCCGCCTCCCGATGCGGCAGCGGCCCGGACGATACGGCCGTCACCGGCTGCGGGCAGCACTTCTGCCCCCGGCACCTGTGGCTGGACGGCGACCACCTGACGCCGCAGCGGCAGCAGTGCGAGCCCTGCATCGACCAGAGCACCCTGCGGAAGGCGGCCTGACCACCATGTCCCTGTTCCGACACCTGATCATGAGCCGTGCCGACCGGCGGGCCTGGCGCAGTGCCGCCACTCTCGCCGACCTCGGCGAGCTGACCGCCCAGTGGCTGGAGGGCACCCGCGCCTCCTGGCCCGGCTACGTCCCCGGCTACGGCCCGGACTCCGAGACCACCGACACCCCCGGCCTGGTGCGGGCCCTCGCCCTGGCCAACAGGGCCGGCTACGTCACCAACGCCAGCCAGCCCGGCGAACACGGTCCTGACCAGGGCCAGGACTGGTGGGCGCAGCGCACGGCGGTCTCCGGCTTCGTCGCCGACCCGCAGGCCCTCCACACCCTGCGCCTGGTGGCCGAGAGTTACGGCCTGCTGTACGTCGAGCACCAGCCCGACACCGCCGAGGACCTGCGGCCCGACGGTGTTGTCGGCGTACAGGTGAAAGTGGCTCTGGCAAGATTTTCGTAGCCGAAGATCGTCGGGTGGGGTTCGGTGAGCCCACCACCCCCAATTCGATTGCCGCCGAGCCCACGGCTGCGCTGATACTTCGTCATGAGCAGAATCGCGCAGGTCATTGTGTTGGCGCAGTATGCGAACGGGGTGATGGAGCCGTTGACCCGGCGGGATGACTCGCGTAGCTGGGGCGGCCACTTCGAGCAGCTCGCCATGTTCGCTGACGGTTGGATGATCGAGTTCAACCGGGTGCGCCCGCGGTCCGGTCTGCTGCGGCATCTGGAATCCCTGGAGTGGCCGCGCCCGGAGAGCGTGCAGGTACTGATCCATGACGAGGAGGACGACTGCTTCGGGTTGTGGATGATGCGAGACGGGGTGCTGACCGAGGTCTCTCTCCCCGGTCACAGGCGCCTGCACCCTCCGGTGCCGGCAACTGATGAGTTCCCGCCCGACCCAGGGCTGCTGTGGCAGGCGGAAACGGCAGTGCCGGCGGGCTTCTCGGCGGAGCGTCAGGACAAGCGCACGGCCTGGTAGGACCTGGTCAGCCACTGGCAATCGAGCGATGACTCCCCAGCGGAGGGCCTCGGCCGGCACCGCACGTTCAGTAGCGGCGGCGCAGGTGGGCGATCAGGACGACGCGGTGGCGTAGGAGTGGGACGCCGGCGCGTCCTGCCATGATGCGCTTTTGGAGCTTGAGGTCGGTGATGCGGCCTTCGTTGACGCCGGAGTTGTAGGTGGTGGTGATCCCCTGCCGCACTGCTTCCTGGTCTTCGCGCAGGGCTGCGGCGATGCCGGCGAGGGGTGGCAGGCCGCTGGCGGTGAGTTGGTCGAGCCAGCCGGTCAGGGGGGTGTCGTCGCGGGTGTCGAGCATGGTGGCGAACTGGCGGACCAGGTCGTGGGTGCGGTTCAGTTCCGGGCAGTGTTCGAGCAGTCGGCGCAGACGTTCCGCGGTCTGGAGGCTGTGCCGGTGTGGTGCGGTGATGATCCAGCGTGCTGTCTCGCGTGGAGAGGGCGGGCGTTCGCGTGGCTCGTCCAGCGGCAGCCCGCGCCGCAGCGGCGCGATGGCCATCTTCACTCGCTGGTAGTGGCCCGGATAGCCCTTGCCCAGGAGCTCCTGGTGAAGGATTTTCGCGCTGTGCTCGCCTTCGTCCCAGCGTTGTTGCAGGTGGTCGAGGTAGGGGTCCAGGGCGGACGGGCGGCGGGGAGCACGGCGCATCACCTCCTGCCAGGTGCGGGCCCGGGCGTACTTGCTCACGGTGCGGCGGTCGAGCCCGAGTTCCCGGGCCACCGCACTGACCGGACGGCCGGTGTCGGTCAGGGCACGGACGGCTTCGAACAGCCGACGGGCGTGCCGGGCAGCAGGCGTGTCGACCGGGCCGGGACCGGTCCTGGTCGTCTCGGCAACCTGCGGGGCCGTCGGTTCGGCAGGTGGCAGGGCAGTGGGCAGACAGCCGCGATGGGCGGCGGCGATCTCCTGGACACGGCGGGACAGGCCTTGCCACAGGTGGAAGCGGTCGCTGACCTGGACAGCGTTCGGGGCACCGGCTGCGATGCCCTGCCGGTAGGCGAGCGAGCCGTCGCGGCAGGCGATCTCAACCCCTGGATGCCCGCGCAACCACTGGCTCAGCTGCCCGGCGTCCCGGCCCTCCCAGAGCGTCACCGGCAGACGGGTGGTGGCATCGACCAGCAGCGTGCCGTACGTATCGCCCTTGCGGAGCGCGAAGTCGTCCACCCCCAACACCTTGGGCGTCACCACCGGTGGAAGTGGCATCCGCATCACCTGGGACAGCACCGCGGAGCGCGACAGCACGATGTTCAGCACGCGCAGCATCCGAGCTCCGCCCCGGCCCGCCAGTATCACACCGATTTTTTCAACCAACCCTTGCAGCAACGGAGTTCGACGTTGGTAGCGCACCGTCAGTCCAGGGATCTGCTCGGCGAAGGTCGCCTTCGCGCAGGCCGCCGCCTCGCAGTACAGGCGCCGCACGCTCAGCTCGATCCGGACCGGACGCCCACCGATCGTGGCGTCGGCCAGCTGCCGCACGTAGCGACTGTGGACCCACCCGCTCAACACCCCGCACCCCGTGCACCCAGCCGGCTCCCGGGACCGAGTACGAGCCCGGACCATCACGACGGGCCCGGAGGTATCGACCGACAGCACCACCACATCCGTCAAGTGCGGCAACAGCGAAGCCAGTTCAGGAGAGCACCGTCACAGGCTGCCCACTGCCGAGCCCTGGCGATCTCCGGCTACGAAAATCTTGCCAGAGCCACTTCAACGAGTACGCGGACAGGTGTCGTCGTCACGGCCGTCAACGGGCAGCCGTTCACCCGGTTCGGCGACTGGATGCCGCCCGAGACCGTCCGCCGTCTGGTGTGGAAGGGCGCAGGCAAGGACGCTGTCGCCGCCGCCGAGCGGGCCTGGCAGGTCACACTCGCGGACCCCGACTCGGGCCCCCGCCGCGCGCTGATCGACGCCCTCTTCGAGGCCTTCGCCGACCCGGCCGAGGCCCGCTGCGTGCGCTGCGGCTGCACCGAGGACGACCCGTGCAAGGGCGGCTGCTGGTGGGTTCCTGGGCTGGTGACGGAAGACGTGTGCAGCGCCTGCGCACCCGACCGGTTCGACGAGCTGGCCGCCGAGGCCGACGGCGACGCGGACGGGTCGCCTCTCGCGCCCGTCCGGGCGCCCCTCATTCCCTGACCGACCCGGCCGGGCCACCGCCCGGCGCCGCCGGCGCGGCCGGGCGACGTGCCCGACCGCGCCGGCCCGCACCACATCCCGCGAGGAGAGCACCGGATGAAGACCTGGAACGTCCCCGCCCACCGCATCGCCGACACCGAACACAGCACCCTGACCTTCAGCAGCGGCGAGGAACTCGTCCTCGCCGACTGGGAGGTCACCGAAGCCGCCCCGGACCAGGACGGCCGCGTCTACGCGTCCCTCCGCGGCTGGATCGCCAACACCGAAGGCACCGGCACGAGCGGCGACCGCTACGTCCTGCCGGTCAAGGCAGGCCGGGCGCAGCTGGTCCTGGCCGAGCTGCGCGGCCGAGTGCCCCTGCGTGACCTGGCGGTCCACATCGACACGCACAGCCCCGGCGCCCCGCACCCGAACACCTGGGACCACGCCGGCTACCTGTGCACCGTCTCCTGGATGGACCGCCGGATCGACGGACACGGGCAGCCGGTCCTGGAGACGGAGATCGGCTCCGCCCGCTGGAGCGACCCCGCCAGCGGCCGCGAGTGGGACCTGCAGGCCGCGTACCTGCGCGACGGGGAGACCTACAACCCGCTCGGTTTCGTGTGGCGGCACTTCGACCGCTGGCACCGGGGCGTGCCGATGCTGCACCCCTTCTACGGCGACCACCGCAGCCCGGCCCATGGCCTGGCCGGCCGCCTGCTCACCGACGGCCCGTGGGCCCTGGCGACCGAAGCGCCGGCCCTCGCCGCCCCGGCCTCCACCGGCCGCTGACCCTGCCGCAGCCTTCAGCACCACGCCAAGACGGGCCCGGCCACCACGGCCGGGCCCGCATGCCGAACCCCTCAGCCTGTCCAGATCCGGGAGCAGACCATGAACACCGACACCCCGACCACCACCAGTCCCGCTGAGCCCACCGTGGCGGCCGCCCCGGCCGCCGGGCGGCGCACCCTCAAGGCCGCCGCCCGGGCCCGCTGGGCGAAGGCCACCGCGCCCGGCACCTTCCTCGACCGCCGCCGCGAGGACCTGGTCGAAGCCCTCGACCAGGGCTGGCGGGGATCCGCCCGCTGGGTCCGCATCCTCGCCGGGGTGCTGATCGCCGCGTTCGTCCTCTACGGGGCCCTCGCCGTCTTCTCGGTCGCGCACCACGTGCTCGCCCAGAGCGGCGAGAACGCCCGGATCGTCGGCATCACCGGCACCATCACCGGCCCGGTGCGCCTCTACCTCGACCAGCACACCGCCGGCCTGCCGATCAGCAGCGCCGACACCTACATCGTGTGGAAGGCCACCGGCGTGGTCACCGCGCTGCTGTCGTTCCTCCTGGGCTCGGCCGTCTCCCGGCTCGCCTGGACCGGATGGTCCGCGGCCACCCTGGCGACCGTGTGGCAGACCAGCCCGGACGGCGGCCGCACCGTCGCCACCGCCCTGACCGCCGCGGCCCTGGCCGCCGTCTCCATCCCGGCCCTGCGCGGCCTGACCTTCTCCCTGCGTCCCCAGGTCACCATCCACCGCAGCGTCCTGCGGAAGGCCACGGTCACCGGCCGGCCCGCCCGGAGCCGGACGGCCGTGCCGTCGCCCCGCAACCCGTTCGACATGCCCTGAACGCCCGCACCCCTCGGGGCCCGGGCGGCACCGGCCGGGCCCCGGTCGACCCTCAGACCACGGAGCCACCCTGTGAACAACCTGCTCGACCGAGCCGTCGCCCTCGCCGGCGCCGACTCCCCCTCCGCACGAACGATCTGCGTGGACTTCGACGGGGTGATCCACCCCGAAGGCCCGTGGAACGGCGGCCGCCTGCGCAGGGGCCCCCTGCCCGGCGCTGTCCAACGGCTGCGCACGCTCCTGGACGGCGGCTGGTGCTTGGCAGTGGTCACCGCCAGGCACTCCGACTTCCACGAGGACGTCGCCACCTGGCTCGGCGAACACCTGCAGCGCAAGGTCATCGTGCTCCGCGGGGCCGAGACCGCGTACTGGAATCAGCCCGGCGTGGTGCTGGTGACCAACGTCAAGGTCGGCGCCCTGGTCTACGTGGACGACAAGGCCGAGGAGTTCACCAGCTGGGCCACCGCCCTCGCGGGCCTGCCCGACTCCCCGGACGACCTCCTGCGGACCGGCTCACCGGCTGGCCCACCGGCGCCCTGGTGGCAGCGGCTCGCAGTACGCATCAGGTCACCAAGGTTTTCCCGAAAGCGTTGATGTCGCAGTTCAGAGCCTTGGCGGAGACCTTGGTGAGCGCCGTTACCGGCCCGGTATCAGCCCACCAAGGTTTCCGCCCGGGCCCGTCCGGGCCGTCCGTAGTCGCCCTCGACCCCGTCGAGGCGGCCACCGGCCACCCGGCCGATCCACCGCCCGCACCACGGGCGGGCCGAGCACCACGAGACGGAGCAGACATGCCCCAAGCGCACATGCCCGAGAGCAACCACAAGAAGACGGCCGGCCTGCCCGGGGTCTTCGCCGAGCTGATGTGGGTCGACAGCCCGGACTTCGGCGCCCACCCCAAGGACCGCCGCAACCCGTTCGTCTACGACGTCGATCCCGCCCCGCTCGCCCGGGTCCTGGCCGCCGTCCTGGACATCAACGAGACCGGCATCGGACGGTCGGACCTGTCGCGGATCGTCGCCGACGACCCGGTCGACGGCCCGATCCACATCGTCCACCTGGCCGCCGTGGTCGAGGCGACCGCCCGCCGCCACGGCGGCTCGCTGGCGACCCCGGCCAGCACGTCGGCGCTGTTCGACGCCGCGGTCAACGGCAACGCCAGCGGACAACTGGTCAACCTCATGGCGAAGGAGGGCTTCGGCCCGGCCACCGAACGCGTCCGGGCCCTGAGCGCCCAGCAGCGGTACGAACTGCTGGAGTCCCTCATCGAGCACTGGTCGCACCCGGTCCTCGGCCTGACGTTCGACATCACGCACAGCGGCGTGTTCGGCACCCGCTGACCCACCGCCGTGGTCCCGTCCCATCCGGGCGGGACCACGGCCCCGGCCGACGAGACGGCTGGTGCAAAACCTTGGTGGCAGCGAAACCGACAAGCCACCAAGGTTTCCGACGGAACAGCGAATCCGCAGGTCAAAGCATTGGTGGAAACCTTGGTGGGCGCCGTTGCCGAACCGGTACCGGTACCGACGGCCGTCACCAAGGTTTCCACCAAGGGTCACGGGATCCACTGCCAGGACCGGCCGCCGACGTGAGCGGCCCACAAGCCCGGGAGCCCCGCTGTGATTCCCCGTCGCTCTTTCAGTCAGCGAGTCCTGCAAGCCACCCTCGACGCGACCCAGTCCCTGGTCACCGTTGCCGGTGCAACGGCCGCCAGCCTCGCTGCACACCGAGCCCTGCGGGAGCGGCGCACGACCGACGAGCTGGCCGTGACATCCATCGTCATCGGCATCGCCGTCGCCGCCGTCGTCCAGGAGGTCCTGGAAGACGCCACCTACTCCCTGCGAATCAGTCTTGAGCGCCGCCGCAACCGGCCAGCCGCGGCGATCCGCCGGGACCCCGCTCCGACGGCGAAGCCGGAGACGGAGCCGGAACTGACGCCGATGCAGCAGGTCGAGATCGCGGCCCGCTCCGCCGCCACGTATGAAGCGCGATGGCACTCCAGCAGCGTCCTGGGCACCGACGGCCCGTTGCGGGACCGGAGCTGGACCGGCGCCGCCGACGGATCAGCCACCCTCGACCTGCCCTTCGGAGCGGTCCTGCGCTACCAGCCCGCCGCCACGGTCGACGGGGTCTCCGTCCCCGTGCCCTGGGACGAGTGCTACCGCCTCTGCTACGGCAGCCAGCTCATCGTCGTGCGCTCCGGGGCGCATCTGCTGACCCTGATGCAGCGGCTCGCCGAGGGCCGGCCGCTGCTGGGCCACCCCTGGTTCAAGGCGTCCGACGTGCGAGCCGACCTCGGGCCCGAACTGCACGCAGCCGACCTCGGGCCCGCGACGCACGGTGCTCCGGACCACGTCGAGCCTGCAGCGACGCCGAAGCGCACCAGCCGACCGGGCGGCGGTCCGGTTCGCCGCAACGCCGTGAAGTAGCCGCAGCCGCCTGGAATCCGTGCGGCCGCACGCTCCGCCTCTCCACCCGACCTTCCAGTCCCTCAGGAGGCCCAATGCCCGCCAGTCCGGCCGACCGCCAGCCGGTCATCGCCTGCACCGTCACTGTCGACACCCCGCCCGACCAGCTTCAGGACACCGTGTTCTACCTGGCCGAGGCGCAGCTGCCCCTGACCGTCGAGATGAACGGGTCCACGGTCCGCTACCACCCACTCACCGACGCCGTCCGCCCCCGGCCTATCGGTGCCGGTGACGCTGCCGTGCTGGACGCGTACGGCGAGCTCCCCTCCGTGACACTGCTGATGCGTGCCGGGGCGACGGCGTTCCACCACTGGCAGAGCGCCGTTGCGGGAGCCCCGAGCTCCTCCGGGCACCGGCCGGACCCGTGCCCGGAGGAGCTGGAGCGTGCCTGGGTCCTCGCGCAGGCGGTGATGCTCGACATTTCCTCGCTGAGGGACGGTGGTGACCCGCGCACCGCGCAGGAGTGCGTGGACGTCGTCAACCACCTGCGGGCGCTGGAGGGGCTGGGTCCGGTCAGCGAGCGCGAGGCGGTGACCTGGCTGCGGTACATCTACGCCAGCCAGCGACTGGAGGGCGGCCGTAGCTGATCGTGCGGCGCGGCCGCCCCGCGTGTGTCGGGCCGCGCCGCAGTGTTGGTGGGTGCGGCCGGGCCCCGTGGATCGGGGGCCTCACTCCAATCATGAGCCAACATAAAGTTGGCCAACACTTGATAGGCCAACTAAAAGTTGGCATACTTGGGGTGTCGGCACCGCCCGACCCCCGCTCCAGTGCCCAGGAGGCTCACCGATGCTCCGCATCACCACCACCCGGAAGCTCGGCTGGCTGCGCCACCGCGCGGACCAGGCCGAGAGCACGCTCGCCGCCACCGCCACGCAGCTGGAGACCAAGGCGGACGCCCACCGCGCCACGAAGGGCGACCTGGCCGCCGCCGAGTCCGAGCTGGCGCACCTGCGCTCCGAGGCGGCCCAGCGTGCGTACGACCTAGACGTCGCACACTGCCGCCTGCAGCTGATCCGCACGCGGGTCGAGCGGATCGCCCCCGGTGCCGACCCGGCGGGCATCGGCCCGGACCTGATCCCGTGGCTCGACGGACCGCTTCACCCGGGCCACCTCGCCGACTACCGGGGCACCGTCACCGCCACCCGGCCCTGACCACCACCACGGTCGCGACTCACACCGGGCACCCCCGCCAAGGGCACCAGGACCACCCGAGAGGAACTCCATGACCACCGAGAGGGTCATCACCGCCCGGGCCGAGGGCCCGATCCGCTTCGAACTCGGCATCACGTCCGGCCACGTCAGGATCACCACCAGCCCCCTCACCAGCCGCGCAGTTGTCACCCTGCGCACCATCGGCACCGAGGGTGCGGCAGTTGACGCCGTTGCCGCCGCCACCGCGAGCGAGCGCGACGGCAGCCTGAAAGTCACCGTCCCCGCCCCCGAGGACGACCACACGGCTGCCACCGGCCCCGTCGCAGTCGTCGGCACGGTCATCGGACCGACCTACACCAACCGGGCCCTGCGGGGCGGCGCGACCTTCGTCCAGCACGGCACCGGCAACATGCAGCTGCTGGGGGACCTGGGGTACTTGAAGATCGTCCACCACAGCGGTGGCGGGCGGACCATCACGGCCGACGGCACCCCCCTCATCGAGGGGCCGGGCATCATCCAGGTCGACGTCCAGCTCCCGCCCGACAGTGAGATCAGCGTACTCAGCGACGGCAGCGCCGACCTCACCCTCGCCGGTGCCTACAGCAAAGCCGCCGTCACCACCATCTCCGGCGACGTCGCGGCCGAGGACGCCGACCTTCGCGAAGCCGTCGTGACCAGCACCTCCGGGGATATCACGATCGGACGGCTCCGCCGCAGGGGCGCCCGGCTGACCTCCACCAGCGGCGACATCGCGGTTCACCGGTTCGACGGCGGCCCGCTCACCGTCACCACCGTCCGCGGGGACATCCAGGTCGGCGCCCGCCGGGGGACCGTCCACGCCGGCCACCTCGACCTCCAGACCGTCAAGGGCGACATCACGACCACCGGCTTCACCGCCACGCCGCAGGTGCGGCTCACCACCAACACGATCAAGGGCGACATCCGCCACCGCTGACGCCGCCCCGGGACGACCGTCCAGCCGGCAAGCATCGTCGGCCGTCCCGGGCCACCCACCCGCTCCAGGAGGAGACAGAGGGGAGAGCCCATAGTCCCTGATCCGAACGGAGCCCCCGGCCATGACCCCTCAGCCCGAAGAGACCCCCGAACCCGGTAGCGACGACGCAGCCGCCGTACTCGCCGCCGCCCGCAAGCGACTGACGGCCGCCCAACGCAAGCGCGAGGACGACCACGCCGAGGTCGACCGCGTCTTCTGGACCGCCGTCCGCGACGAGATCGCCTCCAAGCGCATCCGCCAGGTCGACGCCGCCGACGCCCTCGGCTACACCCGCGAGTACATCCGCAAGAACCTCAAGAGCCTGCCCCTCAAGTAGGAGACGACCACAGGTGGACCTCACCCCGTACGAGAACGAGAGCTGGCTCAACAAGTCCGGCGACGAGATGACCGAGGAGGAGCTGATCCGGGCCGCAGAGGCCCACGACGAGCAGGGCGAGGCCCGGCACGCCGAGCTCTACTTCGGCCTCCGCGTCCGCCGGTTCATCGACCCGGGCTGGGACCCGGACGGCATCCACGGCGACGGCTCGCCCGCCTGCTGACACCCCGGCCGCACCACCACCTCGGTGGTGCGGCCGCCACCCACCCGGCCCGGAGCACCAGCCGATCGAGAAGGACCGTCCGCCATGAACCTTCACTCCGTCAGCCCGACCAACCCCACCTACGTCACCGGGGCCGAGCACTACCGCGTCACGCTCAGCGGCATCCTGCTCCCCAACCACCCGCACTTCGCGCAGATGGAGGAGTTCTTCACCGAACGCCGCCAGCCGGAGGGCTACGGGCTGCTGTTCCTGGAGTCCGAGGAGCACTCGGTCACCCACGCCGGCCCCATCGACCAGGTCCGCGCCTACCAGGCGGCCCCCATCGCCGAGCCCGCCTCCCTGGACCTCACCCAGGGCGTGAACTACGGCGGCTGGCCGCACGGCACCGGCTGGGACGACCTCCTGCCCGCCACCACCTGGAACCCGGCCGGTGAAGGCATCGTGGTCGAGTTCGACCACCCGCTGGGCGGCAAGGTCACCGTCTACGAGTACCTCAAGGACGGCCCCGACGGGACGAAGATCCCGAGGGTGAGCCAGCACTGCGAGCACTGCCACCCCAGCGGCTCGGGCTACGACCACGAGGTCGCCATGGACAACCGCGGACCGCACGACCGGCGCTGGATGGCCCGCAATGCCCGCAAGCACGTCCGCCACCACGCCGAGCGGTGCCGCCCCCAGGACCCCAACCTGATGGAGATCGTCACCGCAGTCGCCAACGAGATGCACGGCACGAGCAACCCGGTGACCAGCTGGGAGTCGCACTGCGCCACCGCTGGGCCGTGCGCGAAGATCCGACACCTGCGCGCAGGCAGGGCCTGAGCCGGTGGCCGACGTCTTCGACGACTGGCCCGCCGACAAGCCGGTGAACACGGCCTTGCTGGAAGCGGCCGAGTCAGGACACCTGCGCTACGACCGCGACCGGTACCCGATCCACGCCGTCCCCAACAGCGTCGTCTACCTGTTCTGGGGTGGCCTGCTCTCGGACGGCCCCGACGGTCCCCAGCTCACCGAGACGGGCCGTGCCCGCCTCGCCCACGAGCGGTCCCTCCGTCCGCCCGAGGGCACCGACAGCCCCGACGACGCGGAGGCGGAGCACCCCCGGCCGGAGCCCGCCGCCCCGCCCACCCCGGCGGCGGACAGCCAGCTCGCCCTGTTCGGCTGACATCCAGTCAGCACCAGGGGATCCGCCGCTGGAGCAGGACGCCTCCACCACTCGGACCCCGTGGCAACTCCGGGGCACCGCAGAAGACTTCGCGGCTACCCCGCCGCCCCCGCGCCACATACCTTCCATGCCCTCGGAGGCCACCATGACCCTGCCCTCGCCCATCACCACCGTCTCGGCCACCGAGCTGGCCCGGATCCTTGCCCAGACCGCGCCCCACCGCGCCGACAGCACGGTGTGGAGCAAGGGAGCCGCCACGCTGCTCGATGTCGTCGAGCTGCGGCTCCACGCCGTCACCACGGACAGGACGGCCATCGCCGTGGGCACCGCCCACCTCCACGAGACCTCCGGCGCCTGGCACGCCGTCCTGCGGGACACCGATGCCGACGCCCTGCACCAGTGGGCCAGCTCGCGCGGCCACGACGAGGACGTCCGCCTGGTCAGCGACGGTCAGCGCCTGGACGCCCACACCGCCGGCAGCGGCCTGCACCTCCCGGTCAGCACCGCATACCCGGTCCTCGACTGGCGAGCCCGCCTCGCCCCCTACCTGCGCAACGCCACCGCCTCTCCGGCCGGCCTCGACACAGACGCCCTGCGCCGGTGGAGCACCAGCGGCGACACCCTCTGGCTCGACGCCACCAAGCCCGCCACCGCGGTCGTGATCAGGGGCGAGCGCTTCGTCGGCCTGCAGATGGCCACGAAGCAGACCGTCCCCGCGATCCGGGTGCCGGGCCCAGACCCGGCCACCCCCCTCGGCAGCGCTCCGGCGCTGCCCCTCCCCGACCGCGACAGCCACCACACCACCCTCTACACCGAGATGCTCAAGCGAGTCATCACCTCGGAGGAGGCTGTCACCGACGCCCGCCAGGCCCAGGACGGGTGGGCGGCGACCGCGCACATCCACGCCGCCGGATCCGCCTACGTCGCCAACCGGCTGCTCGCGGAGCTGGAGCAGTACGACCCCCGCCGCGCCTACCACCTCGCCGCACAGCTCCGCGAGGAACTCGACCTCGGGGAGTTCACCGACATCGCCCGCGAGATCGCCTACCGCGCCGACCTCGACCCGGCCGCCTGGCGGGACGAGTACCGCCGACGCAAGGACGCCTCGCTCAGCCGGACCTGACGACCAGTACCCAGCCAACTCGTGGCGGGTCCAGACGGTTGCGCCCCCCACCCGCCGCCCCGATCCGAGAGGAAGACCGCACCGTGACCGCCACCCCCTCCCAGCCTCTCCAAGGCCCGGCCGCCGCCGACCGGCCCCACCCGGCCCTCCGCTCGCTCGGCGAGGTCGCCGACGCCGTGGCCGACTGGATGGACGGCCGCACCGACGTGCTGACCTGCGCCGCCTTCCACATTCCCACCAACGCGGAGGGCGGCCCGACGGCTCTCCTGGCCGGCCTCAACCGCGCCGGACTGCTCACCCTGGCCTCCCAGTACGGCCAGGACACCCAGTTCGACGGCGACGGCAAGCCGACCACGCGCCGCGCCGCCGTGGTCCTCCTCGTGGCCGACCGCCGCCTGCGCCGCCGCCTGCGCACCCAGGCTCACGCACGCGGGCTGCTCGCCGTCGAGTACCGCTTCCCGCGCTTCACCCGGCTGAGCGGGCTGGGAGGCGTGACGGTCTCGCAGTACGACGGCGAGCCCGACGCCGCCTTCGGCGCCCGACGCGACCGGGCCGACCTGCACCTGCTCCTGCCCGGCGCCGGCCCCGCCGTCCTGCGCCAGGCCGCCGCCCGCCAGCTCACCATCGCCGACCCCGACTGGGGCCGCAACGACCGGCTGTGGCCGCTGCTGTGGCAGTTCGCCGCGCCGGGCCCCGCCGAAAGGACCGAGCCCGTGGAACCCCGCGACCGGCTGATCAATTACGGCGCGAGCGCTCACCTGGACGACGACGTCCTGGAGGAGCTCACCGCCCTGACCGAGGACGCCCAGCTCGACCGGGTTGAGGAGGTTATCCGACAGCTGCCCGTCACCGGCGGCACCCTGGAGCGCGAACAGGTCCTGCGGGTCCTGCAGGCGATGCGGTTCCACCCGCGCACCGGCGACGAGCTGGCGGACCTGCTGGCCGCCTACCACCACGTCGCCGACCTCGCGCTGCACCTCACCGACATCCTGGACACCCTCCACACGAGCCTGGTCCACGGGGTGCCGCCGGACATCGGCCCCGAACTGCTGCGCCGCGCGCTTGCCGTCGCGGTCGCCGCCGGCCCGCTGGAAGGCACCACCTTCCCGCGGGCGTCGGAGGCTCTCCGATGAGCACCGCAGAGACCCGCCGCGCCTTGGCGGCGCTCGGCCTGCCCGAGACCTGCCTGCTGGTCCTGCTCGGCATCAGCGGCAGCGGCAAGTCCACCCTGGCCACGCTGTTCCCGCCCGCCTCCGTGCTCAGTGCGGACAAGCTCCGCGAGATCCTGACCGGCGACCCGGGCAACCAGGCCGTCTCCCGCACGGCGTGGGCGCAGCTCAACGCCCAGCTCGACAGCCGCCTGCGCCACCAGCTGCCCACGATCATCGACGCCGTCAACAGCGAGCAGTGGGTGCGGCTCAGCAGCATCTCCCTCGCCCGCCACCGCGGCGTCCCGGCCGTCGCCCTCGTCGTGGAATCCGACCTTCCCACCGCTCTGGCGCGAAACGCGAAGCGGCCGCCCAGCAGCCGGGTGCCGGACCAGGTCGTCCGCGCGCAGCATGCCGAGCTCGCCCAGGCGCTGCCCGGTCTGATGGAGGAGGGATTCGCTGCCGTCCACCACGCCGGTGACCTCGCCGTGATGTCGGCGCTCGTCGGCGCCGCCGCCCGCCGGGAGGAGCAGTACCCGGCCCTGCACGTCGAGCAGGTCTTCGGCCGGGACCTCGCCCGGGTGTTCACCTGGCACGGCGAGAAGGACGAGGAGGGCTT
The DNA here is from genome assembly GCF_044766665.1 of Kitasatospora sp. NPDC101801. Classification (NCBI taxonomy): domain Bacteria; kingdom Bacillati; phylum Actinomycetota; class Actinomycetes; order Kitasatosporales; family Streptomycetaceae; genus Kitasatospora; species Kitasatospora sp. NPDC101801. The sequence goes on from NZ_JBIWML010000030.1 coordinate 16,657, forward strand.
CGCCACCGGCTCCTTCGCCGTCGCCGGGCAGGAACTGCTCCTGCGGTGGATGGACGACGGCGACCCGTACGACTGCAGCTTCCAGACCCCGGCGGCGCAGCCCTGCCTCTACTGCGAAGGGCCGACCTGGCTGTCCGTGCGCAGCGCCAAGGACCTCTTCGGCGCGATCACCGGCAACAGCGCGGTGGACGCCGTCTGCGTGAACTGCGACTGACCCGCCCGGTGCGGCCCGCCACGGGCCGCACCGCCCACCGCCAGACCGACAACCCCCGTTAGGAACGCCATGAACCCGTTCGTGACCAGCACGATTCTCCCCGGCACCGACGACCGGCTGTTCACGAGTCCTGCTCGTGAAGGGTCATGAGATCCCGTCCGATCCATGTGATCGGGCGGGATTTCTGCTTTCCGGGGGCTTGTTCGAGGTGCTGTGCGATCTCGGTGGGCCTTCGCGGGCGTGGTCCAGAAGTCTGCGGCGTTGGTTCGGGGGTGGCCCAGGGTGCGGTGGGCGTGCCGGGGCTGCCGCTGGGATGGGAGCCAACGGCGACCTGGGGCCGTGCTCTTCGGGATGTGGGCAGACTGCTCGTCAGCCGGGTGGTGGGGGAAGCCCGTTGGTGGTGAGCGGCATCGGGGTGAGCCCGTCGTAGCTCTGACCGTCGTCGGCCTGGATGGGTGCGGGGCTGCTGGTGCGGGTCCAGTCATGCAGGATCTGCAGGTTGATCATGAGGATCATCAGGGCGAGGAGGACGGTCTGGGCGACGCGGCCGTGGGCGAGGCGCTTCCTGGGGTCGGAGATGTCGATCTGGTGGCCCTTGGCCCGGCCGTTGAGGCCCTCGTTGTGCGCCCGGATGGGTTTGTAGGCGTCGTGCCAGGTCGGGCTGAGGTAGGGGCGGTCCTGGCGGAACTTGTCGATCATGCCCAGGTCGCCGGGGTGGACGGTGATCGTCGGCTTGCGGCAGATTCTCGGCAGTTCTTTCGACGGTGGTGGCCGCAGGCGTTCGGCCGGGGTGATCTGAACGGCTGGTTTCGCCGACGGGTGGGCTGTGGTGGAGCGCGTGTTGGTGAGGTCCACGACTGCGGGGACTGCGGCCGTGGGCCGGTGGACGCGGTTGAAACGAGGGCAGGTCACCGAGGGCGAGGGGCCGGCCGCAGGGCACTGCAGGCGGAGGGTCCCGTCGGGGGCCGGTCCCTGCTTGAGTTTGAGGAAGTACGGCTCCCGCTTGGCGAGGCGTTGTTCGAGCACCTCATCGAGGTCACGGACGGCCTTGTCGTCGAGGCCGGTGGTCGCATTGGCCAGCACGTCGGGCATGGCAGGGCAGGCGAGGGTGCCGTCGATGAGGGCGGCGCCGAGGTGGCTTCCTTGGACGCCGCGCTGGTTTTGCTTGTAGTCGAGGGTGAGTTGGTAGCCCATGCGGCGGGCGTGGAGTTGGAAGTGCTCGGTCGTCTGGTCGGTGTAGGCGCGGTCGGCGGCCAGCAGCCCGATGGGCAGGCCGAGGGGGAGCAGGGTGGTGAGCGAGTGGACGGCGTTGGGGCCGATGCGCTTGCCAGGGGTGTCCAGGACCGCCCCGAGGGCGAGCTGGGGGTGCTTGCTGACCCGCTTCCCGGCGCTGGGATGGCCAGCGGTGTGCCGTCGGCTGGCCGCGACCAGGAGCGTCGCGCTGTGGCCGAAGACTCCTTCGTCACTGCCGCCGCTGAAGTGCCAGCCGGCGGTGACTTCGACGGAGGCGAGGTCGCGCAGGTCGCTGGGCTCGTGATGCCAGGCGGGGACGGCGGTGGTGTCGGCGCCGATGTCGCCGCGCCAGCCCTTGAACAGTCCGCGACGCTGGGCGAGGCGCACGGTGACCAGCACCAACCGGTCGCTGATCTCCTGCAGCAGAGCCCGGCGTCGCAGGCGCTCAGCGTCGTTGTCCTCCCAGGCGGCGGCGTGGGCCGCGGCCTCGGCGAGCGGGAGCCTGCGCCTGCGGTCGATCCGGGCGGGGTCCAGGGCCGTGGTCAGACGGTCGAACGAGCGGTAGACGCGGCGGCTGAACGCGTGCCGCGCCCACTGGTCGTCCTGGTCGATGTCGGGGATGGCGAGCCAGCTTCGGGCCAGTGGCTGGAGCTGGTCGAGGAGGATCCGGCAGGCGTCCGCCAGGCTCGCGCTCTGGTTGTAGTGCAGGGACAACAGCAGGCCGACCAGCACGGTGCGAACGGGCAGGCCGTCGGGCCCCGGGCGGCCCGCCAGCTCGCCCTCGATGAGGTCGAGGGCCCCGGAGCGGTGGAGCAGGAAGTCGAGCTGGCCGACCTTGGAGTCCGGGATCTGTGCGGGGGCGTCGGTGACCGGCCGAGGCCGGCAGTGACTGATCTTCTCCGGGTTCCGCCAGGTGCGCGGGACTGTCATGCCGGGCGGCCCCGCAGGAGCCGGATCGCGGTGGAGTCGTCGAGCGGGGGGACGAGGTGCTGGTAGCGGGCCAGGGAGGCGGGGGAGGTGAGCCCTGCGGCTTTGGCGATCAGGTCGTGGTCGATACGGTCGCGCATCAGGTCGACGATCCAGCCGGCCCGCAGCCGGCCGACCGACAACGGGGGCAGACCGGTGGACGGTTGGTGCAGGAGCGACCAGGAGCCGATGAGGTTCTTCGCGTAGGCGGTGGTCCGGCCTGGCCGGAAGAGGTAACGGCCGCCTGCCAGTTCGGCGAGCTCTGCCAGAACCTCCTCCCACGAGGCGCGGGCGGCCACCGGGGTGCGCTCGATCCCGGCATGGATGAGCGGGTGCCTGGGGCCGGGGCGGCGCAGGTCCAGGCCGCGGGTGGCGGCGAGTTCCCTGGGCGTCAGCCCGAAGCCTGCCCCGAGCCCCATCAGCGCGAGCGCGTCCGTGCGCTGTTGTCCGCGAAGGTGCGAAGCCCAGTGCCGAAGTCCGGCCAACTCCTCACTGCTGTAAGGGTTGTGGGGGTTGGCGGGTGCGTGCAGCTTGGGTGGGACGGGCTCGCCCCGGTCCGTCCAGGCCAGTGCGTCACGCACGCGTCGCAGCCAGGTGCGGTAGGTCTGCAGGGACGTGGGCTGCAGCACTCTCACGCGGGACAGTACGAACGCGTCGATGGCCTCCCCCCGAAGCCAGCTGTCCGGATCGCGCGGCAGCCCGTTCGCCTCCGCCCACAGGGCCAGGCCGGCCACCGCGTGCAGGAGACGCTCGACGTCGTAGGGCACCGCCGTGACCGTCGCGGCCACGGCCGAGCGCACCAGGGGCGCGACGTCGTCCCAGGCGGGCGGGGCCTGCCGGGGACGGTAGCGGGCGATCTTCGCGGACGTGTCTGGATCAAGGAGCACGGTCCACGAATACCGGCTGGTCAAGCAGCCGTCAGGAGATTGATCCACTTCAACGGACAGGATGGTGCGGAGATGGTCGGCGGAAGCGCCCGCGTGCGCCCCCCTCGGGATCTGACCGAGGATCCGGAAGCCTGGCCCCATCTGGCCAGCGCCGATGTCGGAGCCGAGGCCGTGCGGGTCATCGCCGGCCGCCTCGCCCGGGCGCTGGCCGAGCGGCGGCTGAGCCTCCGTCAGGCCGCCGCCGGCTCCGGTGTGAACCGGCAGGTGATCGCCGATCTGCTGGCCGGCCGGTCCTGGCCGGACGTGGCGACCGTCGCCCGCCTCGAAGCGTTCACCAGCACGAGGCTTTGGCCGATTGGTATCGGAGTTGAGCGAGACGGAGAGCATTGAGTCTCGATTCCGCCCGGCCGCATGAGCATTCGCGACCAGGGCAAGCTGAAATCGCGCCTCCCGCCGCGAGCCCGTGACACCTCAACTACGCTCGGACATGCGGAAGGCACCTTGTTGGGAGCTCACGCAACCTGGGTGCCGTCGAGCTGATCCCTCGACGGCACCCGCTTGTGACGCCGGCCCGCACGGGCGGCCGGCGAATCCGGTCACCTCATCGCGACCGCCCCGCCGTTGACGTGCTCGACCATCCCGGCCGTGGCGGGTTCCAGGGCGAGAGGTCCCGGTGCGATCCGGAACCAGCCGGGGTGGCCTTCGACGACCTTGCCGTGCTTCGCGAGGGTCTTCAGTCGCGACCGGGTGGTCTCGATCCGCCGGTCGGAGGGGGTCTCGCCGATCGCCACCGCGATGTCGCGCACCTTCATCTCCCGGCCTGCTGTCGTGAGGAAGAGCAGCATCCGGTCGACGGCCTCGTCCAGGTGGATCCCGACCGACGGTGTCCGTGCCGGACGACTCGGCTTCGCCTTCGCTTTGGGCTTCTGCCGGGGCTGAGACGCCGGGGCCGGTTGCGGTTCGGGGTGAAGCTCCGCGGGCTCGGGCCTGGCAGCGGGCCGCTGCCCCGGAATCAGTCCGGCCTCCTCCATGGCGTCCACCGTGGTGCTGGCTTCCTCGTAGGGGGAGTCCTCAGGAAGGGACTGGATCGTCTCCCGAGTGATCGTCAGCCGGGCCAGGCGCTCCTCGGTGACCGTGATCTTCTCCCGCAGCACGGCCATCTCCGCGTGCAGTGCTTCCAACTCGCCACGCGCGACGCCTTCTTGCACGTCCAGCCGCTCGAACAGCGTCGCCATCGCCAGCTCCTGATCCTCGCCGGTGATCCAGGGGTTCTGGCAACCAGAACCCAGCCCAGAGTAGGGCCAGAAGCCAGGACATTGAGCGAAGCTTCCCGACATGGGCTGATATGAGCAGCTTCCATCAGAAGGCGGCATTCGGTGATCCATCGTCAGGCACCGGATGAGCGGATCGGGGCTCCGATGAACACAGGGTTGCCGCCCCTGGCCGCCAAGAGAAGCCAGGAGAACTGCCAAGGTGAGCCTGATGACGACCCGCCGTGTCAGAGTCTGGTGGCATGCTCAGCGGCCATGGATACCCAGCAGTTCTGGCAGCTGATCGACGAGGCCCGCACACGGGTGCCTGCCCCGGACAGGGGCACAGCGGTCGCTGAACAGGCGACCGCACTTCTTGCGCTCCGCCCGCCGCAGGAGATCGTCGCCGCCGAGCAGACCCTGTGGGACCTGATGGCCGACTCGTACAGTGCCCCTCTCTGGGGCGCCGCCTACATGATCAACGGCGGATGCTCCGACGACCTCTTCGACTACTTCCGAGGCTGGCTGATCACACAGGGCCGGGCAACGTTCGAGCGCGTCATCGCCGACCCCGACGCGCTCGCCGAACTTCCCGCCGTACGCGCCTTCGCCGCGGACGGGATCGACATCGAGTGCGAAGAAGCCCTGGTCATCGCCTGGGACGCCCACCAGAGAGCCACCGGGGAGGAACTCCCCCACGACGGCCTCACCATCAACTACTCGGCTCTGGATCCGGACTGGAACTTCGACTTCGACGACGGCGACGAGTTGCGCCGACGGCTGCCCCGCCTGGCAGCGCTCTACGCGTATTGATCAGAAGCTCACATCGCGCACCGGAGACGATCGTCAACGCCGTCACCTCCCGAACCACCGTGCAAGTCGGCTGGAGCCGCTCGCACCCGCTACGACAGGGCGCAGGCGGCGTCCGCCAGGGGCACCTCCGTGTGCCTGGAAGGCCGCCTTGGTCAGCCAGCTCAGGTACCAGTCGCGGAAGTTGACACGGTTCGCTCCGGCTGAGAGCGGTTCGGTGGGGTATTCGTTCGCCCGGGAAACCGACCACAGGGTGTCACGCTCCGGCCCCGTGACGACGAGCCAGGTATACCCACCGCAGCCCTGATGGCTGAGAGGTATCGCCCCTGCGGTCATCTCTGCGCTGAGCGTGTCCCACTCGTCGTCCCAGTCGCGGAACGCCGCGAGATACGACCGCTCGTCAGGAAAGCTCTCCCGGTCGGGTTCGCGGGCGTCGTACTCCGCTTCCCAGCGGGCCCGCTCTTCCACGGACGGGAACGGCCGGTCCAAAAGGGCGTTGTCAGTGCGATGCCCGTACTCGTCGGCCCAGTGCCACCCCCGCTCGTCGTGTCGCAGGACGAAGAGTCCGTAGTGCGGTCCGGCTCCGCCCGCACCCACCTCCAGCAGGAAGGTGCGATAGGCCGAGGGGAAGGAGATCCCGAGCTCTTCCTCGGCTGCCGTCACCTCGGCCTCACTGAGAGGCGGCTCCAACTGGAACTCATGCCCGAACCCCCGTTCGGCACCGAAGACCTTCTCCCGGAACGGTGCTGCCCGTAGGCCCAGAACCTGCTCACGCACGCCCGGCCAATCCACCTCTGACTCCGTCACCTGCCACCTCCGCGTCTTGCTCGTCACTGGTCACTGCTCTGGCCGTGTGAGCTTTCGGCCTGCAGCACACCTTTGCGTGCCACCAGCGAACTGAGTCTGGCCTGGCGCCCCGGCCACCAGCGACTCGGTTTTCGGGAAGCGATCACTCTCCATTCGGGAAGCGATCTTAGGCTGCCCCCTGCGGGCCCTGGTCAGCCCCACTCGTGAACACCCGGACGACCGCCAGGTCAGCTACTCGGTGCGTGAACTCGCCAAGGCCCGCAAGCCGATCGCCATCGAGGTCCCGGGCCACGGCCAGGAGGCCACCGCCGTCCGCTACCACCCGGAGAGCGACCCGGTCACCGAGGCGCTCGCCGCCTCCGCCGTCCGCCACGCCTACTCCGACCTCCCGGCCGTCGGCACGCTCATGCTCGACTCGGCGACCGAGTACCACCTCTGGCAGCAGGCCATCGCCGCCGACCGCCGTACCCCCGGCATCGTCGCTCCGGACCGGCTGCGCCAGCACGAGTACTCCTACCTGTTGGCGCGCGGCGTCGCGCTGGACGTCGTGGCCCTCCAGAGCCAGGGCGACATCCACAGCGCCGCCCAGTGCGCCCGCGCCGCCAACGAACTGCGGCGCCTGGACGGCATCGGCGCCGTTCCGCAGGAGACCGCCCGGACCTGGCTGCGGGCCACCTACCACGAGCGGCTGCTTCGCGGCCCCCACGCCTGGGACTGCCCCGGCGGCTGCGGCGGCGACGGGATCGTCATGACCTACGACTACGAGGACGGCGTCATCGTCCACCAGGAGCCGGACGAGTGCGACCGCGGCTTCCGCGCCGATCCCGACCCGGACGAGAGCGTGCGCGACGGCGCCGGTCAGGGCGTCCACGACGGACAGCACCACGTCGGCCTCGGCGTATCCGGGGCGGACGACCCGTGGGCCTCGACGCGGCGCTGAACGCCCGCCGAGACCCCAGCCCGAGCCTCCGGCGCTCCGGATTGGCTCACCGCCGCTCGCGGTGGCCGGCGCCGGCCTCTTCGTCGCACAGCTCGGACAGCTTCGCGACCTGCTCGAACAGCGCCTCGATGATCCGCTCCTTGCGCTTCTGCCGCTTCAGGCCATCCGCGGTGTCGATCGCCTCCAGCACGATGCCGTCCACGGCGTGCGTCAGGTGCCGCAGTCCGGCCGTCGTGAGCATCAGCTGGCTCAGCGGTTCCAGGTCCTTGGCTGCCGCCGGTGCGTACTTCGTCGGCCGGGGGCCGTCGCGCTCGACGATGCGCTTCTCGGTCAGCCGCAGGCCGGCAGCCACCACCCGGGCCAGGTGGACGCTCTGCGGCGGCACTCCGGCAGTGTCGGCATCGGCCGGCCGGGGCCAGGCATCGCCGGGGAAGCCGACCACGCTCACGCCCAGCAGCTCCAGGATCTCCCTGGTGCACGAGCGCGGCTGGGCGACACCCTTTTCGTCCAACGGCAGGACGTCGAACTCGTCGCTCTCCTCCGCCCCCATCGTCCAGGCCGGGAAGTGCCGGACCACGGTGACGTCCGGGCCGAACTTGCGCACCGCGGCACGCACCAGGCTCTCCGCCGAGTTGATCAGGCCCGCGCCGAGCATCAGGTCCGTGGCGATCACCAGGAAGCTGCCGTCCTTCGTCGGCCAGACCCGTAGCCGTACGTGGGTGCGGTACCCGTTGATGTTGGGGAAGTACCACGCGTGATCATCCCGAACCGGGGTCAATCGCGACAGGACAGGCAGAACAACCTCGGACACAGCGCGATCCCTTCGCCGCAGACATAACTCACTCAGTGATCACGCTAGCCAGTCCGTTTGTCCCAGCACCGGCGAACGCTGGAACCGCCGCGCCGAAAGGAGGAGGCGGCGCGCAGGACCGAGGACTGACGGGCGTCGCGCGAACCCCAACTGCCCTGTCCCCCACGGATGGTGGTCGTCCGATTAAGAGGAAACGTTCTCCACCGTTGCCGTGTCTCATGAGACAGGGGCCCTGGTTGGCACTGGGCGAGAGGGACGGGACGGCATAGGGTCGGCGCTGTGACCGATCCCCAACTGACTGAGACACTCCACGCCTTCTTCCGGACCCTCCAGCAGGGCGAGGTCAGAATCGGAACGGTGACCGGCTTCGACGGGCACGAGGCCGTCGTAGACCTTGAGGCGACCCCGGCGCCGCATCACTCGGTGGGGCGTGTCCTGCGGGGTGAACTGTCCTGGAAGCGGACGGAGGACCCGTCGGACGCCTTCCAGGTCGGGCAGGAGGTCGAGGTCGAGGTGATCGGCGTCGACTGGCGCAACGAGCGCGTCATGCTCTCGGCCCAGGCATGTGAGGACCGGGCTCTGCGGAACTTTCTCGTGGGTATCCAGCGGGGTTCGGTTGTGACCGGGACGGTGGAGAGCGTCCATAATTTCGGGGTATTCGTCCATCTCGACGGCGAGCCGGCCGGCCACTGCACCGGCTTCATCCGGGGACCTGAGCTGACCTGGTCACACATCAATCACCCTTCGGACGTTGTCGAGGTGGGCCAGCGAGTCACAGCGAAAGTCTTCATCGCCGAGACCCGGCGCGGACAGGTGTCCCTTTCGCTGAAGGCCCTTCAGGAAGACCCGTTCATCCGGTTCGCCGATCGGGCGGGCGAGGTGGTATCCGGCCGCATCACCAAGCTGATCCCCTTCGGCGTCTTCGTACGCGTTGCCGAGGGGATCGAGGGTCTCGTGCACATCTCTGATCTTTCCGACAAGCCGATCGTGTCTCCCGAAGAGGTCGTCCAAGAGGGCGACGAGATCCTTGTGAGGATCGCCGAAGTCGACCTGGAAAGGCATCGCGTCAGGCTGACGCCTGCTGCGGAGGGGTTGTAGGCCGACAGCGGACTACTGCTGGCGGGCAGCGTCGAGGGCCACGACGCTGTCGGTCCGTGATTCGAGGTGTTCCCGCAGGGCCTGGTTGTCGAGGTGGAGCGCGGCGATGACGGTGGCCGCAGCATCGAGTCGGCACTGGAGCTGACTGCGTTGACGCTTCAGCGACTTCAACTCGATCCGGAGCAACTGGAGTTCGTCTTCCCTGCGTGCCTCGCCAGGGGTGCGGGCGCCGCTGGCGGCCGTGCGTTGGTCCCACTCAGCGAGGATGCCGTGCGCCCGGTTCATCGTGGCTCGGCTAACGTCGGCCTCCTTGTAGAGGTTCTCCTTCATCAGTCGTCCGTCGGTGCGGGTGGGGCGGCCTGCGAGGAGTCGCTCCATGGCGGCGCGGAGGGCCTTGGCGGCCCGGGCGGAGACGTGGTCCGTGTTGGGGGTGACGAGAGTCGGTCCGGTCATTTGTCGGCCCTTCGGGTGACGGAGCGGACGTCGTTGAGCTGTTGGTTGAGTTGGTCGCGGCGGCAGGGGGCGATCTTGGGCGTGTCCAGAAGGGTGAGCAGGCTGGTCTCCTCGCTCCGCCAGATCTTGAGGTGCTCGGGAGTGATGACGCTGTTGGTGCAGCGGCCTGGCTGGCAGCGGTCGATCAGCGGGCCGGTGTGGCCGGGGGGAGTGATCGCTTCTTCGACGCATTTCGCGCCGGCTGGGTTGGTCTGGTCGAAGGTGCAGTGGTTGAGCTTGCCGAAGCGCAGGGAGATCCGGGCTTTGTGCAGCAGGTCATATTCGATGCGCTTATCACCGGTCTTCGCGCTGCGGTTCGCCTCGACGGCCGCCTTCCTCACGGCGTCGAAGGTCTCGGTGAGCTTCTCGGCGCCGGGGCCGTAGCCGATCGTCTGCCCCTCGTGGTGCTGGTCGTAAAGGTCACGCAGGCGTGTGAAGCGGGCCGCGTCGATCGCGGTGTCCAGCAGGCGAGCCCAGCGGGAATCGGAGGCCGCGTAGCCCTGGGTGGAGCGGTTGGCCAGCGCTCGCACCGCCGCGTGCTTGAGCTGTAGGCCCAGGGCGATCTCCGTGCCGGGCTCCGTGCCGACCAGCATCGACATGGTCTTGCGGAACTGGTGTGGCGAGATGTGGTCCTGGGGGATCTCCGCCAGTCCTGTGTTCTCACGGTGGGCGTTGACATGCTGGATGAACTGGTCGATGAGGTCCTGGCTGTGGGTGAACCGGTCAGCGACGTCGGGTAGGCCGGGATCGGCGAAGACCAGCTCGGGGTGGAGGGCGAGCTCCTCGGCAACCACAATTGCCCGCGCGACCGGATCTGTGATCCACCAGTGCTCCAGCGGCCGGCCCGGGTCCTGCTTGCGCTTGCGGGAGACGACCGCCGGGGCGCCGTAGAACTCCGCGACGCAGCCGCCTCGGGCGATCTCTCGGATTTCACTGTCACGCATCATCGAGAGCGCCGCCACGAAGATGTAGCAGGCGCCCCGCAGAGCGCGACACTCGTGCTCCAGCCCGCGCGCTTCCAGTCGGCGGTGCCAGGGCCCTCGGGACCCGTCTGGGCGGCCCACCACCGCGAGTTCACCGATGCGGCTGGCAGGAGCTGGGTGGTCCGGCTGAAGGAGAACGTCGCGGGCTCGGATGATGTCCGCCGAGAACGTGTCGATGTAGGTCCAGGCGGCTTTGACCAGCGGGAACCAGGCTTCGGGGCGGATGTTCGGGGTGGTGAGTTCGCTGGTGTCGCGCGTGTCCTTGGCGATGGCCCGCCGTGACCGCCCTGGCCACGGGTCCGGTGCCAGGCCGCCGCCGGTCAGGGCCGGGGACAGGCCGTGCAACAGCCGAACGGCCTCGACGTAGTGGCGGACCGCTGCCGGGGACCGCATCTGTCGCTTGTCGGCGATGAAGCGGTGCATGTCGCCGGCCGTCCACCGGGCCGGGTGGGGGCTCAGGCCGTCCTGGTGGGCCCAGCCGATCAGGGTCCGCAGCCCGGAGAGCAGCCTCTGCACCGTTTTGAGGTCCACCGGAGCGCGGCTCAGTTCGGCTCCGATGTTGATCAGCGCGGGGTGCTGCGGGTTAAGCAGCGCCATGAGCAGTTCCCGGGTGCGCAGGTTCCAGCTGTCGGGGAACGAAGTGAAGACGGCGACCCAGTGCCCGGGGGAGGTATTCGCGGGGCGTCGGACGGCGGCGAACGGCCACCGATCGGTGCGACCGAACGTTGGAACATCGACGCCGGCCAGCAGCGGCCGCCCGCGGAAAACCGGCTCATCGGGGTGGAACAGCTTCGACTCAGGAGGCGGCCCGGCATGGGGGAACTCGCATCCGAAGGCTGAGGTCATGAGTCGAACTCCACGTGTGATGAGAGCGGCAGCTGCAGTCGAAGGTCCTGGTCGGCGACCTGTCGGCGGGCCTGCTCAAGGTCAGTGGGAGAGGCGTCGGCCAGCACCGCCCGCAGGTTCGCGCGGCTCTGCCCCCAGGTCTGGTGGAAGACCCGGGGGTCCAGCCGGGCCGCCAGTCTCTCCAAGTGGTCTGAGAAGAGCAGGAGTTGGGGGAGGTTCGAAGGCAGGATGAATGCGTTGCGGCACTCTAGGCAGCGCAACGGGGCGACCGCGCAGAGTTCTCCAGCCGGGCTGTAGGGGGAGTCGTAGGGGTTGCGGCAGCTGCTGACGCCCATGTCCAGTTCTCCTTGCCGGATCTCTTCGGCCTCGTCGGCGCTGATCCCGAGGCCGTCGAGGACCTCTGGGTCGTCGAGCCGCGGGGCTGATTCGCTGTCCAGCACCACCGGTCCTTCCAGGGCTCGTGCCAGCCAGGTCTGCTGGGCCTTGGTGATGGTGTGTCCCGCCATGACCCGCAGGGTGGTTCCGTGTGCGTAGTGGCCCCAGAAGACCTGCTCGGTGTGGTCGTCGGCGGCGTCGCTGACCACACCTCGGAAGGCGATGACCTTCTCGACCTTCGTGCTCTTCCTCAGCCGGCGGATGTCGATCTTCCCTGCGAGGGTCACGCCGCTGTGGCGTACCCACGCCCCGAAGACGCCCCCTGGTCCCTCTGCGTCGAAGGGCCGGATGACCAGCTCTCCCTGCTGGCGGAACGCGTTCGCCTCCTTGACGACCTCTGCCCTGGTGAACAGGTAGGGCGACTTGGCGCGACTGCGGCACCGGGCGCCGGCCGTCACGTCCATCAGCTCCCGAAGGATCTCCGAGGTGTTCAGTCCGGTGCGGTCCGGATGCATCACCTCGGTCCCCTCCCTCTGGGGGTCCCGGAATTCTCGGAAGCGGACCTTGTGCGCGCGGCGCTTGACCAGCCGCAGGCGTACTCCGCCGGGGACGAACTCGGTCTCGTCCTCGGTCAGGTAGGTGACTTCTTCCGGGGCGTGTCCGGTCGCGGCGACCAGCAGCACCCGGAACGACTGCAGGTCGAGGTTGCTCGGATAGATCAGGGAGGTCAGCTCGACGGTCAGCTGGAACGCGACCTGGGTCTCGGTGAGACTCCTCCCGACGTCCGGAAGGGCCTCCATCAGGGCCTGCGGCCACTGGCTCTGCGGGGGCAGGTTTGCCCAGATCTCGGCTGGCGACACCAGTGCTTCGGACAAGCCGAACACTAGGTTGGCCGGGTCCAGCCAGCCCCCAGATCGGGGATCGGTGCCGCATGCGATCAGCTCGCGTCCCCGCTCCAGCCGCTTCTTGAGGCTGCGGATGTCGGCCCAGGCTGCCCGCACCAGCCGACGCTTCTCCTCCCGGGTGAACTCCTCCAGCTCCTTTCTCCCTCCGCTCGACAGTGGGACCGGGTTCGTTGCCAACCGCTGGACGGCAGGGGCTAGTTGGCGTTCAGGGTGCTGGCCGCGGAAGCGGATCAGCGCCCGCAGGGACGCTCCCACCGCATAGGGTGATCTCGATCCCTCCTCGTACTGTTCGGGCAAGGTCTGCCACCAGGCCCGGATGCAGGCGCTGACGTCCGGCTCCACCTGGGCCAGGGAGCACGCGCCGGCTCGCTGGCCGGCCGTCTGGTCCACGAAGGCGCACAACGCCAGGATCGCGCTGCGGTAGACGCCCACCCCTGTGTGGTGAGGCTGTTTCAGCTCGATGTAGTCGGCCAGCTCGGTGGCCAGCTCGTCGGCCAGCCGGCGGCAGGCGAATCCCGTGGTGTCCAGCACCAGGCGTCTCTGGTGACCACGGGTGTCCGTCAGATCCCACTGCCAGAGCCCGCCCAGTTGCCGAGGGTGCTCGGTGGCCGGCTCTTCGCCGAAGTCCCTTGTCCGCTCCAGCCGCCTAGGCAATGCGCTCGCCGTCCAGGAGCTGGATCGCGATGTCGGCGTAGGAGGCGCCGTCGCTGTCTGCCCAGGCGCGAAACGCCTCGTCGATGTAGTTCATCGGGTCCTCCAGGTAGGCGAGGTACTCGTAGGTCGTGCGGGGACTCGCATGGCCGAGGGCCCGCTGCACGACCAGCAACGGGTTCATCGAGATGTGTTCGGCCAGAGTGACCAGCGGCCGCCGGTCGGCCCGCCGCAGTTCGCGTTCGATCAGCACTTCGGTCAGGTGCTTCAAAAGCCGCAGGGCGAAGGTGTGGCGTAGGTCGTGGAAGCGCCATGGCTTGCGGGGCAGCACGGGTGCCTGCCCGTGCTCGGCGAAGGCGATCATCCGCTCCCAGGCGTGACGCCGGATCCGGTCCCAGGACGAGGCGCTGAGCATCAGCCCGCCCTGGCCAAGGAAGACCGCCATCGCCTCCAGGCCGCCGGGGCACTCGCGCACCGTGATCTGCCGCAACCCAGCCGGCATGGCGGCCATGGTGAAGGTCCGGCGCCGGCCACCGAGAACTCCCGAAAGGCGCCCGCGGCCCTGGTCGACGGAGTCGACGACGAACAACTCGCGGTGCTGGCGGGCAAGCCGGCAAGCCGCCTTCTCGACGATCTCCGCCCGCTCCAGCAACGCGTAGGTATCGACCAGGTCCAGCGGCGCCGCCGGGACATGCGCCTCCCGGCGGCGGCCGAACTTCGCGCATGCCTGCAGAGTGAAGTCCGCCGGCCCGCCCGGCCGACGGGCCAACTCGGGCAGCAGCACCGTCGACCACTCCCGCTTGCGCATGCCCGTCATCAGTGCCAGTTCTGCCGCCGCCCGGTTGCGATGCGGGAAGCCGCCCCGGAAGGCGACATCGACTTCTCCGTCGGGGCGCTGCCCGCCCAGGCCGACATCGCGGAGGAACAAGTACTGATCCAGTGACAGGTGCCGCACCTGCAACCCATGGAGCAGCCCGGTGCCGTAAGCCTTCGGCATGCGCAGCGGCCCCCGCCGCAGCAAGCCGACCTCGGTCATCCAACGGAACAGACCGTTGATCGTCGATGCCTCCCGGTCCCACGTCACCTGGTCGATCGGGACCGGCTGCAACTCCAGCCGCTGGCGCCGGTAGGCCAGCAGATCACCCTCACCCACTGAGAACAGATCCCGGTCCCGCGTCGCGAGATAGTCGGCCAGCCGCAGGGCGACGTACGCGTACGAGCGCATCGTGTCCGGCTCCCGCCCGAGATACGCCAGATACCGAAACCAGGAGAACAGTGGCTCCACTGGGCGCATGTCCGCGCCCAGGACCACCGGCATCCCATCCGGGATCACCCGGTGGTCCAGCAACGCCACCGCCCCCGACGCCGCGTCGGGCAGCCCCTCGCCGTACCGCTCGACGAGAGAACGCTTCACGAAGTACAGGTCCAACTTCCCTCCCTGGAACATCAACCAGAAGAGAGAAGAACAGGGCTGCGTGCGAACGAGCTAGAGATCAGAGATCAAACCACTCGTTGCAGTGAGACATCTGCAAGCTATGGAGAGATGAAACGGGAAACCCGCCAAGTGCCCTTCCCTGGCCGGTCGGCGCACGGTGAAATGGAGCCATCCCCGCTCGAACCGCCGGATCCCGGCGGCCGCAGCGATCCCCAAGACACGAAGGGCAGTACACGACCATGAGTATCCTCGCCTCTCGCGCCCGCTTGGCCCTCAACCCCGAGGGCACCGAAGCCCGCTACGGGCACGACCAGGTGATCCGCGGAGTCGTCACGTCGTTCGGCTACGGCCACCGCCCGCTGGCCGGCGGCCGCGAGGACCGGTGCGCCCGGCCCGACTGCCGGCACGTTCCGCGCGCGGACCTGTGCGTGGACGCCACCGTCCACTACCGCAACCCGCACACCGACCCGAGGATGCGGGAGATGACGGGCCTGGACGACGAGGTGCTCCAGCACGTCCTGGACACCCCTGGTGCCGTCGGCAGCATCGACGCGGCGGTCGCCTTCGCCGCCAACCTGCTGCGTGACGTGGCCAACCGCAAGATGCGGATGGTCAGGGTCGCGGTCGGCTGCGTCGGCGGCCGCCACCGCTCCGTCGCGATGGCTGAGGAGATCGCCCACCAGCTCTGGCTCCGGCACGGCTTCACCCTCGACGTCGAGCACCTGGACGTTCGACGCCCGGTCATCCAGCCCTGAGCCGGCACCGCACCTGGCCGCCCCCGGCGGCGGCCCCGCGCGACCGGCCGGGCGAGTGCGTCTTCTGCCTCATCGTGGCCGGCAGGGCCCCGGCGCGGGTCGTCCGGCGCTGGCCCGACGCACTGGCCCTGCATCCCCTCGGACCGGTCACGCCGGGGCACCTGCTGGTGATCCCCGTGCGGCACGCCACGGACTTCACGTCGGACCCCGACATCAGCGCGTTGGTGATGCGCCGGGCCGCCGAGCTTGCCGTCCCGCCCTGCAACGCGATCAGCAGCGCCGGGGCGCTGGCCACCCAGACCGTCTTCCACCTGCACATCCACGTCCTGCCTCGCTCCGCCGCCGACGGCCTGCTGATGCCTTGGAGCGACCCGGGAGGGCCGGATGAACTCCGGTCGTCCGGATGCGGCTGCCGCGTCGAGTAGCCGACGTGCCGTCAGTTCAGTGGTGGTGCAGCAGAGTTGCACGTCAGAGGCTCTTCCCAAAGTGGAGAACTTTACGTACAGTTAGGCGTACGAGAAGTTCTCCACTTTCGGGAGGGAACCCCCATGCCCCTGCACTTCACCACCGGACCCGACGCCCAGCGCGGCGGCCTCGACATCACCTTCAACCTCCCCTACAAAGAAGCCCTCACCGTCGGCCCCGCCGACGCCGACGAACTCGCGAACCTCCTCCACACCGCCCTGTGGGGCCTGAGCGTGCTGCGCACCGGCAAGGACCACCGGCTCGACGAGAGCGAGGACCAGGTCCAGCCCATCACCGCCGACGACTGGCCCGGTCTGATCAGCCACCTGGAGACCGCCCGCACCACCCTGCTGACCGGCATCACCGCAGCGGCGATCCGCGCCCACCACACCTCCGGAGGCAGCATCGGACACCTCGCACGCGCCATGGACACCGCCCGCTCCACCGCCCAGGCACGCCAGGACAAGGTCCTCAAGCACCCGGCCGGCGATTGGGAGACCTGGGCCGCGCAGCCGGCCGAGCCGCACCCGGACATCCGCGACGGCTGGTCCTACACCATCGACCTCCACCCGGAGGAGGCCAAGCACGTCGGCTTCGAGGCCCAGCAGTTCGCGGACTGGATGGACACGGCCCTGTGGGGCCTGGTCATGCTGCGCACAGGCGTCAACCCGCGCGCCGAGGGGGGCGCCCGCCCCGCCGGGCCGGACGACTGGTACTGGGTCTTCGTCCACCTGGTGCACCGGCTGGAGCCGCGCATCAGGGGCATCACGGACGCCGCCGTTCGCACCCACGCCGGGATGGGCGGCACCGTCACCGACCTGGCCGTCGCGATGGGCGTGCCCACCAAGACCGCCCAGAAGCGGCGCGAGAAGATCGTCAAGGAGTTCCCCGGCGGCTGGGAGCGATGGGCCCTCATGGGCGGAACCCAGGGCGGCGACCACACCGAGGAGGACGCCGCCAACCCGGCCTTCCACGTGCCGCTGCCGGCCCACGTCACCCAGGTCGTCGAGATCGCCGCCAAGGACGGCCGGGTCGGCACCACCTGCACCTGCGGCTGGACCTCCGAGGGCCGCACGGTCGACACCCTCAAGGCGGCGCAGTGGGGCGAGACCCACAAGCAGGAAATGGCCGTGAAGGACACCACCCTCTCGCGGCGCTGATTCCCGGGGCGGCCGCGATTCCTTGGCCGGACGGCGGCCGCCCCGGACTCCACGACCCGATCAGACCTGATCAATGGACAGGAGTACCGCCATGCTGCACCACACCGCACACGCTGTCACCCCGCACGACGCCGCCACCACCATGGCCGCCGTCTTCGTCGCGCTCTACACCGCCCACCAGATCGGCGACCACTGGGTGCAGACGTCCTGCCAGGCCGCAGAGAAGGGCCTGCGGGGCTGCGCCGGCCGTTGGGCCTGCTCCAAACACGTCGCCACCCTGACCGCCACCAAGTTGGCGCTGCTGGTCCCGGTCGCGCTTCTGCTCGACCTGCAGATCACCGTGCTCGGCGCGACCGTCGCCCTGGCCGTCGACGCCGGCACCCACTGGTGGGCGGACCGCCGCTCGACCCTCGCCTGGCTCGCCAAGGTCACCGACAAAACCGAGTTCTACACGCTCGGCACGCCCGCTCACCCGGAGCACCCCATCACCACCGAAGGCAAGTACGCGCCGACCCTTGGCACCGGCGCATACAGCCTGGACCAGGCATTCCACGTCTTCTGGCTGCTGGTCGCCTCCGTCATCACGGCCACCGTCTGATGACCGCCGCCCCCTCCCCTGTCAGGTGCGCCCTCGCAGACAACCCGCCGCAGCACTGACCGAGAAGACCCCGGGGCGGCACGGTGCCGGCGGGCACCAATACGATCCCGCAGGGTCGGCCGGAAGCAGAGCAGAAGCCTCCGGCCGGCCCCGCATCAGCAGCCGTAGAAGCGCAGGATCTCGGCCGAGGCGGGGTCGGCGGCTGTCAGGAGCTCTGTTCCACCGCGCCGAGCGTGGTCGAGCACCAGCGGCGGGATGCCGCGGTCCAGCGGCGTGACGGTCATCCGGCCTGGCGCCTGCCCGGTGTAGGTCACCTGGGCTGCCCGGGGGAAGGCGTCATCGGAGGCGTACGGGCTCAGATTCAGGCACTTGCCCGGCCCGCCGAGCTCGCGGTGATAGCGGTCCATCGGCTCCGGGAAGACGTACGCGGAGGTGCTCGGTGCAGCTGCCGTCAGGGCGAGCATCCCGGCCAGCGCGACGGCGACGTGCCACCAGCGCACGTTGAACCGGCGCAGCAGCCACCACGCGAGGGGAAAGGACACTCCTGCGGCCAGGAGTGCCGCTCCGGCCTGCACCGCCATCGCTGCGGCTCGGTGGTTGTGCCAGAGCCGCGAGTCAAGGACGAAGGAGAATGAACCGACGCCGGCGAGCAGGGCAACCGACCCCGCCAGCGAGGCGGCCAGCATGGTGGATCCCTTGTTCTCCTCCGTGCCCATTCCCCGCAGTCCGATGTTCTGAGCCACCGTTCCCCCTCGATCTGCCACGTACCACTCGACCTGCACGTACGGCCAGGGTCGTCGGGGCGACGTCGTATCCCCGGATGCCGGACCACGGCCGCCCGAGGATGGTCGAGCTTTCGCCCTCAGGACGGGCGACATGCGACCAAAACTGTAAAGCAGCTTGCCATGTCAACCAGATTTACAGCATGCTCGTTCCTGTGAGCACGCAACTCGACAAGGCTCTGACCGAGCTGAGGACCTGGTCCGCACCCGGCCGCCGGGCCGCACTGATCGCCGCCGCCTGGGACGCGGGAGAGACCAACGTCTCCGCGCTCTCCGAGGCCGCCCGCGTCAGCCGGCCCACGGTCTACGCCGACCTGCGGTCCCAGGGCATCGACCCTGACCACCGCCCCGCCAAGGAGAACACCATGCTCAGCCCCGTGATTCTGGAAGGCTTCACTGGACTCAACCTGGACGGCCAGGAGGCCAAGCTGTTCCAGGAGACCGTCTACCGCCACATGCAGGAGCACCCGGGCGACAGCAGCGGCGACGAGGCTGGCCGCCTGATCGGCCTGATGGACGCCTTGCGCGACTACAACTCCCTGCGTCCCCGGCTCCAGGAGGAGCGGGTCGCCCGCGAGGAGCGCGACCGGGCACTGCACCTGGTCGAGGTCCGCTGGGAAGCGCTGAAGACCGCGGCGAACTGGCTCGCCGCGCACCACGACTACGTGGTGACCGTCGACGACGCCCGGATCGCCATCGACATGTGGGAGGACAGGGCGGCTGGCGCGGCCGGCGTGCCCTTCCGGCAGGAGCACCTGCACCAGCAGGCCGCGTACCAGCAGATCCTGGCAGCCGGGCATCCCGCGATCGAACCCCTGACCATCGACCCGGCTGCCGAGGCCGCCCGCCTCCGGGCGAACCTGGAGCAGGCGACCGGGCACCGGCGCCGCCTGGCCGCCGAGACCGTCGCCCTGGCAGGACAGGGCGACAGCCGCTGATGCAGTCACCGGCGCCCGAGCCATGTCCGGGCGCCGGTGGAGTCAAAGAAGGCGACCCATTCAGCCGCAAGTGTAAAGCCACTTGACATGTAAAGTGGATTTACAGGAGACTTGTTCCGTGACCATGCACTCCGATTCGGCCCCGGCCGGCCTGCGGACCTCGACCGCCGAGCGCGGCACCAGCAACACCATCAACAAGGAGGGGGAGTGATGGGACGCCAGGACTACAACAAGGGACTCGCCGACCTGCGCGACCTGCGCGCCGAACTCGCCGCCGCCGAGAAGACCGTGGCTGCCGCATCCGCCGCACGAGACAAGCTGCGCGACCAGCGGGCCCGCAAGGTGATGCAGACCGCCGCCGCATTCGAGGGCGCGAAGGCGGACGCGATCGCGAAGGCCGCAGGCATGTCGGTCGGCGAAGTCGTCGAGATCGCCCCCCTGCTGGACCCCACTCCCGCCGAACTGCGTTCCGCCCCACCCGCGCAGCCCGAGCCGTCCCCGGCGGTCACCCCGCAGCCCGAGCCGTCGCGGCCCGCTGCCGAGGAAGCGGCACCCGCCGTTGCGGCGGAGGTAGTCGCCGTTCCTCCGGCCCTCGACCGCGACGCCGGCACCCCCGAGGCGGCCGCCGCCCCGGAACCCGGCGACGAGCTCCAGGTCCCCGAGCCGCAGGCTCTGCCTGTCGAAGAGCCCCCGACCGCCGAGTCCCCCGAGCACCCGGCGCCGGCCGACACCGTACTCGTCTTCCGTGAGCTGCCGACGATCCCGGCCGGCTCCCAGGGAGCAGCGTTCACCCGCCTCGATCCCCACCTGCTCTCCGAGCGCGCGGTGTTCAACCACAGCCTGCGCAGCATGGTCTTCCTGGACGCCGCAACCGGCGAGATGACGCTCAAGGGGCAGACCGTCCGGGTCCAGCTCGGCGCCCGTACGCCCGGTGAGATCCTCGATGCCGTGCAGGCCGCAGCCCCGGGCACCCGACGGATCTACGTCACGAACGGTGCGCCCTGGCACCTCGGCGCCGAGCGCTTCCCGACGCTGACCAGCGCGGTGACCTGGTGGCTGAACACTCCCTCCCCGCGTTGGACCACGGCCGTCGGCCGTGGGCGGGACACAACGGCGGGCCACTTCGTCCACGAGCGCCACCCCGTAGGCCGCTACGTCCGGGTGAACGCCCAGCCCGAGGACATGAGCGTCGAGATCCTGTCGGCGGGGCAGTGGTTCGACACCGGCGGGGCCGACGTGGCCGTCGTTCGCCAGGCCTTCCTGTTCATGTACGAGGCGATCCGTGCGAACAAGGGATGGGAGAAGCAGGTTCTCCTCGGGTTCCCGTCGGCGACCGCGTTGGACCTGTGGCGGCACACGCTTCCGAGGAGGGGGATCTGGGAGAACGGCTATCCGGTGATGAGCACGGAGCTGCGCGAGCTGATGCACGCGACGGCCGGCCAGGGCCGCACCGAGCTGATCCTGCCGCCCCGGGTTCCGGCGGTGCTGCCCTCGCTGATCGAGTACGACCGAATCTTCGCGTACGCCAAGCACACCTGGAAGAGCGGTGTCGGGGCTCCGTCCCGGCTCACCCGGGCGGCCTTCGCCGCGCTCTCCGAGCAGGAGCAGGACAACGCGTTGATGGCCCCCTCGCACTGGAACATCAAGGTCACCGTCCCGTCCGGGTGGCAGCACATCGGCCTGCTGCCCGCACCGGTTCCCGGGGAGCGGTCCTGGGACTACCCGGCGCGGCCCGGTACGACCTTCACCACCTGGGCCAGCGGCCCGGAGGTGGTCATCGCGCGCGCCCGCCAGTGGCACGTCGAGGTCCTCGACGGGCTGGTGTGGAAGTCGGGATCGCCGCTGAAGGAGTGGGCGGAGAAGTTGAAGGCGACGTGGGCGGGGCTGGCGGCGCAGGCGCAGCTCAACAACGATCCGCGCCTTCGCCAGGCGTACCACCTGGCCTCTCGGGGGATCCGTTCGATTCTGCTGTACGGGATCGGCGCCTTCGCGCAGGGTCCGACGCTGAACTCCGGCTTCACCGCCCCCGGCCAGCCGGTTCCGGACGGCGTGGAGATCCTGACCCAGGACGCGAACGGCATCACCTGGCAGCACCTCAGCCACACGGCGAGCGACCCCCACCCGAACTGGTCCGCCGGGGTCTGGGGAGCAGCACGCGCAGCTCTGGAGGAGCTGGTGATGAAGGAGAAGGACGAAACACTTGCCACGGTCGGGGCACTCCACGTGCCGCCCGGCACGGTGGTCGCCTTCCGGACCGACGCGATCTACCTCACCCAGGACCCGGGCTGGCCCTCGCGCGGTGTGCCCGGCGACTACCTGCTCAAGGGGATCCTGCCCGGGCCGGTCCCCACACCGACCACGGTCGAGGAACTGCTGGTCCTGCGCGACCGAGGCCGGGCCCACCTGGCCCAGCAGGCTGCCTGACGACACCCGCCGCCGGGCCCGGGCCGACCGCCTTCGCGGCGGGCCCGGGCCCGGCCACCCCCCGGTTGCCCGGCACCATGCCGTCCACCCACCGCCCGCACCATCACCGTTGAGGAAGAGCCGATGCCCGCCAACCCGCCGCCGCTGAACGAGGCCGGCCGCCTTGCCAAGGACCTGATCGACCTCGGCTACAACCGCTCCCAAGTCGCCGGGATGATCGGCCGTGACGCCTCGACCATCTCCCAGATCTTCACCAAGGGCGGCGGCAAGGGGAAGGCCTACATCGGCGCCCTGCAGCAGGTGTTGCGTGCTGTGCGTGGCGGCGAGCGCGACCTGGACGCCCTGGCCGCGATCGCCCAGCAGAACATCACCGACCGGCGCACCCGAAGCGGCCAGAAGGCCCGGGTGCGCGGTAAGAACATCGTCGGTGAGCTCGGGAAGTCGAGCACCGGCACCGCCGGGCGTCAGGCCATTCTGTCCGGGGCCTCGCACCTGGCGGATGTCATTCACGAGACCGCCAAGGTCAACGGCCGGGTCGCGGTCACCGTCCGCATGAAGTCCGACGAGTTCGTCCACTCCGCCGGATCACGGAAGGACTCCCCGGGCCTGCGCCGCGGCGTCGTCCCGCGAGCCGACGGCACCGAGGAGCGCAGCTACGGCTCCACCGTCACCGGCGGGTTCGACGCCCGCGAGTGGTCCCGGCGCGTGGCCGACCAGCGCGGTGACGTCACCGCCGCGGTGTTGGCCTGGCTGGTGGAGACCGGCCGGGCTCGGCCGGGCGCTGAAATCCTGTGGCTCCAGGTCAGGGGATGGGTGCCGCGCCCCAACAAGCGCAAGGGCGGCCGACGGTGACCCACGATCCCGATTCGACCGACCTCGCAGACAACCCTGCCCCCGATGGAGAGATGACCAACGGCATGTGGTTCTTCACCATGGCGCTCACCTACCGGGTCCGGCGGCCGCTCGCACTGATCATCGAGGACCAGTCCACCACCGTCTACAGCCGCGTCAGCGGCTACACAAGCCGCAGCGACGCCTACAAGGCCATCTACGAATTCTGCCGCGGAAACCTGATCACGGACCTGGGGATGCCCGCCACGATCCGGCCGAGCGTTCAGTTCTGGACCCTCGACCGGGACGACCTCACCTCCCTCGCCCCGCCGGGGACCAGCTGGCACTACACCATCACCTTCCGAACCGAGCTGCCCGGTAGTCCACCCACGACGGAGCCGACCCACCGCACCTTCTCGGGCACCCTCGACAGTCCGGTGTCCCGCTACGACGCCTACAAGGAGATCAGCGACCGCGCGCATCGGGAGCTGGGGCTGCCGGACGACGGAACATTCCTGCAGGTGACCGGCTGGACTCTCGGTCCCGATGTCCTCGACTGAGAGCGGAACTGCCGTCGCGCTGAGTCCCCTGTGGGTGACAGTGAGTTGCCCAGCGGGCTGACATCTTGCTATCTTTAGCAGGTCGCCAGCCATGGTTAGCAAAGGGGTTCCGCTGTGCTTCCCACTCGCCTGCCCTACGTCAAAGGGCCCCTGACCTCATCCTTCGAGAACCACGAGCCCACCGACCTCCACCTGGGACTCACACCTCAGAGGACCCTCTGCCAGCTCCCGATCCGGGGAGCAACCGGCGACCACCTGGACGTCGACACCGACTCCGCCGACACCCACCACGGCTTGTGCCGGCACTGCACCGACGCGCTGGCCCGGTACCGCCGAGCCACAACCGGCACGCAGAAGAGCACCATCACCTGGAACAGCACCCTGGTCCCCGAGGGTCGCGCCACCGCACAGCTCGTCCAGTCCGCACTGCAGGCCCGCGAACACCTGGCCCTGGTCAAGGACCGGATGTACCCGGTTCCCGAGGACCAGCGCGCCGACGCTCTCCTCGCGCTGCTCGCGGACGTCTCCACCGTCCAGAAGAACCTCGACGCGCTCGCCGACGAACTCGTCCTCGCCCTGCGTGACGCGAGCCGCCCCGCCCCCTCCTGGGAGCGCATCGGGCAGCGTCTCGAAGTCAAGGCCACGGCGGTGCGTAACCGCTACGCCCGCGGAGCTACCGAGCACCCCGACCGTCTCACCCTGTGCGGCATCGGGGGCACCGGCTGCGGCGAGCTCCGCCCGGCCTCGCTCCCGGGTGGATTCGACCCCTGGAAGAACCACGACCTCGACCACGAGGCCGACCCCAACTTGCCGCAGGACGAGGACGACTACTGAACCCGCAGTCCGCAACCATCTACAGGAGCACCTGACCGTGGACCAGTCCGCCACCGGCACGCCGCCTTCCGACCAGTGGGCGCACGAGATCACCGCCGCGCCGCCGCGCCCCCGCCGTCCCAAGGCGCCGCCCCGGGTCGTCATCACCGAGTTGCGGGACTACCAGAAGCTCATCACCACGGACACGGTGCGGGAGGTCAAGGACGGCGGCCGGGCCACGGTCGAGATGACCTGCGGCTCCGGCAAGACCGCCGTCTCCGCGGAGTGCGCCCGTCGGCTGGCCCTGCGCGGCCGTGTCCTGGTCCTCGTCCCGACGATCGAGCTGCTGGAGCAGACGGCCAACGCCTGGAGCACCCGGCACGGCCGCCGGGGCCTGTCAGTCGCGGCGTGCTCGCGCGAGGAAGCTCTGGAGCGTGCCGAGGCCGGCGGCCACATCGAGGCCAAGGTCACCACCGACGCCGCCGAGCTCGCCGACATCGTCGCCTCCGCCGCTGTCGGCCAACCGGTCACCGTCTACGCCACCTACGCCTCGCTGGCCCGGCTGGTGAAGGCACACGCGGACTTCCGCCTGCCCAGCTGGGACCTGGTGGTCATCGACGAGGCCCACCGCACCGCTGGCGCCGTGGACAAGCCGTGGGCTGCCGTTCACGACGACGCCCAGGTCCCCGCCACCCGCCGCCTCTACTTCACCGCCACGCCGCGCATCGCCGGCCAACGCTCCGGCGGCGACGACCTGACCGATCTCGTGATCGGAAGGGCCCCGAAGCTGTTCTCGATGGACGACGAGCAGATCTTCGGCCGGGTCGTCGCCCGCTACTCCTACACCCAGGCCCAGGCCGAGGGCTGGGTCGCCGACTACAAGGTCTTGGTGCCCGTCGTCACCGACGAGGACCTGCGCGACCTGCTCATGCTGCCCGCGGTCGCCGACCTGCGCTCCCAGCGCACCAACGAGGACCTCCAGCGGCTCGCCCTGCAGGTCGCAGTGCTGCGGGCCGTCGCCGACCTCGGGCTCCGGCGCGTCATCACCTTCCACTCCCGCATCAGTGCCGCCCGGAAGTTCTCGGGCACCCTGCTGGAGACAGCCGACCTCCTGGTCGACCAGGCGCGGCTGAAGGCCGGCGACCCGCTGGCGGACTACGCCCGGCCCGAACGCATCTGGACTGCGGCCATCGCCGGCAACGACCCGCTGAAGGAGCGCCGGGCGAAGTTCCGCCGCTTCGCCGCCCACACCGGCGAGACCGGCGAGGAGTGCGGCATCCTGTGCAACGCACGCCTGCTGGGCGAAGGCATCGACATCGAGGCCGTGGACGCCATCGTCTTCGCCGACCCCAAGTCCAGCGAGATCGACATCGTGCAGGCCTTCGGCCGGGCCATCCGCCAGCGGCCGAACCAGGGCAAGATGGCCTACGTCATCATCCCGGTATACCTGCCCACCCCGGACGCCGAGACCGACGGCAGCGAGGCCGACGACCTCCCCACGGCCGACCCGGGCGTCGTCAGCGACGCGGGCCAGGCCGTCCAGGCCGAGGCCGAGGAAGCCATCAACGCCTCCGTCTTCCGGACGATCCTGCAGGTCCTGAGGGCCCTGTCCTCGGTCGACTCCCGGGTGGTCGGGCGCATCACCGACCTGCGCACCCACCGGCCGGGCAAGACCGCGATGCGCGCCACCACCCCGGCCAGCGAACCGCCGGCGCCGCCGGCCGCTGACACGGACGAGGCCCCCGGGGAGCCGCTGGACGAGGAGTGGGAGGAGGACGAACTGCCGGAGTGGCTGGTGATCAACGCCTCCGACCACGAGTCGGAGATCCTCCGTGCCCTGAAACTGCGCGCCTTCTCCCCCCGGGCCCAGGAATGGGAACGCCTGTACCGCATCGCGGCAGCCTTCTACGCCGAGCACGGCCACCTGGACGTCACCGACAAGGAACAGTTCGGCGAGCTGATCACCTGGCTCGACCAGCAGCGCTACCTGAAGTCCGCCGGTTCCCTCGGACCGGCCTGGGTATCCGAACTCGAAGCCATCGGCATGATCTGGTCCAAGCGCGCCAACGCCTGGGAACGCGGCTACGCCTACGCCCTGCGCTTTCACCACCGCCACGGCCACCTCGCCATGCCGGTCGGCCACCGCACCGACGGCTACGGCGACGGGCAGTGGATGCGGCGCCAGCGGGTGAGTGCCGATGCGCTGACCGACGCTCAGCGTGCCCAGCTGGACGACCTGGACCCGTTGTGGCGCCAGGACCCCGACTGGAACCGCTCCTGCCGCCGCTTCGCGGCCTACCTCGCGGCCGGCGGCGCCGTGGACGGACCGGTCAACCGGCCCGGACTGGGCGACGACCCGGATTTCCGCCCCGGGCGATGGCAGTCCCGCCAGGTCAGCGCGGCCAAGGGCAACCAGCTCAACCCGCAGCAGCTCCTGGTCCTGCGCTTCCTCGGAGTCCTGCCGACCGGCCCGGGCGATCCTGCGCCGCACATCCCGCTCGCCCTCCCGTCCGCGCCCCCGGCCGACGAGGACCGGTAGTCGGCCGGCTGAGGTCCGAACACACCGCCGCCCGGCCGGCCGCCGACCGTACCGACCACCTGGAGACACCACGATGACGACGACCAGCGAACCGCCCGGTCCCGCTGAGACGACCGCAACTCCCCCTGTCACCTGGTATGCGACCTGGGAATGCCACGACTGCAGGGACGGCGGGGACAGCGTGTTCGACGACGGCACCATCGTCGACGCCGATCACGACTGCGACGAGGGAGACGGAGAGATCGCCTGGGAGGGCCGGGCGGAGTGCGGCTGCGGCTGGTCCCTGACGACGGACTTCGAGGACGGCGACTACGTCGAGGCCAACCACGACTGCGCGAGCGACGGATGACCGGTTCCCGCACCCAGCTCTCCGAACGCGAGGAGGTGGCGGGTCGCATCCGTGCGGCCCGCCGCACCCGCGGCCTGTCCCAGGCCCAGGTCGCCCGGGCCCTGGGCATTCCCCGGCCGTCCGTCAGTGACATCGAGCAGGGCCGCCGAGGCGTCGGGGCCATCGAGCTCAAGCGGCTCGCCACCCTGCTGGGCACCACGGCGGACCACCTACTCGATACGCAGGACGGCGCAGCGCTCAGCGGCCTCCACCCGGCCGACCGCCGGGCCGCCGAGCTCTACGCCGGCTACCTGCTCTGGCGCCGGACCGGGTAATCCTGACCACCATCGCCACCGCATCGGAGGCCGCCGTGACCGACACCGCCGAACCCACCACCTCGACCGCGGCCTGGCCGGAAGTCTGGGGCGAAGGCCTGTACAGCCGCACCGCGCTGCTGTTCTGGCTGGTCTTCCGGGCCCAGTGCGACCGCGACGCGCAGGCCCTTGTGGCCGCCTTCGAGGCCGACATCTTCGACATCGTCCACCACCTCAACGACCTCCAGTTCGGCATGGGCCCCGAGCCGAGCGAGGACTACGTGAGCGGCTGGAACGACGCCAACGCCAAGCTGTACGCCACGCTCTCCCCGCGGATCGACGAGATCCGCGGCCTGATCTACGAGTGGAGCAGCGGCCGGGGCACCCAGCTGGCCGACGCCACCCCGTACACCTGGAACCGCGAGGCCGTCACCGCCGGCGAGCTGCTGCACGCAGCCCTGCCCCTGTACGCCGAGTTCGTCGGAGCGAAGCCCTTCGACACCGAGCTGACCTCCACGGTCCTGACCACCCTGGCTGGCTCCATCGCCGACAACGCCAGCGTGTACAGCACCCGTCTGCGCGTCTTCACCGTCGCCCACCGCGAGCGGATCGAGAAGCTGCTGGCGGACTACGGGCCCGGCAGCAGCTACGACCGGCCCGAAGGCCGGTTCCAGCTCGTCCGCCAGCCTGAACTCCTGCCGGTGCTGGAACGCCTGCACGCCGAACCGGTCAGCTTGATCGGGGCGTTCGAAGACACCGGCCTGCCCGACGTCCTGCTGCTCGACCTGGCTGCCGCCTGGGGCATCCGCCGGCCCGAGCGGCCCTGACCTCCCACCGTCCCGAACCCGGAGTCCAACGTGAACACCGCACCGTCGACGTCGTCCACCGCATCGGCACTCCCGGCCGCCGTGCGCCCGCTGGTGGTCTTCGACATCGACGGAGTCCTGTCCCCGTACGACGTCGGCCCGGGTCTCGTCGGCTACACCAGCCGTGAGGTCACCCCGCAGGCATGGCGAGACTGGGCGGTGTTCGTCCAGCCGCGACCGACCAGGCACTTCGTCCGCCTCAACCCGCACGTCGGAGCCCGGTTGGAGGCCCTGCCGGTCGACCTCGCGATTGCCGGTCCGTGGCGGCCCGAGGAGATCGAGGCGCTGCTGCCCGCCCTGGGCCTGACCCGCCTCCCGGCTCTGATCCCCCTGCG
This sequence comes from Kitasatospora sp. NPDC101801, assembly GCF_044766665.1. NCBI lineage: Bacteria > Bacillati > Actinomycetota > Actinomycetes > Kitasatosporales > Streptomycetaceae > Kitasatospora > Kitasatospora sp. NPDC101801. The sequence continues at coordinate 45,068 of NZ_JBIWML010000030.1, forward strand.
TGAGCAGACCTTCTTCGTCCGCCTGGACGACCCGGGAAGGAGCCTGGAGAATCCCGAGCTCGATCTCGACTGGCGCGGCGAGGACGTCCTGGCCGCCGCGAGTCTGCACCGCGTCGGCGCCGACCGTCCGTTCGCCTGGCTCACCGGCGGATTCACGGACTGGATCAAACGGACACTGCCCGGCGCCCACGCCGCGCCCGTCCTCCTTCACGAGGTCGACCACCGGACCGGGCTCACCGACGCCGACTTCGCCAAGCTCACCGCCTGGGCGGTCGCCGTCGCGGCCCGGCCGCCGGTCCCCGAGCTGCGCCTGCGCCGGTGCCGGGACTGCGGTGATCGCTCGTCCATCGTGGTCGACGGCCGGCGGGAGGACCGCACGCACGGCGCGTGCGGGAGCTGCTGCGAGTGCTACTGCCCAGACCCGCAGTCCGACGGCAGCGACCGGTTCCAACCGTGCGGCGACCTGGAACGCGAACGCTGCCAGGCCTGCGGGTTCTGCGCGAACTGCGGCTGCGGCTGCTGACTGCGGCGCGAGTGAGCACGGAGCAGAGCGGGGCGACGCTCAGCCACCGTCGGTGGCCGGCGGCGCCGAACAGTGAGGCCTCCCGGGATCCGGGAGGCCTCACCGCTTGCATTCTCAGCGCGCGCCCAACCTACGGCCCGACTGCCCCCGGGTCGCAAAGGCTGCCCGCCGAGCTGTCGCCCACCGACCCGGCCGACGGGGTGATGGTCACCAGACCTTTGCTCTGGGCGATGGAGTGGAGGACGTCCCGGGCGGCCTGGGCGTCGCCGAGGGCGCGGTGGTCGCCGTAGAGCTTGTAGTCCCGGTGGACCTCCCACACCGACCGGGCCGCCATCAGGCACCACCACGTCTCAGCCTTGTCGAGCCGTCCCGGGCGTCGGCCGACCGCCCGGGTGTGGTCGGCGATCACCGAACGGTCGTAGACGCTGTTGTAAGCCAGCAACCTGCGGCCCCGAGTGATCCTGAACAGCGCCGGCAGGATCTCCTCCCACGTCGGGGCGTCGGCGACATCGGCGTCCGTGATGCGGTGGATGTGCGTCGCGCGAATCGGCGTCTGCGGGTTGACCAGGGTGTTCAGGCGGACCTTCCCGGAGGCCGCGTCGATCACCGCGATCTCGCACACCCGCCCGTACAAGTCTGTGGTCTCGGTGTCGATGACCAGAGCGGCGCCCTTGGCCGAGACCTCCCGGGCGGTCAGCAGGGTCCGCAGCCGGGCGTCCTTCAACCGCAGCTCGCGGGCGACCGCAGCAAGGTCTTCCCTGCCGCCGGCGGCCTCCAGGAGCAGCGCCCGGGTCAGCTTCTGCCCGTCCTGCACGGTCCAGTTGATGCTCCAGGCGTCCTGCACGTTGTCGTGCAACAGGTGCACCGGCGTACCGTGGCGGTCGGCCAGGGCGGTGGCGAGGCGGCGTGCGAGCTCGGCCCGGGAGGGCAGCTTGGCGGCAACCGCCCGCAGCGCCGACGTACGTCCCCGGGGGACGGCCCGCACCGCTTCCCAGTCCACCCCGTCCCGCTGGCGCAGCGTGAGGACGTCCGAGGTCCGGTACAGCTTGACCTCCACGGTGCGCACCGACCCGACCTGCTTGAAGTGGGATCCGGCCGGGGCGATCCAGCCGGCGGCGAGGACGTACGGCCAGTCCCGCTTGTAGCTGATGTCCAGGTAGTCCGCCGCCCGTTCGCCAGGGATCAGGCGCCGTCCTTCGACCTGCTCGGCGACCTCGGTGTCGGTGGCGAGGGCCTCGACGTCGGTCTTTGCCCACCGGCCCAGCCGCCCGGCGGTCAGGCTTCGCTGCTCGGCCGCCCAGCGGAACTCGGACTCCGTCTCTGCCCAGGGGACGGTCTCCGTTGCGCGGGCGGTGGACAGTGAGGCCTCGATCCAGGCGGTGCGTTCGCCGACGACGGCGGCCAGGGCGTCGGTGTCCGACCACTGCTCCGCCTCCAGCGCCCCGTACGTCGGGTGGCCCTCGTAGGTGCCGAGGCGGCGCAGCAGGCCGAGGTCGGCGAGGACCGGTACGTCGTCGGGGGTGATCTCCTGCAGGCCGGTGACCTGGCGCAGCGTCTCGGCGATCCTGCGGGAGCCGAGTGGGCGCAGGGCGTCGAGCTTGGGGAGCAGGTCGGGCAGCTCGGTGCGGAGCTGGTGGACGAGGGTGCTCGACCAGCGGCCCTTGTCGGTGTCGGCGGCGGGGATCAGTCCGGCCTGGCGGCCGAGGTCCCAGAGGTAGCGGCCGATGCCAGCCGTGTCGGCGGCCTGGTAGGGGCCGTGGTCGGCGCGCTCGGGTGCGGGGGCGGTCTGGGCGGGTGCGGTCATTCTCGCTCGTCCTCCAACGTGATGTGGCATATAAACCGCGTTTGGAACATTTAGCCGATTAGGTATCAAATACCTATGAAGAGACAGTAGTTGGTACCACGGACACGACGGCCCGTGCGTGCACGGCCCGCGCCCCAGAGGCCGCCAGTACAGTTGGCCCGGCAACGCAGGAGGAGACGAAGGGGGCCAGGGGTGGACCGGCGCAAGATGGACGATGGCCGTCACGGCATCCGGCACGAGGTCGACTTCGCCGCTTCGGTCATCGCCGGGCAGCAACGCACGCAGATGGTGTGCCAGTGCGGAGTCGTCACCGGCGACGTCGCCGGCCATCGCGCTCACGTAGAGCAGGCCCTGCGCATTCCGGGCCCGGCCTGGTTCCCCGTCGGCGCGCGGCTGGCCGTCATGCTCGTCGGCGGCGTCGCCCTGCTCTTCGGGCTGATGGCCCTCGCGAACGTCACCCTGTCCGGCACCGCGCACACCATCGTCCTCGGGCTCTCCCCGGTGGTGAGCTTCGCCGCCACCATGGGCGCCGCCCACACGCTGCGCCGCTTCATCGTGCCGCTCGCCCCGGCCGGCCGGTAGCCGCTTCGCGGCGCCCCTGCCCCTTGGCCGCCTGGCCGTCATGGACGCGGTAGCCAGGCGGGGAGCGTGGCCGCCGGGACCGTCGACCTCGCCCGCAGCCCGAAGGCACTACAGGGCGGGCGTCCCGCGCGGCGGCGGTGCAGTGAGTGGCTTGGGGGAGATCCGGACGTAAGAGGCGCCCAGCACGGCGAAGTGCTGGGCGCCTCTCACACTGGCGGATCGTTCAGGCCGCGAGGTCGAACTCCCCGAGTCGGACGCCCGACATGAAACACCGGAATTCGTGGTGGGTGTACGAGTGCACCTGCCCGTTCGGGTCCGCACTGTCGTGGACCCGAACGCCCGTGAGGGAGAAGGTGAGGACGATCCGGTGGCCGTGGAGGACGCCGCGCCGGAGGTTGTCGAGCCAACTGTTCCAGACGTCCGCCGGGTAGATCTGCGGCGGCAGGGTGAGGTCCTTGGTGTCCCGCAGCGCTACATGGCCGTCGGTGTGTGCGACCTCGAAGCACCCCTGGGCGCTCTCGGAGGCGCGAGCCTTGAACCAGGAGGCGGACGAGAAGTCTGGAACGGTAGGCATGTCAACTCACATCTCTTGCCGGAGGGCCCGAAGGAACTTGATTGAGTCGGTCGGGTCGAGTGCGGCCCCGCACAGTCGGCCGTAGAGCTGGTTGAAGCGGCGCGTGTCGTGCGGCTTCTGCAGATAGAGGTTGCCGCCGGGTGTGTCGCAGTAGACGACCTGCGGCTCCTCGGGGTCGGGGAAGTCGATCAGGGTGAAGCCGCCGTTCGGCGACCCGTGGGCGCCCTTGCTGTAGGGGAGCACCTGCAGCGTGATGTTCGGGACGTTCTCCGCGCAGTGGACGAGGTGGTCGAGCTGTTCGATGAGCGCCTCGCGACCACCTGCCGGCCTGTGCAGCGCAGCCTCATCGAGGACGACCTCCAACTCGGCCGGCACCGGCTCGCGCAACAGCACGCTCTGCCGGGCCATGTGGGCATCGGCCAGGAGGTCGATTTCGTCCTCGCCCGCGGTAGGCAACCCGGCCCGCAGGATGGCTCGCGTGGTCGCGCGGGTGCGTACCAGGCTGTGGACCGACGCGAGCGCGAAGACCCGCAGAGACCGAGCGGCCTCCTCCAGCCCGAGGTAGGTCTCCAGGCTCGGAGGAAAGGCGGCTTCGTGCGCGGTCCACAGGCCGCCGGCGGGCGCCTGGCGAGCCATGCCGAGCAGTTCTGCGACCTTGTCGTCGGGTGCGCCGTAGGCCTCGCAGAGGCCCTTGATCTCGATGATCCTCGCGTCCCGCTTGCCGGTCTCGACCCTGCTGATCGTGCTGTCCGAACAGCCGATGGCTGCTCCCGCATCCTCGATCGTCATCCCTGAAGTTTCACGAAGCTCCTTCAGGATGCGGCCGATCTTGCGCCGCTGCGGAACCGGGGCTGCGCTGCGTGAGACGCCCATCGTCGAACTTCCCCTCTCGCGCTGCCGCCTGGACAGTGCTGATTTTGCCTTACGGGCCGCATCCGGAGTAATCGCTGCGCTCACCAGGGTCCTCCCAGTCGAAGAACATCCAAGAAATTTCACAGAGAAGTTGCAGCCTGAAGTTTCACGGGTCATTCTAGAGCTACGGAGTCGTGACGGTCGGTGATCGTTTGAGGTTCGGCCGCGTCGCAGACAGGGATGCCGCCATGCCACTCAGCACGACGAAGATCGCCACCGACCGCCCCGCGCCACCGACCCGCGAGGCCCGTTGGCTGCTGACCGGGCAGGAAGCCCTGGCCTGCATCGCGGCCTGGCGCACCCCACACGGGCTGGCACCAGTCCGCATCCAGCCCACATCGGGGTGGGAAGCACTCTGCGTCCAGGGCCGACTCGGCCGGCACGCCCTGCGAGAACTCCTGGCGGGGCCCGCCGTGCCGGGACCAGTCCTGGAAGCCGGCGCGGAAGTCGTATTCCTGGTACCGCCGCTCCACCACCCCTGGGCCGCTCTTCTGCACGGCGTCACACACACCCCTGCCGGCCCCTGGGACTGGGGTCGCTCCCTCACACACCGCCTCGACGCCGGCCAAGTGCTGCACTGTCCGCAGCCCGGCATATCCCACCGCAAGGGACCGCGCTGGATCGTCGAACCGGACGGTCGCGGGACCCTCACCTTCGCCGGCCAGCTCGCCGAGGCCCTGCACTCCGCCTACCGAAGCGCCATCTCCCCGGCCCTCGCGGAGTCCACCGCACCACCATCGGACCGCCCGCAGCAACGGCCCGCCACTCCTGCCAACTTCGCCGCTTTCGCCCGGCGGCAGCCCAGCACCGCGGAGGCATCATGACCTCGATCCAGGCTCCCGCCGACCACCTCGTCGCTCCCGCCAGCAACACCTGGATTCGCGGGCACCAACCCACGGCGGAGGCGGACGTGCCGCAACTGCGCGCCGCCGTCGGCGACCACTGCCGCTCCCAGGCCAAGCAGGCCGATCGCTCGGTCGACGAACTCGCCCTGTTCATGGTCGGCCTGGTCGCCACCGAGCTGCTCTCCAACGCGATCCGCCACACCACCGGGACGTCCGACCGCCCCGCCGCCGGGATCAGGCCCTCCGTGGCACTCCTCGCCCAGGTCCTGGAGGACGGCAGGATCCTGATTGCCGTCTCCGACTGCAGCCCCGCCGGGCCGAACCCGAAGCTCGTGGACCGGGACGAAGCCGAAGGTGGCCGGGGACTCAAGATCGTCCATGAGATCACCCACGCCTGCTGGGGCTGGCACCCGCTCCCCAGCGGCAAGAGCATCTGGGCGATCTGCCCCAACATCTTCACCGTCGACACGGCGGCCTGACCGCCCCGGACCGTCCGGCAACCGTCGGGCGGCCCCGACCCCCACAACAGGAGCAGCAGTGCCTCCCGCCAAGAGAAGTGGCCGGCTGTACGACTTCGCCGTCCCGCCACCCGCCACCGCACCCAGGACTCGGTATCTGGACGACGGCACTGTGCTCGCGGTCCCGGCACCCGCGGGCCCCCGGGAACTCAACGTCGGGGACTGGGTGCTGATCGACGACGAGCCTTACCGGATCAAAGACCTGCGCTGGCGACAAGGGGACGGCCGGATCATCCACCTCGACGGCCGCCCCCCGTACCCGCTCACCGTGGCCGACACCATTCAGCGGTTCGATCTCGTCACACCGCCCCGCTGACAGAGGGCCGAGGCCCGGCGAGGCAACCGCCCAGCACGTTTTCGAACACGCCTTGCGTGACGCCTCGGACACCGCCGTCTCCCCAACGACGACCACCCGATCGGGTGACGTGACTTCCCCGGCGCCGACCACTGCGCAAAGATGCGCAGCGTGTACGAGAACCTGCGTCCGACTGAGGATCAACTTCGCACGGCCCTCGCCGTGTTGGGCCTGGCGGTTCCCGCTGCTCTGGAGCATGAGGACGACGTCGTTCGCGCCGGCCTGCTCGCAGCGCACCTACGCCGGGCCGCCGACCACGTCAGCTACAACCTGGTGGCCGCTGCCGGCCTGCACACCCGGTTGGAGATCACCGACCGCGCCAAGCCCCTGGCCTGGCCTGTGCCCGAAGACCACGCGGCCTCGGTCCTTCGTCACCTCGGCCGGGCCGACGGGCACCTGGCCGTGCTCGCCCAGGACTTCTCCCCGGCCGGCGCTGTGGCGATGGACACCGGCGGCCGGACGGAGGAGGCCTTCGCTGCTGCCGCGACCAAGCTGTTGGAGGCCGCTGACGAAACGATCCGGTTCCGGTCCCGGCCGGACGGCACCGACCGGGTGGAGGAAGAGCTCCACGCGCAGCAGGTCATCGACCACCTGCACGCCGGAGAGCACCTCCTCAACCAGGCGCTGAACCGGCGCGAGGCCGCCGCGCTCGGAGTGGACGCAGCCCTGCTGACCGAGGAGGACTGACCCGGTTCGCACAGCAGACACAGCCCTGCCAGGGTCAGCGGCTACGCGGCCGCGGCGCGTCGGACGGCGCACGGCCTTCCAGCCCGGGCCGTCCCTGGGTGCGGTCGAGGTACCACTACGCTCTCCGGGTGAGCACTGAACCGCCTTCTGGGACCACTGCGGACGACCTCTTCGACGAAGACGGCGAGCCGGGCGACGACGAGTGGGACGAGCCGGAGACCGCGGAGGACGGGGCGAGGCTCTGTTCTCCAGTGACCCGGCGAGTCCTGGCACTGGCGCTGCGCACGTTGAGGTCCGCCGCTGCGCACGATGCAGAGGTGTTCGGCGACGAGCCGTTCGATGCCGCAGATGGACGCGGAATGGGCTTCCTGGCCCGGTTGCCGCGCTGTACCGACGCCCTCGGTCGCGACTTCCGTGCCCTGTTCGCCCCGGCGGCGGACGGGCTGCTGGAGGACGTGGAGGGCGAGCGGATCCCGTTGGGGCGCAATCCAGCCGAGGGCCTGTTGATGCACCTCATGATCGAGGAAGCCCGCGCGATCCACTACCGCGCGGTCATCGACACCGACTTCCGCGCGGCGTGCGGGCTCGACGACGAGGACCTGGCGGACCCGAGCCAGTTCGACTGGTCCGAGCTGCGCCAGCTCCTGTTCGTGGAAGACGACCTGCTGAGCCTGTACGGCGGCGGCGCACTGAACCTCGCGAGCGGACCGTCGCCCACCCTCACCAGCTCGGCGGCTGCCTGGTCCTACCACTACGGTTTCTCCGCCCACCGGACGACCGCCGGGACCGATGTACGCCTGCCCGTCGCCGGTGCTCTTGCCCTGCTGAGCCCGGTGGAGGGCGACCCGTGGGCAGCGCTGAACCAGCGGGAGCACGACCGCGGGCGTGGCCCCCGGGCCGACCTGCTCTCGCCGGCGGGAGCCAAGCTGTGGGCGGGCGTCGCCGACGAGCTGTCCTCGTGCGCCTACTACCAGGCGCTTGAATGGACGGACGCCCCGTACGTTCCGTTGCTGCCGGACGACGAAGACCCCGAGGACATCGTCTTCATGCGGCTGCCGCGCTGCGCAGACCGGCAGAACCAGGCGTTCAGGTTCCAGATTGCGCGGGCGTTCGCGGACCTGGCGGCCGACGTGCGGGCGGGCGCGCTGCCGGTTCCCCGTTCCCATGGCGAGGACCTGGCGCTCATGATCACCTGCCGTCGCGCGGCCGACCGGGCCGAGTCGGCGCAGGCCATGGCCGAAGACCTCTTCGACGACGATCACGACGAGGACTGGTACGGCATCCCGCTTCCGGCCTTCGCGGTGCTCGCCCCGTCCGAGTTCGACTACTCGCTGATGGAGGAGACGCTCACGGCCGCAGCCGAGGCGTACCTGCTGTGGGGCGACACCACGGGGTTCGAGCACCCGGAGCACGAGGTCAACCAGAAGATGACCCGAGAGGACCTGCGTCCGGAGACCTGGTTCGACACCTTCGCCAACGTCCACCCTCGCCCGGCCGGCCGAAGCCACCCGCAGCGGGTCCTCGATCGACTGTCCGATGACGCCCGCGGCGCCCTCGACTTCCTCGCGCTGCAGCAGGAGATCTCCGACTCCCGCCGTCAGAATGACGGCCCGCAGCCGGAGGACCTGAACCATGTGCCCCAGGACTGCGGCTGCGGCTCACCGTGCTGTCCGGGCGCCGGCCCCTGGCACGGTCCCGGCAACGCCTCCGCCTTCGAGCGGCGCTCCGCCGGATCGGTCCGCGCCCGCACGCCGTTTGTCGCCGCGATGCGCCAGAACGTCCTCACCGAGCTGGGCAGCGTCCTGCACAAGGAGACACGGCAGGCCCAACTCCTCGATGCCGAAGAGCCGTTCAAGACCACTGGATGCATGGTCCTGAGCGACCGCACTCCGACCGCGTTCGCACAACTGCGCCAGGTACTGCCCGGTGTCGAGACGCCCGGCAATCGCGTGCGCCTCGGAGTCTGCTGGGCCGGGCCGGAAGCCCGCCACGAGCAGGCCCAGTGGTACTGCGTCGACGTCATGGGCATCGAGGAGCACTCCGCGGGCCCGCGGGACGAGCCCTGGCTGCGGGTGGCGGCCCACGAGATCCTGCAGGCCGGGATGGCGCTCGCCGACATCATCGCCGTCCGGCGCGCCGACTCCACCACTCCGCTGTCCCCGCTGCCCTCCTAGCGAACCCCAGGTTTCGTCGACGAAAGCTCGGACGCCTTGGGCAACGGCTCCACTTCCCTGGTCACTGCCGCGCCCCCGCTTGGTGGCCACCGGTGGCGTCAGCGTGCAGGAGGAGGAGGTCGAGTACCGGGCCGTCAGGTCCGCTCCGGTAGGGGCCCGCGTACCGGTATCCGAGTGTCCGGTACAGGCGCTGTTCCGGCCGGTCATCACCGGGCATGGCGAGCAGCGACGCCCACTCGGTGCCGAGCGTGTCAAGCAGCGCACGGTGGAGTGCCGTGCCGACACCGTGGCCTTGATGGGCGGGCAGGACGGCGAGTTCGCACAGGCCCGCGAGCTGCTTCGCCGCGGCGACCGGGCCCTTGATATCGGCGAGTTCGGCGCCGAGCCAGTAGGCCGGGGAACAGCGGAACCCGTAGCCGAACCCGATCGGAAGGTGGCCGGCGGCGGGATGGGCGGTGATCAGGGTGAAGCCGTGGTTAGCTAGGGTTCATCGGCTATCTGAGCAGGTCAGCAGGCATCTGGAGTTGTTAGGCACGTAAGGCACGTAGCCAAGCCTCCGATGAGACCCTGAACGAACACCGGAACCGGTCGAAACGGCGGTTTGTTCAGGGTGGCCTCTGAGGAAAATCGGATCGGCCAGTCGGCAGCCGTCTAGCGGGGCGGGCATCAGGCCAGTTCGAGGAGAGCCGAGTGGATCAGCTTGGGTACGGCGGTCAGCGCCACATCCAGCATGTGCTCCAAGGCCACCGCGTGCGCGCTGCGGTCCACGTCGATGTGTTCCCCCCAACCGGCCGGCTCGTACCGGGCGAGCATCGACAGCGAGTAGAGGACCAGCCACCACACCATCAGCGGGTGCAAGGGGCGGTCGTTTCCCGCGACCGCAGGCATCAGGTACAGCCGACCGTCGTACCCAGTGGCCACGGATGCGATCTTCGCGGTACATGCAGCCGCTGTCGCCTCGTCGACCGGCCATTCGAGCCGGATCTTGAACCGGTCTTGAAGGAAGCCGAATGCCGCCTGCTCGCGGCCTCGGTGCCAAGCACTGCTGTAGTTGGCAGCGTGAGGGTAGTCGGCCATGAATGAGTCGAGTGCGACCTTGACGGGTTCGAGCTCCGGGCTGAACAGGTCCTCCAGCGTTCTGCCAGGTACGGCCAGCCCGGTGACCGAGTCGGGAACTTCGGCGATGAACGCTCCCACCGTCGGCCGGTCCGCTGAGCTCCAATTTCTGTCGTCCGGGAGGAGCGGCAACAGGGGCGCGATTGTCCGGGTCCCCCGGAGCGGGCGGGTCTGCGCCTCGGGTATGAGCTCCCAGAGGTCACCGAGGATGAGCGGCTTTGCCATGTCGGACGGGATTGGTGGCGAGTTAAGCAACGCGCTGAGCCTGGTGAAGCTGCCGCCGTCCTTGTCGATCTGGACTATGGGAAGGTCCGGGAGTGGTCCTGACAGGACAGGGGCCTTCAGTCCGTGGGAGGTCAGTTTCCAGCCGAGCCCTGGGGGTGCCGGTGCGGTGGCCGCGAGGGCACGTCCTGCCTGGCTTAGCCCGTAGAAAGCCAGGAGCGGCCTGGTCGCGTAGCCGGCGTGCGCGGCAGCGGCGAACAGCTGCTCGGCCTGCTCCAGGCCCGCAATGTAGACCGCGCTGCGCCCGCCCTTTGCTGCATAGCCGGGCGGGGTATGCCTTGTCGCTCGCAGGTCCGCCCATGCTGTAGCACTGTCCGTTGTCCGCCCCGAAGTCACGGAGCAGAGTGTAGAGCCGCCGCGGCGTAGCGCGATGGCGCCGGCCATCGGCTACAGAGAACTACTTGCCGGGTGGCAGCAGCTGTACGAGCACACGGCCAGGAGGCCCAGCGACTCGCCAGGCCGTCAGCTGATCGGTGGAGCCGTCGGGTGTCTCAACGAACCGCTGGATCGTGGGAGTATGCGGTTCGTTCAGACGGGCTCCTGGAGGTCACCGTGTCCGAGACCCCGTACGGGTTCGACTGCCTGCGCCTGCAAGCCGCGCGGAAGGAAGGCGATCTGACAGTGGCTGAGATCGCCAGGGCAGCGGACGCGAGCGACCGGGCGGTGAGCTTCTACCTCAGCGGACAGCGGCACCCGCGAGCCGAGGTGTTGCCCCGTCTGGCCCGTGCGGTCGGGGTGGACGATCCGCTCGACCTGTGCGACCTCCCGAAGGGCGGCGAGCGGATCGTCCACCTGCGGGTGCGGGTCGGGAAGAGCCGGGCAGCGGTGGCGGCTGAACTCGGCTGGCATCCGGAGACCTACCGGGAGTGGGAGGCCCGCGGGCACGCGCCGGACAAGATGGCCGGCCCCTGCGACGGCTGGGAGGACGACCCCCGGCGGCCTGGTTGGGGCTGGCGGGTGAGCACCCCGTTCTTCACCAGGCCGATGGTCGAGAAGGGCGCGAGCATCGACGGCACGTGGCGGCCACCGGCGTACGGGCCGCACGAGTACAGCATGCCCGAGCACGAAGGCATCTTCGAGGTACCGGCCGAACGCCTCCACCAGGCGCTCCAGCGGACCCGGGCCGATTGGGAGGCTGCGTGCCGGCGCTGGAACCGGCATAGCCCGGACATCGCGGCAGACCTCGCCCAGGCCGCCGAGCTCACCCGTCGCTGACGTGCCGTACGTGCCTGACTAACCTTCGGATATCTGTAAGGCACGGACCGATCAAGCCCACTTGCCTTACGTGCCTTACGGCTCCTGAGCACCCCAGATAACCATCGTGCCGGGTGTGACCGGTGATCTGGCGGTGGAGTGCATCCGGGGTGAAACCGGCGGACGCGACGTCGGGGTGGTCGGCGTGGGCAGCGGCCCAGATACCGACGAGCGTGTCCAGCAGGGTGGTGACGCCCTGGGGGCCGTGCGTCTGGAGAGTCAGGCCGGGGTGGGTGGGCAAGGGGAACTCCCTGAGGCCGGCGGATACCGTGCGCCGGAAGCCGAGCCCCGGCCGCGCTGCTGACGGTAGCGAATCCGGCACTCTCCGCCCACCCCTCGCGCAGGGCGCACAACGACCACGTCCTCCCTGCTGCTCCGCCGGACGGCTGGTGGGCAGCAGGGAGGACGTGGCGCATGGCTGGGCGGGTCAGCCCGGGTTGCAGGCGAAGGCGCTGCTGGCCGCGTGCAGTCCCTCGGGGTTTCCGCAGTCGTAGAACGTGCCGGCGATCGGGTGGATCAGCGTGTCGTGGTCGCGGGCGAAGGCGTTGATGGCGTCGGTGGCCCGGAGCTCGCCGTTGTCGGCGGGCCGGACCGCTGTGAAGTGGGGCAGGACCGAGGCCGGGAGCAGGGATCGGCTGATGTTGATGTACGCGGTGTGCTGCTGCCGGTCCTCGGGAAGCCAGTGCCGGACCTCGTCCACCAAGGGGTGCGGGTGCCCTCCGGCGGCCGGACGGGGCTGGACGATTCCGTACCGCAGCGGCTCGTCGCTGTGTGCGGTCGCCACTGCTATCGCTCCCTCGCACCCGGCGGCGCGGCGGGCGGTGACGAGGTCGGCGAGGTCGGAGCCCCGGTCGAGGCGCAGCAGCAGGTCGTCACCGGAGGCGAGGAGGAAGTCGTCGCTCCCGATCCAGTCGGCGGCGACGATAGCCGGCAGGGCGGTGCCGTAGAGGCCGGTGTCGCGCGGCTGCTCGATGATGGTGAACTCGGCAGCGGGGATCTGGGCGAGCGGTTGGTACTTCTTCTGCCAGCCGCGGTCGGTGAAGTACTGCTTGAGCTCTGGGTCCTCGGCGAGGAAGTGCCGGACCTGCCGGGTGCACTCGCCGGGCGCGGTGATCACGGCGATCTCGCTGATGCCGGCGGCCAGGCAGTCGGCGACTGTGTAGGCGAGCAGGGGCTGGTTCCAGACGGGCATCATGCACTTCGGGATGGTCTTGCCGATGGGGAAGAAGCGGCTTCCCACCCCGGCGGCTGCGATGACGGCCTTGATCTTCTTCATGACTCACCTCTCATGGGACCGGACGGATCCATGGCGGACGGGCTGCGCTGAGCTGAGAAGGCGGGGTGCGTGGCCTTGGCGTCTCACCGGCCGGAGTCGGCCGGTGGTCCGAGAAGCAGGAGGGACGGGCTGAGTTCCTCGAAGTAGCGGCCGGCGTCGGCTTGCGCGGGCAGGAGCGTCCATCCCGCACCTGCGGCACGCCAGCGGGTGTACTCCTCGGTCAGGTAGAAGCGGCCGGACTGCGATTCGTGGGCCTGAAGGGCCTTGATCTTGTCGGCCATGAAGGGGGTGATGTCGACCAGCACGGACGAGACCACTTGGTGGTGGGGGGCGTGCGGTTTGCCGTGCAGGATGGTGGTGCAGCTGGGGACCCGGGCGGCCGCGTTGAGGGCGGCGCGCGCGACGGCCAGGTGGTCCTGGTGGTCGCTCCCCGAGTGCAGGGCGTGGGTGAGCAGCACGGTGCATCCCAGCCGGGCCAGCGTGGCCTCGATGGCGGTGACGAGTCCGCGGCCGGCGTCCAGGGCGCCGTCTTCGAGGCCGAGGCACTCCACGGTGATGCCACTGTCCTGGTAGGAGAGCCGGATCTCCTTCAGCCGCCGGGTGGCGGTCAGGCGGACCCCGGCGGCCTGGTCGGCGACCGATACGCCGTTGACGCCGTTGGTGACGACGAGGACGGTGACACTGGCGCCGGCGCTGCGCCACAGGCGCAGGGTGCCGTAGAACATCAGCGCGTCATCGTCCGGGTGGGCGACCACGGCCACGACCTGGGCGCCACTGGTCAAGGTGATCGACATGCCCATTCCCCTTCGACTCGACCCGGGCGGCAGACGGAACCTTGCGGGTGGACGCCTGCCTACTACTGCACTCATCACAGCTCCACGGCGGGATCCGGGGGAGGGCACACGAGGGGGCTGACAGTCCGCGCGAGGGCCGACGCAGCCACGACCAGGCGGTGGGCCGGTGTCCCCGGGACGGGTGATTCTCCCGCCGCCGGGGTGACAGCCGGGATGTGCGCAGCGGCCCCGGGCAGCCGCGCGGCAGGGGTGCGGCGGTCACCAGGCGGGGCAAGGTAGCAGATCCGGGTCAGCTGCGCAGACTGGGCCGGAAGGGGCGAGCCGGTCTGCCACGATGGTTGGATGACCGACCCCGTTGAGTTCTTCGATGCCCGTGCGCTGCGCCTGGTCGAGGCTCCGATCCCTCCGCTGTCGACTGAGGAGCGGACAGCCATGGACCGGTTCTGGGACGAGTCGGTGGCTCTGCAGCCGGCCCTGTTCGACGGCCCGGCCGTGGCCTGCCTCGGTGTGGAGAACGCGGGCGCCGAGCTGCTGCTGTCCTGGGCCCGGGTCACCTACCGCTACCGGGCGCTGCGCCGTGTCGAGTCGTGCAGCTGGTTGCCGGCGTCGGTGTTCGTCACGGTGCTGCAGCCCGTCACGGAGGGCGGCCTGGTCGTCGGCCGGAGCTCGTCCGCCACAGCGTATCCGGGCCGTTGGGGGACGCCTGGCGGTTCAGCGGAGCCGCCGGCCGAGGGTGAAGTGCTCGACCTCGCCGGGCTGCGGCGGCACGCGGCGCAGGAGCTGGTGGAGGAGATCGGGGTGGTAGCCGATCCTGAGGACATGACGGTGTGGGCCGTGACCCGAGGCGAGCACGGCAATATCGGTGTGCACTTCCTGGCGCCCGCCGCGCCCACGGCGCTGGTGCTCAAGCACCACGAGGTCCTTGCGGAGGCGGAGCGTACGCGCGGCGCCGGACCCGAACTGGACCGGCTCACGGTGGTCCGCTCGGTGGAGAACGTCAAGAGCCTCGCCAGCACCGCGGACTTCCTGCCGCAGGTCGTCGCCCGCTACTTCCAGCAGCAGGCCGCAAGCCGCGCCTGACCCAGAGCACCCCTGTTCCTTGCCGGTGGCCGGCCGAGACCATCTCGGCCGGCCACCGGCCTGTGTGCCCGGCCGCAGTCCGTCAGCCCCCTTGTGAGCCCTGCCGTCGCCGCGGCGACGGCGCTGTGATGGCCTCCTGGCGCAGAGCAGCTGCGCCAGGACCACACACCTGGGGGACTCGATGACCGGACGCTCCCACCCGGCCGCCGCTCCGGCACCCGGCGACGGCCGCCCGGCCGCCCTTCCGCCGCTCCTGCCGGGCCTGACCTACCTCGCCGCAGCCCTGACCAGGACCGCCCTGCCCCCTGCCGGTGAGACGGCGTGGATCGAAGAGGAGGCGCAGGCCCTTCTCGCCGCCGAGCGCTTCGCCGCTCCCATCGCCCCACTGGCGACGCGCCGCCCCGGCCTGACCCTGGCGGACGCCTACCGGATCCAGTGGGCCGGAGCCAGGCTGCGAATCGAGGCCGGTGCCCGACCGGTCGGCCACAAGATCGGCCTCACCTCGGCGGCGATGCGCGAGCAGATGGGCATCGCCGAGCCGGACTCCGGCATCCTCCTGGACGACATGGTCGTGCCCGACGGCGGCACCGTGACCCTCGCCGACCTCGTGTCCCCGCGGATCGAGGCCGAGTTCGCCTTCCGGCTCGGCCGCGACCTGGCCGGGACCGCGGTGGACCTGGAGACGGCCCGGCGCAGCGTCGACCAAGTACAGGTCACCCTGGAAGTGATCGACACCCGGTACCGCGACTGGCAGATCACCCTGGCCGACAGCATCGCCGACAACGCGGCGTGCGCGCGGATCGTCACCGGCCCGCCCGTCGAGCTCCGCCCCGGGACGGACCTGCGCGAGCAACTCCTGAGCGTCACCGTCGACGACGAGCCGGCCGCCAGCGGGAGGGGCCGGGAAGTGCTCGGCGACCCGCTGGAAGCGGTGGCCTGGCTGGCCCGTCGCCTCGCAGCCTTCGGCACCGGCTTGAAGGCCGGGGACGTGGTGCTCGCCGGATCCGTCCACGCCAGCCTCCCGCTGCGCCCGGGCACGGAGATCCGCGCTGCCTGCGAGGGCCTGCCGCCGGTGACCGCCCACATCGTCTGACCACCAGGCCGGTCCGCCCCAGGCAGCGGCGGCGGCCGGCCCCACGCCATCACAGAATCGGGAAGGAACGACATGAACCAACCCACGAACCGGCTTCGGGCCGCGGTGCTCGGGACCGGCAAGATCGGCATGGACCTGGCCGAGCGGCTCGGCAAGTCCGCCGTGCTGGAGTGCGCGCTGATCGTCGGCCGCGACGAGACGTCGGTGGGCCTGCGCCGGGCCGCCGAGATGGGCCTGGCCACGGCGGCCGGAGGAATCGCCGCGTTCGTCGAGTCCGGGGAGCACTTCGACGTGGTCTTCGACGCGTCCAACGCGGCGGCGCACCGCGCCCACTGGGACGCGCTCGCCGCGACCGGCGCCGTGCTGGTGGACCTGACCCCCAGCAGCACCGGCACCCGCGTGGTGCCCACCGTCAACGGGGAGCAGGCCGTACGCGACTCCCGGCACTTCAGCATGATCAGCTGCGGCGGGCAGACCGCGATCCCTGTCCTCGCGGCCATCGCCGGCACCTGCACACCCGGTTACGTGGAGGTCGTGGCTACCGCCGCCACCGCCAGCACCGGCCGGGGCACCTGGCTGAACATCGACGAGTACCTCGCCACCACCCAGGCCGCCGTCACCGAACTCGCAACCGGCCCCAGCCGCGTCAAGGCCCTGCTCAACCTCAGCCCGGCGACCCCCGAGCCGCCGTTCCGGGTCCAGGTCACCGTGCTGGCACCCGACGCCGACCCGGTCGCGGTCCAGGACGCGGTGGCGGCGGCCGCCGACCGGGTTCGCGCCTACGCCCCGGGCTACACCGTCACTTCCTGCACCACCGCCGGCGGACGCATCGACGTGGCCCTGGAGGTCACCGCCCACAGCAGCCACCTTCCCTGGTACGCGGGCAACCTCGACATCATCAACGCCGCCGCGGTCCACATCGCCGAGCGCTGCGCCGCCACCCTGCACCTGGAAGGGGCCACCCGATGGACCAGCCAGTGACCCCGCCCCGCCCGGTCGTCCTCCACGACCCGACCCTGCGCGACGGCCACCACGCCGCGCGCCACCAGCTCGACGCCGGCCAGCTGCGCGCCTACGCCTCCGCCGCCGACCGGGCGGGCGTCCCCGTCGTCGAGGTCGGCCACGGCAACGGCCTCGGAGCGTCGTCCCTGCAGCTCGGCCGGGCCGCCCTGTCCGACGACGAGATGCTCACCGTCGTCCGCGAGGCCCTGACCACCAGCCGGATGGGGGTCTTCATGGCACCGGGCTGGGGCACCGGCGCCGATCTGACCAACGCGGTCCGGCGCGGGGCCGACGTGGTGCGCATCGCCGCGCACTGCTCCCAGGCCGCCGTCACCGAACGCCACCTGGACCTGCTGGGCGGCCTGCGTGTGGAGGCCCAGGCCGTCCTGCTGATGAGCCACATGGTCGGCCCGGCCGAACTCGCCGAGCAGTGTGCCCAGTTGGTCCGCTACGGCGCCCGGGCGGTCGGCATCATGGACTCCGCCGGCCACTACCTGCCCTCCGACGTCACGACCCGCATCACCGCCATCCGCGCGGCCATCGGCGCCGTGCCGGTCATCTTCCACGGCCACAACAACCTCGGCCTGGCGATGGCCAACTCGCTGGCCGCGGTCGACGCCGGGGCCACCGTCATCGACGGCTGCGCCCGCGGGTTCGGTGCCGGGGCCGGCAATACCCAGCTGGAGGTGCTGGCCGCCGTCCTGGACCGCACCGGACATGAGACCGGGATCGACCTGCACCAGTTGCTCGGCGCGGCCGACATCGCCGAGGCGTACCTGATGGACGCGCCGCCCACCATCGACTCGATCAGCCTGGTGTCCGGCCTGGCCGGTGTGTTCTCCGGGTTCAAGATCCCGGTTCTGGAGGCCGCCCGGCGCGGGGGAGTGGACCCGGTCGACGTCCTCTTCGAGCTCGGCCGCCGCCAGGTCGTCGCCGGCCAGGAGGACCAGATCCCCGCCGTCGTCCGCCGGCTGCAGCACACCTGACCGCATCGCCCGGCGCCGTCTCCCGGCGCCGGGTCCGTCCACCGAGAAGGAGCACCACATGCCCAGCACGACGACGCGGCCGAACCCCGGCCCCTGCCGGGACACGGCCGGTGACCAGCGGTGAGCGCGACCAGGTGGACCGCCCCGGGCGGTGCGTGGATCGTCACCCCCGCCGTCGCCGGGGACCGCTTCGCCAAGGCCCGTGAGAGCGGGGCCGCCGTCACCCTCGTCGACCTCGAAGACTCCGTCGCCCCCCAGCACAAGGACCTCGCCCGGGAACGGGCCGCCGACTTCTTCACCACTGCGGACCCCGCCGGGCCTCTGCCCGGCATCCGGATCAACAGCCTGCTTACCCTGACCGGGATCCGCGACCTGGCCGCCCTCACCGACTACCCCTGCCGCCCGCCGCTCGTCCTGCTCCCCAAGGTCGAATCGGCCCGCGACATCGAGATCGCCGCCGCAGCCCTGGACGCTGACGGCTACGCGCCGCAGATCTGGGCGCTGATTGAGACCCCGCGGGCCATCGACAAGGCGCCCTCCATCGTGGCCACCCCACGGCTGGCCGGAGTGCTGTTCGGCGCGGCCGACTACGCCGCGATCACCGGAGCGGGCCGCACCTGGCCGGCGCTGCTGCACGCCCGCTCGGTCCTGGCCAACAGCGCGGCCGCCGCCGGCATCGCGGCCGTCGACTCCCCCTGGTTCGAGCTCGGTGACACCGACGGGCTGCGCCGGGAGGCGGAGCTCGCCCGCGAGCTCGGCTTCACCGGCAAGGCCGCCGTCCACCCCAGCCAGGTCCCGGTCATCACCGAGGCGTTCCGGCCCACCGACGCCGAGCTCGCCCAGGCCCGGGCCATCGTCGACGCCCGCACCCACACCGGCTCGTCCATCACGAGCGTCCGCGGGCAGATGGTCGGCGCCCCGTTCTACGCCGCCGCCCAGGCCCTGACCGACCGGACCGACCACACACCCTGACCACCACCGTCGAAGGAGCCAGCACCATGGACACCACCACCTCCACCGCCGCCGCCGGCCCGCAGGGCTTCCGACAGATCGGCGAGAACCGGTACCGCGAGAACGTGGGAGCCGGCCTCGACGCCTTCACCCCCGGCATGGTGATCGAGCACCGGCCCAAGCGGACCGTCACCGAACTCGACCACGCCATGACCCTCGCCCTGACCGGCAACCCCGCCCCCGTCCACTCCGACGCCGAGTACTGCCGCACCACCGGCACCGGCCGCCCGCTGGTGTGCGGGATCGTCACCGTCGGCATCGTCATCGGCATGACCGTGCGCGCCACCAGTGGCCTGACCTCCGCCAACCTCGCCCTGGACGAGGTGCGCTTCACCGCCCCCGTCCACGTCGGCGACACCCTCAGCGCGACCTCGGAGATCCTCGCGTCCCGGCCCTCGGCCAGCCGGCCCGAGCACGGCATCGTGACGTGCCGCATCACCGGCCACAACCAGCACGGCGAGCAGGTGGTCACCGCGACCCGGACCTTCTTCGTCCCCACCGACGCGCAGCCCCTGCGCGACTCCACCGGCTACTGAGAGGCCCGCGATGACCGAGCGAACCCTGTACATCCAGGCCGAGCGCGGCCTACTGGACGAGTACGACAACCTCGCCACCCGCAGCTACGGCCACCCCGTCCCGGCCGTCCGCCAGCTCGCCTGCCACGTCGACACCCGCATCGCGGTACGAGGCGGCAAGGTCGTCGCCGGCGGACTCGGCTTCCTCGCCGGCCAGCACTTCGGCGGCCGGCCCGTGCCCACCGCCTGCCTGGGATCGGGCTGCGTCGCCCCTGAGGAACGCGGCCAGCAGCTGGCGGTGCGGATGCTGGAGGAGAGAATCCGCCCCCTGCGCGACCAGGGCGCGGTCCTCGCCACCGTCTGGACCGCCCTGACCGGCTACGCCCGCCGGATGGACTGGCACGCACCCGCCCCGGCGGCCACCTGGGAGGTTGCCGCAGACGCGCTGCACCGCGCCTTCGACCCCGGCGACCTGCGGATCGAGCACGGCGTCTCCCCGGCCGGGGAGGCGCTGCGCGCCGCCCTCGCCCGGGACTGGAACGGGCCGCTGTCCCGGCCCACCTGGTGGGGCGACTTCCTGCGCGAGCACCACGACGCCCAGACCTACGAGTTCACCCCGCCGCACGCCGACGCCCCCAGCGGGCAGCTGACCCTGGCCACCACCCGCGATCCGGAGCGCGGCGCCCGCCTGAGCGTCCACGGCTTCTGGGCGGCCGAGCCGGCCACCGCCACCGCGATGATGGCCTTCCTAGGCCGCTGGGACACCCGGGTTACCACCGTGCAGTTCCAGCGCACCGGCCTGTTGCCGTTCCCCCTGCTGCTGCACCACCTGCCCCGCAGCACCAGTCTGGTCACCCACGCCCAGCCGCCGTGGATGCTGCGCATCCTGGACCTGGAACAAGCGGTGCGACTGCGCGGCTGGCCGGGCGATGTCGACCTGCGAGTCGGAGTCGAGATCGGCAGTCCGGATGGCACGGAGTCCGGGACCTACCTGCTGGAGATCAGCAAGGGTCAGGCCGAGCTGACCCCGGCTCCGGCGCCCGAGGTCGAGGTGGTCTTCACCCGGGGCCAGTTCACCCTCTGGTACGCCGGGGCTTTCCGCAGCGTCGCCGCTGCCCGCCTCGCGGGGGTCTGCGGAGAGCCGCAGTCCCTGGCCGCCCTGATCGGCGCCACCTGCGAGCGGGAGCCCTGGCTCACCGAGCACTTCTGACACCTCCGCCCGCCGGAACCCCGTCTGTCCCACCGGTCACTGACGGCGGGACAGACGGGGTTCCGGCGGCGCCACACTGGGGACGACACCGTCAAGGGGAGCGGCAGGGGGACGAACATGACACGAACACCGGAAGGCGACTCCGGACTGAAACGCGAGCGCACCGCACGCGGATGGACGCTGGACCACGCGGCGGCCAAACTCAACACCCTCACCGGCGGCGCGACCGACGCCAGCCTGATGAGCGCGTGGGAATCCGGGCGCCGCCGCACCGGCCAGACGAACCGGCGGGGACTGTGCACGCTGTACCGGCAGCGGTCCGAGGTGCTGTTCGCCCACCAGGACGGCACCGCCGCCAGCACCCTGGAGCAGACCGGCACCGACGTGGTGCAGCGTGTACTGACCCGCTGGGCGGACCTGGTGGAGGCCATGGTCGAGGTCGCCGACACCGCGCAGGAGTGGCTGGTCGTCACCGGCAGCCGCTCCCGGGAGAAGTCCTACCTGGCCGCGATCGAGACCGCCGTCGCCCAGGTCCCCGACCTGGTGCACTACCGCGTCCTCTACGGCCCGCCCCGCCATTCCGAACTCACCGCCCACCTGCTGCGACTGCTGGAGCTGCGCGACCCGCGCGAGCGCCGCAACGGCCACCCCACCCTGCGGATCGGCGTGGTGGAGCAGCCGGCCGCGATGGAGCGGTTCTTCGTCGCCTCCGAGTCCCGGGCGGTGATCCCGCTGCCGTCGCTGCACGGCTCGGACGGCTTCGACTCCGGAATCGTTGCCGGTCCCGAGGCTGCGATCGGACTGGTTCAGCACGGCCGCGAGGCCTGCGCGTCGGCCCGGCTGATTCAGACACCGGAAGCAGTGCTCGCGCTCACCGCGCGCGAGCAGCACCACGGCGTAGGAGGAACGTGAGCGAGAACCTGCTGGACGCGGCACAGGGCCGGACGGCCTCGGTCGTCGACCTGGCGCAGCAGCTGGTGCGGGTGCCCAGCCGCGGCGGCATCGACGACTACGGGCCCGTCCTGGACATCTTGGAGACGTGGCTGACCCGCTACCGGCTCCCGCACCGCCGGCTTCACAGCCCGGACGGGGACCTGGTCGCCCTGGTGGTGGAGATCGAGGGGGGCCGGCCCGGCCCGTGGTGGACCTTGGACGCCTGCCTCGACACCGCCCCGTTCGGAGACGAGAGCGCCTGGAGCTTCCCGCCGACGTCGGGCGACATCGAACAGGACTGGCTGCTCGGCCGGGGTAGCGCCGATTCCAAGCTCGCGGCCGCGACGTTCGTCCACATCGCCGCTGACGTCCACGCCCGCGCCCACGAGCTGTCCGGCGGACTCGCGGTGCTCCTGGACGTCGACGAGCACACCGGGCACTTCGGCGGCGCCCTCGCCTACCTCGCCGACCCCGACATCCCCCGCCCCGAAGGCGTGATGATCGGCTACCCCGGGCTGGACGAAGTCGTCGTCGGCGGCCGCGGGCTCTGGCGCGCCCACGTCCGCGTCCACGGCGACTCCGGCCACTCCGGCTCCAGCCGGCCAACGGTCGGAGCGATGTCCCGCGCCGCCCGCCTCATCCGCACCCTGGACGACACCAACCTCCCAGCCCCCGCCGACGGCGACCCGTTCCCGCTACCGCCCAAGCTCACCGTCACCGCCGGCCACGGCGGCGAGGGCTTCTCCCTCGTCCCCGACCTGTGCACCCTGAACATCGACATCCGCCTCACCCCCGCCTTCGGCGCCGACGACGCCCGCACCCTGGTCCACGACGCCGTCACCGCCCTCGACCGCGACCACCCCACCCGCCACCCCACCGAGACCGACATCATCGCCATCTGGCCGCCCTTCCAGCTCGGCCCCGGCCAGGAACCCGGTGCCGCCCTGCTGCGCGCGGCCAAGGAAGCAGGCCTCGACCCACGCCCGAAGACCGCCGGACCCTCCAACATCGGCAACCTGCTCGCCGGCCACGGCATCGCCGCCACCGCCGGCTTCGGCGTCCCCTACGTCGGCCTCCACGGCATCGACGAACGCGCCCACCTCACCGGACTGCCCAAGGTCTACGCCGTCTACCACCAAACCGTCCTCGACCTGCTGCGCCCGGTCTGACGTCCCACCTACGTCCCAGATCCGTTCCACCCGGGATACCAGAAACAGCCCAGACACAGCCCTGGTCGCGCAGGGCCTCACGGCGGTCCCCTGGTTGGTGCCGGCCGCGATGCGGCTCCGGCGCCAGCCCGGACCGAGGGAGCACCGCCGTGAACCAGGCACAGACCCCGAAGCAGCCGAACACGAAGCTGGCCGACTTCCTGGCCACGTACAACATCAGCCGCAAGGCCCTGGCCTACCTCGTCAACCAGATCGGAGCGGCCGAAGGCCACCGGAGCGCCTACACGCACTCCAGCGTGGGCAACTGGCTGGCCGGTATGCGCCCCAAGGACCCCGCCCCGCGCTTCATCGCCGCCGCGCTCGCCCGACGGGTCGGCCGGCTCGTTGACGCCGAAGAGATCGGTATGGGCGCGCCGCGCGCTGCCAGCGCCCAACTGGGATGGGATTTCCCCAGGGACCGGACCGACGCCATCCGAGGCGTCATGGACTACTGGAGCTCCAGCACAGTGAACCGACGCAGCTTCCTGAGCGGCGGCAGCTTCACCGCCGCCGCCTACACCACCCCCGTCACCCGCTGGGTCGTCGCCCCCTCCGACCGCACCGCCGAGCACACCAACGGCGGACGACGGGTCGGCCGCACCGACCTTACCGACCTGTGGGAAGCCGCCGACCAGGCCCGCCAGTGGGACTCGAAGTTCGGCGGCGGGGACTGGCGCTCCAGCTCGGTGAGCCAGTGCCTCACCCACCAGGCCATCCCGCTGCTCGAAGGCACCTACACCGAAGAGGTCGGCCGCGAGCTGTTCTCCGCTACCGCCGAACTCGCCCGGGTCGTCGCCTGGTCAGCGTTCGACAGCGGCCAGCACGTGGTCGCCCAGCAGCACTTCATTCAGGCGCTGCGCCTGGCGAAGGCCGGCGCGGACATCGAGATGGGCGCCTACGTGATGGCCACGATGGCGCTCCAGAGCATGCTGCAGGGGCACCCGGACCAAGCCGTCGACATGTCCCAGGGCGCCTACGAGCGCGCGAAAGGCCATGCGGCACCCCGCGTCCTGGCATTCGCCAAGCTCGCCGAAGCCCGAGCCCACGGCCGCCTTGGTGACGCCGCGTCCGCCAGTGCCGCCCTCGGCCGGTCCGAAGACCTTCTCGCGCAGATCCGCCCCGGCAGCCGCGACCCTCAGTGGCTCGACTACTTCACCGAGGCCCGCATCGCCGCCGACGCCACCGAGGTCTTCCGCGACCTGGGCAAGCCCACGGCCGCCCTGCAGTGGAACACCCGTGCCGAGAGCATGCCGTCGGGGCGGTTCACGCGAGCCACCGGCATCCGCCTCGCCGTCGTCGCCACCACTCACCTCCAGAGCCGGGATCTCGACCAGGGCCTGAATACCGCCAACGAGGCAGCCGACATCCTGGCCAGGGTCAATTCCAACCGCGCCACCGCCTACCTGGCCAAGGTCACCCAGGCACTGACGCCCTGGAGCGACGAACCCGGAGCTCGCGAGTTCACCCACCGCGTCACCCAGCCCACAGCCGCAGCAAGCTGACCGCCGCGCCGACGACCGTGCTGCCGTTCCTGTCAGCCGTCGTGGACGGGCGACCGGCGAGGCCCCTGTCCGCCACCATCGCAACCGCCAACGAACAGAGGACCACATGACCTCCGACCTGCAACCCGCCGGCACGGCAGCTCTGATCTTCGAGACCGGCACCCTGCGGGACATCCACCGCACCGGCTGGGGCTACGACGGCATCAAGGACGCCGAGACCGTCGCCGAGCACAGCCACCGCACCACCGTCATCGGCATCATCCTGGCCGCCATGGAAGGTGCTGACCCCGCCCGCACGGCCCTGCTGTGCGCCCTCCATGACCTACACGAGACCCGCATCGGCGACCTGACGCCCCTAACCCGCCGCTACGTCACCGCCGCCGACCCCCGCACCGTCACCGCCGACCAGGTCGCCGCCGCCCACCCCGCCGTCCGCGAGGTGCTCACCGAAGCCGTCAACGAACACGAGGACCGCCTCACCCCGGAGGCCGACTGCGCCCACGACGCCGACAAGCTGGACTGCCTGATCCGCGCCGTCGAGTACCGCGCTCAGGGCCATGCGGCGGTCCAGGGGAAGATCGACCGCTGCCGCGCCGCGCTCAAGACCCGTGCCGCCCGGGCACTCGCCGATGCCGCGCTCGGGGCGGACCCGGCCGACTGGCAGCGCAACTTCGAGCGGGTCCTGGCCGCCCACGGCGGCTGACCGACCGGAACACGCTCTACGCAGCTTTGAGCGCGGTTGCCAGCTCAGGCGTGGTCGGACTCGAAGACGTCCTCACAAGCCCTGCGGTCGGAGACACCGTCGAAAGTGACGCAGAGGCGGCCGTCGAACTCGAACCATCCCCACTCGGCGCTGAGGCTATCGCCGTGCCGGGTCGCCTTCTGGGCGTAGTGGACTTCGCGGCCGTCCAGGTAGAGGTGCGCGGTGCGTTCCTTCACGCTGCCGGGCGGGTTGGTCCAGATGGCCACGGCCTTGTCGACATGCGCCCCAACGCCCTCGACCCGGATGCAGACCTGGGGGCCGCCACGGTGAGTGCAGGCACTCGCCGAGCGGGTGGCGGCCTCGGCCTGGGGGCCGGTGAAGGCGGAGATGAGGATGACGGCGGCGGCCGCCGCAGCAGTGCGGCGCATGGACACTCCCTGGCTGGTGATCATGGGTGCCCGGGTCAACGTCCGAAGTAGCGATCAGGTCGCGGGCGAAGCAGCCCGTTCACCCAAGTGCTGCACGCTGCCGACCGTCGGCCGCCCGGGACTGCGCCACCCGGAATGTCGCAAGTCCTTGACACAAATGTCGTGACCTTCAGACATTCCGTAGGCCGAACGTTCCCTCAGCGGGACACCACATGCTCCGAGGCACCACTTGCTGCGCCCAGCACTACGGGCTGACCCAGCGGTCGTGGACGTCGGGCACCGTGGCGGACTTGAGCATCTGGTGCCGCACTCCGCCCTCGATCGCCGCAGCCGCCGGCCGGGGAACGACGACGATCCCGTCGATCAGCTCCATGGCGCGCCGGTAGGCAACCTGCCGCTCGACGTCGGCCACCCCAGCGCCCAACGCGGTGCGTAGTAGCCGCTGGGCCTGCTCGACGGCCGTCCGCTCCCGCTCCGGCAGCCGAGAGATGCCGACCCTGCGGGCGTGACGGTCGGCGATCTCCCACGCGATTTCCAAGGCGGTCACGGCCCGGCCGTACGCGGCGGCGCCGTCGGTGCTGCTGTCGGTTCGGGCGTCACTCGCCGCGGCGAGCGCGTGCACAAGGTCGGCGGTCTCCTGCACGGCAACGTCCGCCAGGGCCGGCCGGTCCAGGACCGCGAGGATGTCGGTGGTGAACTCGCCGTAGGCCTGCAGCACGGCATCGTGCCGGGCCTCGATCCGGTGACGCCGCAGCTGGGCGGCCCGAAGTTTGCTGCGGCGCTTCCTCACCGCTGTCACGACCGCGACCAGCCCCACCACCGCAACGAGGCCGCCGGCGACCAGTCCGATCGTGCCCCAGGGCAGGTCGGCTACGGTGCCGTCGGGCGGCAGCGGAGCCGACCTGGCGTCAGCCTTGTCCTCCAGCGCTTCCCCGACGCTCTTCGACCCCTCTGCGACCACCGGCACCAAAGACGAGGCCACCACGGGGAGTAGCAGGACTAGCCCTACGGCGACGAGCACCTTGGCGACGGACAAGCTCCCGAGCCCCTGGTAGCTCCGCCAGGCCATGCGGCCCAGCACGCCCACAGCGGCCACGACGCCCAGGAGCATGCCGATCCACTGAAGCCACTCGGCGGCGTTCTGAGCCATCTCCGGCACTTCCTTCAACAAGACGGGGAACGGAACGGCCACGCTGTCCCACGCCGCTGCTACCGCTGGCGAACCTTCGGCCCGGACCCACTGATACCACGTCGGACGGACACCCCGACCGTCACCGGCCCGGCGAGGCCGACTGACGGCCCAGGCGACGCTGCGCCTGCTCGGCGACCGGATCGAACGACATCTCGGCACGCGGACCGCCGATGGCGGGCCGGGGCTCGATGCCGGCCTCGGCGATGAGGTCGGCGAGCACTCCGCCCGCCCGCTTGGCCGTCCGAATCGCCAGCAGGGTCAGGTCGTCCATGTCGACCCCCGGCAGCGGGGTGAGCGCCACCTTGGGGGAGACGGCCGGGCCGGGCACCGGCAGAGGTGGGAGAGGATGCCGCGCAGAACGGTGCCGGCGGGCGTAGGCGTCGTCGGCACTCACCTGGGGAAGCTCGACCGGCGCGCCGGCCCGGAACGTCCGCGTCAGGCTGGGGTGCTCCAGGTCGGCGACACCGGCCAGGAAGTCAGCGGCCGACCGCCCGCGCAGAAGAAGGAGCGCCAACGGGTCGGTGTCCAGGACCCGGGCGGTCTGGAGGAGCGCGGCGGCAGCGTGCTTGCACAAGGCACTGCGGGCCGTGCAGCCGCACTCGGGGAACACGTCCTCCGGATCGGGCAGCAGGGGGAGATCGTGCCGCTCGGCCTCCATGATCAGCCGCTCGGTGATCTCGGCGCCGGTCATCTGCGCCCACCGCAAGGGCAGAGCCCGGGCGATGTGGGTCAGGTCCCGCCACTGCTGCGGGGGCAAGCACGGGACGTCCACCGTGACCCGGGTCTCCCAGTCCCGCTGGTCCCACGGCGACGTCTCCTCCTCGGAGGCGAAGGCGCAGCGGATGGTGCCGATCCGCTGCGCCCGGTAGGTGTCGTGCGGGGCGAGGTTGATGGAGATCGAGGTGACCTGGGCGGACCGGCTGTAGGAGCGGGCGCGGACGAGCCGGGTGCGGGTGACCGGGTCCGCGGTCAGCGCGCTGAGCCAGGCCTGGCCGACGGCGCTGGCGGCATCGGCCTTGCCGTCGAGTGGGGGGACCGGGGTGAAGTTCCGGTTGTAGGCGGCGGAGTGGGCGAGGCTCACGGGTGCCTGCGCAGGGTGACCAGGTCGGCCAGCTGCCGGTCGTCGAGCTCGCTGAAGCCGCCGTCGCCGCTGGCGAGCACCAGGTCGGCCAGGCGGCGTTTGTCGGCCAGTACCTTCATGATGTTGTCCTCCATCGTGCCGGTGGTGACCAGCCGGTGGACCTGGACGGTTTGCGTCTGTCCGATCCGGTAGGCGCGATCGCTGGCCTGGTCCATCACCGCAGGGTTGTACCACTGGTCCATCTGGACGACGTGCCCGGCCTTGGTGAGGGTGAGCCCGTTGCCGGCCGCGCGCAGCGAGAGCAGGAACACGGGGAAACGGCCCTCCTGGAAGCGGTCGACCAGCTTGGTGCGCTGCTTGGCCGAGAGCTGGCCGTGCAGGAGCTCGTGGCCGACGTCCCGGGAGGCAAGGTGCTCGGCGAGAAGCTTGGCCATCCGCACGTACTGGGTAAAGACCAGCACCGACTGGCCCTCGGGGATGATGACGTCCAGAAGCTCGTCGAGAAGCGCCACCTTGCCGGACCGCTCGGCGAAGGTGCGCCCAGCCGGGTTGTCCTCGTCCTGCAGGTACAGGGCCGGGTGCAGGCAGATCTGCCGCAACGAGGTGAGGAGCTTGAACACCAGGCCCTTGCGGGCGATGCCCTCGGTCGTGGCGATCAGCTCCAGGTGCTCGCGGACGACCGCCTCGTACAGGGCGATCTGCTCCGTCGTCAGGTCCACCGGCCTGTCAGTCTCGATCTTGGGCGGGAGATCCGGGGCGATCAACGGGTCGCTCTTGAGGCGGCGCAGGACGAAGGGGCCGGTCAGGGCCCGGAGTCGGGCGGCGGCGACTTCGTCGCCTTCGGCCTCGATCGGGCGGGAGTAGCGGGTGCGGAAGCTGCGGTCCGATCCGAGCAGGCCGGGCAAGGTGATGTCCATGATGGACTTCAGGTCGGCGAGCTTGTTCTCCACCGGGGTCCCGGTCAGTGCTACCCGCGCCTGGGCGGGGACGGCCCGCACGGCCCGCGAGACGTTGGTGTGCGGATTCTTCGCGAGCTGGGCTTCGTCGAGGACCTCCAGCGACCAGGTCCGGGCGCTGAGCGCGTCCAGGCGTCGGTGCAGGGTGGTGTAGGTGGTCAGCACCACGGCGTCATCGGGCAGGTTCTCGGGCAGCTGTTCGGGGCCGTGTACGCGGCGGACCGGGATGTGGGGTGCGAATCTGTTCAGCTCGGCTGTCCATGATCCAAGTACGGTTGCCGGGCAGACGACCAGCGCCGGTCCGGCCGTATCCGTGTTCTCCTGCCGGGAGAGGTGCAGGGCGATCACCTGCAGTGTCTTGCCCAGGCCCATGTCGTCGGCGAGCACCGCTCCCAGCCCGGCACCGGTCAGTTGCTGTAGCCACGCCAGGCCGACTTCCTGGTACGGGCGCAGGGTCGCGTTCAGCGTGGCCGGGATGGCCGGCGCCCGGTCGCGGGCCCCGGCCAGTGTCCGGCGCAGCCGGCCGAGCCAGCCGTCCACCGGGGCGAGGTCGAACGCCTCGCCGTCCGGGCCGTCGAACTTGCCGGTGATCGCGGCGGCAAGTCCTTCGACACCGGTCAGGCCCGCGTGGCGTCGGCGGCGGAGCTTGGCGGCCAGCGCCGCGTCCACCCGCACCCACCGGTCGCGGAGCCTGACGAACGGGCGCTGGGCCGTGACGAGCCTGTCCAGCTCGGCGGCAGTGAGCTCCCTGCCGCCCAAGGCGACCCGCCACCGGAAGTCCAACAGCTTGTCCTCGCTCATCAGGCCGCCCGGCATCGCCGAGCCCGGGCTCTTGGTGGAGAGCACCGCGCTCATGGTCAGGGCCCGGACCACGTCGCGCGGGAGCAGAACGTCGCAACCGGCTGCCGCGAGGGCCGCGGCAGGCTCGCCGAGCAGGTCGTCCACGTCCTCGGCGGACAGGTCGAGCCAGGCCAGCCCGGGGTGGTCGATGAACTCCTCCAGCGGGGGCCACACCTCGGCCGCGGTGTGCAGGGCCACCTGGGCGTGCAGCCGGACCAGGTCGAGCCCGGGGTCCGCGCCCTCGCCCCACAGTTCTGCCGCGTCCAGCAACGCCTCGTCGGGGCCTGTCCGGCGGACCTGCAGAACGGCCCGGACACCGAACGGCCCGTCGTCGTCGATCTCGACCCGCAGCGAGATCCGAGCCAGCGGCACCGCGGCGGGCACACTGTGCAGGGCGAGCTGCGGCACGTGCTGGACCGGCAGGGCTGCGAAGAGGGGCGTACCGGTGCGCTCCTCCGCGTCGGGCGTGCGGACGAAGGCATCGACGACCGCGTCCAGGTACGCCCGGAGAAGGAACGCTGGCTCGGGCATCAGGGGCCGTCCGAACCGCATGTCCTGCTGGAAGAGGACGGCGTGGGCCGTCGGCGGCATCGCCTGAGCAAGGGCGGCGAGCGTCGCCAGTTCGTCCTTCGTCTGCGGCACGCACCGCCAGGTGTCGAATCCGGCGGCTGTCACGCCCACGTCTATCCGGCCCCGGGCGACCAGCTCCAACGCGAACAGCGCCGCCGCGCCCCAGAACTGGCTCGCCTCGTCCCCGGTCCCCTCCAGTCGGGCCCGGGCGAGTACCGGCAGGGCCGCGCCTACCGGCATCGACCAGTACGAGACCGACGAAGTACGCACCCCCTCGCGATGCTGACGCGCCACGGCGACGGTGTGCCCCGCGAAGAACTCCGCCCCTGCGGGCGGCTCGTCCGGAACCACCGCCAGCGCATGGGACCGCCAGAAGATCAACCGGCCGAGCCTCGGCGGGTCAGCCGGCTCGAACGACGCCGGCCACTCCGTCAGGTCGGTGCTGCTCACCGCAATTTCTCCCTCGCTGCGTCGGCGACGACGCCATGCTGTCCCAGCCGGACGGGGGCAGGCTCAAGCACCGCAGGGTTCACTCGATCGAGTGACCTCCGGATCCGCTCCGTCGCGCGGTGATATCACCGAACAGGCCGGTCAGCGGCGCAGCGCACCGCCTCGCCGGGCGGCGGCCCTGGCGGCCGCACCCGGGCTCGGCCGATCGCTGGGCACACGCTACTGCGCTCCGGCCGGTGCCGGTGCCGGTCCGGCCGGTTCGTTCCGCGGTGGAGCAGGCGGCTTCAGCGAGATGCAGGCAGAGCCTTCGAGAACGGCAGGGTCTCCCAGGCCTTGGCCAGGATCGGGTTCTCCCCGAAGATGCGGCCGTCGAGGCTGGCCCGGATCGACCAGCCGTCGGGGGAGGTGGACCCGGTGCGCAGCAGGTCCGACACGGTTGTGTCGCCGACGACCACGGCGTCCTCCAGTTCGCTGACGGCGGCGACGGTCACCGGGAAGGTGGCGGTCGGCAGAACGCTGCGGAACTCGCTGCTGTTGACCAGGTGGTAGGGCTCCATCGTGACGACCATCCCGAGCAGTTGCCGGTCCGAGGGGATGTGGGCGAAGGCCGGGTCGCCGTCGGTGACGCGGTCGGCCGACTTCTGGAGCTGGTTGACGGCCTTGGCGAGTTTGGCCTCGATCTCCGTCGCCCACTCAAGGGGCCCGAGCCGCAGCGAGGCGGTGGGACGGGCGGACTTGACCTCGACCAGGAGCACCAGGTCGTCGAGCACCACGAACCAGTCGATCGACTTGACCGTGTTCTTCTTCTCGTCCCTGTACTTGATCTCGGGATGGACGGTTGCTCCCTTGATCAGGCCGAGCTGGCGGCCGACGTACTGTTCGAACAGGTCGCCGAGGTCGTTGGCGAACGTCTGCTTGTGCACCTCCCAGCCGGAGTAGTAGAGCCCGAAGGGGGAGACCTTCGCGAGCGCGGCGGCCGGAACGGGGAGGAGGTAGCCGGGCCCGAAGTCGGAGAGCGCCGGCCGCGCACGCAGGGGGTTGAAGGCGAAGCGGCGCAGCGCCGGGTCCAGCGGGAGCGTCCCGGCGGCCGCGGCCCGCTCGGTGTCCGCCTTCGCCTGGTCGCGCAACGCCCGGGTCGTGGTGGCGAAGTGGGCGTCGATCACCTTGGCCAGCTCCTCAGGGGTGGTGAGCGAGGCGAAGGAGCCGAGGTCACCGGCCATCCACTGCGGGTCAAACCGCCCCGCCCTGGCCTTTGAGACGCCCCACAGCATCTGGGCGACTCCGACGTAGTCACCCAGCGAGCAGCCGAACAGCCGCTCGTCCCAGCCCGGCGTGATGGCCTTCAGCTTCGCGGGCTCGGCGGCGGTGGTGTGCTGGAGCATGGCGATCGGGCGCGCGAGCTCGCTGAACTCATGCTCCTGCCAGACGAACTGCTGCCCGGCGAGCCGCAGCAGGAAGCCCTCCAGCCGCTCGCCCACCGGCTGCTGGCGCATCGGTTCGTCCAGGGCGAAGTAGAGCTGGAGCATCTCCTCCAGGTCGGCCGGCCGGGCAGGCCTGGACCGGTTCTCGGTGCCGCGCAGCAGGGACATCCAGGCGGTGTCCAGCAGCGCCCACGGGTTGTAGAGGCGTGCCGCAAAGCTGCGCCGGTACTCCGGGTCGGTCATCGACGGCAGCTTGGCGCCGGTCGCGGCGATGAGCGGGACCAGAGAGCTCGGTGCGTGGCGCCGGAGGCGCTTGACGTACGTGCGGTCGGGGACGGGGTAGTGCTCGGTGATGCGGGGCATGGCTGGTTCGGGGTGTCCTTCGTACAGGTCAGCGGGCAGAGGCGGGGAGTGCTGGGCGACCGAGGAGGTACCGGTCGCCGGAGAGCCTTGAGAAGGCGGGATGGTCGGCCATCGCGGCCTTCAGCCGGGTGGCGGGGACACGGGTTCCGTCGTCGGCGAGCGCCTCGCGCAGCTGCGCCGGGGTCAGGGCGGTGCGGGTGCGGGCGAGGTGGCGGGCGGCGGCCTGCTCGGTGGTGGCCGGGCTGGTCGGCTCCACCACCACGAGGCGGTTGCGGGTGAGGTCGTGGTCCTCGCTGGCCGCCGCGAACTGCTTGAGCAGCGGTTCGGCGATGTCCTTCAGCGAGATGGCTCCTGCCCGCCACCGGGCCGATTCGAGCAAGCCCTGGTGGCGGCAGACCATCACGGCGAGGGCGACGACGGCGGACGCGAGGAGAGGGTGGCGCGCGGCGGCGCGTCCGGCCCAGGCTGCTGCCTGCCAGGCGAGCCTGGCGGCGATCTCGGCGACGAAGGCGGAGGCGGTCAGGTTCGCCTCGAAACCGGCCGCGCGAAGCAGGCCGTGGGCCATGCCGACCCACTGGTCCACCGGGACGGCCAGGCCGAACCGAGTGAACACACTGTCCTGGGTCAGGATGACCGCGGGGGCGAGGAACTCGGCGAGGGCGGCGGTGGGGGCGTCGTCGGCGTCACCGCGGGCACGGGCGGGAAGTGACGGGTCGTCCCGCAGCAGCAGCCGGGAGGCGGGGGAGAGGTGGTCGCCGATGGCGAGGTCGACGATCGGGACCCCCGGCACCATCCGCTGCCACAGCATGTGCTCGGCCTGGCCGAGCATCACTCCCGTCGCGGCCGCGATCCGGGGCAGGTGCTGCTGCAGTTCCTCCACGATGTGTGCGGCGCCGAAGGTGTTCGAGCGGCCGGTGCCCGCGAGCGCGCTGATCAGGTCGACCGGCTCCCCGTCGCGTACGGCGCCGCACGCCACCTGGGCGAGCGCGCAGGCGTCCACGACCGTGACCAGTGCAGGGTGGGTCAGGCTGGAGGCCCATGTTGCGGAGGGCAGGGCCGGCAGTGCGGCCGGGGGGTTGTCCATGGCTCAGTTTCGGGCCGCCGGGACCTGCCCGTCGAGGGAATTGGCGAACTGGCCGGGCGGGGCAGAAGCGCCGCGCCCGGCTGTCGGTGGTCCAGGGCGGGTGAGGTCCGCCTCACCGGGGCTAGTCAGGCCGCGGCGACAGGGGGTCCTCCCCGAGCCGAGGCCGCAGCCAACGCTGACGGACGGCGAGACGAAGGTGGGCCTGGTCGGCATCACAGCTGCCGACCAGGCCCACCGCGCATTCTGCCGCACCGCAGGCCACCGGCCCACCGAGAGCCGCAGCACCGCCGCAGGGCTCTCGGTAGCCCGCAGGAGGCCCGGGAGGAGGGGCGGGGGCATCGGCGGCCATGACCGGCCGTCGGACCCCGCAGGGGGTGTGTCAGGCGTCCAGGACGTCGAGGTGGCAGACGCTGCAGTGGTGCCCGCCTCCGCCCGGCCGGAACCCGTGGCCGAGGGCCTGGAGGTCGTTCGCCGTCACGGGCTCGTACCGGCCGTCGTCGTCGGCCGGGGCGGTGGGGGCGTGGCGCAGGCAGAGCAGGTGGACGCGGTCCGGGGAGAGGTACGCCACGACCTCCTCGGCGGCGCTGTCCGGGATGAGGAGGGTGTCCGGGTCGTCGGGGTCCGGCGCCGGGTGCGCGGGGATGTGGGCGACGGCCTTGCCGATCGCCGTGGCGCAGCCCCGGCACAGGGCGGGGTCGAAGTAGCCGCGGCCGGTCACGTCCGCCAGGTGAACCGCCCAGTCGTCGAAGCCCATCGGCTTGTGGCAGGCCATGCACCGCACGCCCCGGGCCGATTCGACGGCGATGAGGGTGGACTCGGTCAGCACCACGCTGGAGGGGATCTCCGGCCGGGCCCGCTGCGACTGCCGCTGCGCCCGTACCCGGTTGAGGGCTTCGTGGTAGCTGATGCCCTCAGCTTGCTGCAGTTCGCGGGCGCGCTGCTGGTCGGTGTTGCGCTTGGTCACGATCGTCTCCTCGGAGACCGGCACTGTGTGCCCACGCCATCGGCCGGTGAAGAAGAGGATCCGACGGTTGATGAAGTCCAGCGGCGTGGATCCCGTAGGACCTTCTCCCGGGACTCGCGCGGCGTGGGCGCACGACAACGGAATGGGCGTTCAGCTCGCCGCCGCCAGGCTACCGGAGGACAGCGGCCGGCCGATCCCGAACACCACCGTGGCCCGGCTCCTCCAGGCGGAGCCGGGCCACGGTGACCTGCCGTCAGTCCCCGTACCCGTCCAGGTGGGTGTCCCACTCCCGGGGCCAGGCCCCACTCGTACATCACCCGCTGCGCCCAGTAGCACCGGTTGATGCCGCGCAGCTGCTCGTCGCAGGAGCCGGACATGTTCTCCGACAGCGCGTTCCAGCGGTTCGACCAGTGGAAGCTAGCTTCGCGGTAGGCCAGCTCGGCCCGATCGGGCGGCAGGCCGGCGGCTGTCGTGGAGGCCTCGACCTCCCAGAAGCTCCAGGTATAGGCTGCGCCGCTGCGGGTCGTCGGCCTGCTGGGCGAGTTCGCCGAGCGCGGCGGCGATCGTGACCCGCCCTTCGGCGAGGATTTCCTCGTCGGTCGGGGGCTGCGGCAGGGTAGAGGGTCGCGTCGGGAGGGCGCGGACGGCGGCGACGGCGGCCTGGTGGCTCTCGCCGGTTTCGGCGGCCCGGGCGCGGGCGGCGTTCTTCCTGGCGTGGTTTTCACCATAGGGTGTCCTTCTGGTGGCCGGCCCGCGATCCGGGCCAGGGGAGGGCACCAGGACAGTCTGCTGGGCGGGCGTTGATGCGGGGCACCGTCAGGACGTTGGTGCTGCCGGTAGCGGCCAGCAGCGGTCCGGGACCGACACACCGCGCGACCCACCGGCAGCGTATCGGGACGGCCCACGCCGTGGGGCGGATCTCGCCGGTGACGCGCCGTCAGGCGGAGGCGGAGCGGCCGGTCTCGGGGTTGCTACCTGGCTCGAAGGCGATCGCGCTGGGCACGTGGTTGGTGCGGAAGCCTTTGGTCACCTGGGCGCCGCGCGAGCCGAGGTCGGCGTAGGCGATCAGGCGGGGCCAGTCGCTGCTGTCCACCAGCTCGCGACAGCCCGGGCAGGCGTAGAACCCGTCACCCGAGGCCCACCAGTGGGTCCCCACGTTGACGAAGAACTCCTGGACGCGGGATCCGCTCCGTACCCTATCGCTGAGCCCTTCAGGTTGCGGACTGGCCGGGGCGTAGACCACGGGAAGCGGGATCTGCAGTGACGTCGATTTACCTCTCCTCCGATAACCCCCGATGGGCGCCGAAGACCGAGGCTGACCTCCAGGCCGCCGTCGACGGCGGCCTGTTCGAGGAGAACCATCACCTGGACCTGAAGAAGGCCCCGAGCAACAAGGGTGACAACAGGGAACTCGCCCGCGACCTGTCCTCGTTCGCCGTGGACGGCGGCACCCTGATCATCGGGGTGCAGGAGAATAAGGACGAGCGCACCTTCGAACTCGCCCCGCAGCCGTTGAACGGGCTGGCCGAGAAGGTGGAGCAGGTCGCCCGCACCCTTCCCGACCCGCCACTGACCGTCCTCACCGAGGAGATCTACTCGGCCGCGGACGACGGCACCGGCTACCTGGTCGTGCACATCCCGGCCAGCCCCGTCGCACCGCACATGGTCGACAACCGCTACTTCGGCCGTGGCGACAAGACGAAGTACCAGATGGGCGACTCCGAGGTCGTCGCCCTCCACCAGCAGCGGCGTGACTCCGAGGCCGACACCCTCACCTTGCTCCGCAGGGAGATGGACGAGGACCCGCTGCGCGAGGTCGGAGCCCGATCGCACTTCTTCCTTGTTGCCCAGCCCACCGCTGCGCGGCGGGATGTGTGTCTGCCCATCACCGGCGCCCCGGACTGGAGCGCACGTCTGCAGATCCTGATCCACCGTGTCCTGGAGAACCCGGGCCTGCACGAGGCACTCTCCAACGGTGGATTCAGCCCTAACTTGAGCGATGCCCACCAAGGACATCGGCGGGCCAGGGGAGTGGCGCTCAGTTCCTCGGGTCTCAACTCCGACCGTACGTTCGTCACGGCCAGCGGAGCCGAGAAGAGCGTCATCGAGGTCCAGCTATCCGAGAGCGGCGGGCTGCGCCTGTTCATGTCCCGACTGTCCGATGAGGTGGCCAGGGACGAGGAGCAGGTTCTTTTCGACGCCGGCGCCGTCATTCTCACTCGGCACTTGCTGGACCTGGTCCGCCTGGTCTCCAACGAAGTCGGCTACCACGGGAACTGGGCGGTCGGGGTGGGAGCCACCCGGCTCCGAGGCCGGCGCAGGTTCACGACCCAGGCACAGTTCCCCAGCGACCACAAGTACAGCGCTGACACCTACGAGGAAACCACGGGAGTCACCCTGGCCGAGCTGAACGACGCCCCGGGCGCGGTGACGCGGCGGCTGCTGGGCCCACTGCTCCGCTCGCTCGGCTCGGAGGAAGTCTTCACCAATGCACTGAACGACGCCTGACCCTCGTTCCCCTTCAGGGGAGCGATGTACGGCCTCCGGCCAAGCCCTGGGGTTCGCCGACGGAATGTCAGCCCGGCCTGACTTTTTTCTTCAAGCGCAGCCAACATTTCGGGGAGTTGTGCCACCCCAGAGGTGGCACAACTCCCCGTGGTGCGTTCACCGTTGCGGGCCGCCGCCAGGTGTGCTGTGGTCAGTCGGCGGCTGATGTCGGTGGGCCACCGACGATGACCACCACCGGTCAGAGCCCGCATAAGAAGATGCTCGGCATCACCGTGCTCGCCGCCGCCCGCCGCCGCCGCGTCAGCCGGGCCTTCGACGACTGCGCAGCAAGGGGTTGAGCCAGGCCGAGCTGGTGCCCGGACGCGGAGAAACGCTGCACGTGGCCAATGTGCAGGCCACCGTGTACCTCCACCGGGGGACCGTCCACGTTGCCGACCAGGGTGGAGATGTCAGCCCTGGGTGCCGGCCATGGCCCGGAGCTTCCGGATGAGTGCGGCGTCATCACGCATGACCCCGACGACCTTCGCATCGGCCGCGCCCTGGTCGTGGTCCTCGCCGCAGGGGCACACACTCCACCCGTCGGCCTCGATGTGTCCAGCGACCTGGTCGAGCAGGTCTGCAGCTTCGTCGAGCACCCCGACAGGTAGCCCCGCGCTGTCGCTCGCGGCGTCAGCGCCGATCGCGAGCCCGATCTCGAAGACGAGGTCGGTGGCGTGCTGGACCGTGCGGGAGTCGTCGTTGCTGGAGGCGAACTTGATCACCTGGGCCAAGGCCATGAGCGGGCGCGAGCAGATCCAGCGGGGCAGATCGGCGGTCCGCTGGTCGAGCCGGACCGGCCGCACACCGTCCACGGTCTGGGATCCGTCGGTGCCCAGGGCGCTGGCCGTGGCGATCTGGTCGGCGACGGCGGCGGGCTCGATGTAGCGCAGGGCGGACCGCGGCTGGATCCCGAGCCGTTGCGCCACCATGGTCACGTTGTGGGCGAGCACGTTCGTCACGGCCACGGGGACGACGTCCAGTCCGCGGGTGAGGAGCTCGGCCTCGGTCTGCGTCGCGAGGGCCTGGAAGGTCTTGGAATTCCTGATGTCGGGCACGGCGACAAGAGTAGAGCCCCCAGCGGGCGCGACCCCGCCGCGGCGGTGCGCCCCGTTCCCGCACCACCGACCGCCGGGGAGGGATCGGAGTCCCCGCGTCGATGGTGTCGACAGCCCCCGCCGCACGCCGAAATTGCCCCGGGATTCGGCGGTCGGTGCGGCTACCGTGTTCACCATGAGTCAGTCCGGAGCGGCCCAGCTGGTCGCCCTCCACATCGCCAGCGAGCCCTCGCAGCCCGCGCCTTTCGCCCCCCGCATTCTGAGCGCCAGCACGACTGCCTCCACCGGGCCGGACCCCGAGGCGGCGGAACCCGCCGAGCCTGACTGGCAGGCGCTCGGGGTGGAGGCGCGGTGGATCGGCACCGACACCAGCACCTGCGCGGCTGTCCTGAGCCCGGTCGCTGGACCCGCCACCGGTTCGGAAGAGTTCAAGCGGTACACCGCGGGCGCCCGGCAGCGCAGTGAGACTGCCCTGGTCATCGCCAGCATCGGAGCCGGGCGGACCCCAACCGCGCGCAACGTCTTCGATCAGGGATTCGACCACAAGATCCACTTGCCCAACCCGTACGGCTGGATCGGCGGCCGCCTTCTGCCCGCC
This sequence comes from Kitasatospora sp. NPDC101801, assembly GCF_044766665.1. Taxonomy (NCBI): domain Bacteria; kingdom Bacillati; phylum Actinomycetota; class Actinomycetes; order Kitasatosporales; family Streptomycetaceae; genus Kitasatospora; species Kitasatospora sp. NPDC101801. Next base: position 83,556 of record NZ_JBIWML010000030.1, read on the forward strand.
GGCGTCCGCCCGCAACTGGCGGACAACCTGGACAGCGCCGAGCGCGACCTCGCCCTGCGCCTGCGCAACCGGCGCCCGGACTCCCCGTGGTGGGGACTGACCCTGGTCCGCGGCGGACCGCGCCCCGGGTACGGCCATGCCACCATCGCCCCCCAACCGAGGAAGGGCGAGCTGCGCCCCCTGCTGGTCGACAGCCTGGGCAATCCGGTGGCCGGGGTCTGGGCGCCCGACGACGGCTCCGCCCGCTGGTTCGTCGTCCCCTTCGGCACTGACCGCGGTCAGCTGGTCGACTGGCTCATGCAGAAGGCCCTGCCCCTCTACGTTCCCGGGCAGCTGGTGAGGGCCCGCTCGCCGCTCGTCCGGGATCCAGCCTTCGCGACCCGGGCCGAGATCCTGCTGCTCGCGGAGCAGGCCGAGCATCAGCGCGCCTACGAGCTGCGGAAGGCCGAGCTCGACGTCCCCCTCGCCAAGGTCCGCGAGGAAGCCGACCGGCTGCGTCTAGGCCTGATGTACGGCACCGGCCGCCAACTGGAGGACGCGGTGCGGGAGGTGCTCGCTGCGGCCGACTTCACGGTGACGGCTCTTGATGACGAGTTGGGTACCCAGTCTGCGGACCTGCTGGCCGAACTCGGCGGCCGCCGCATCCTGGTTGAGGTCAAGTCAGCCGCGTCGCCGGCGCCGCAGGACCTGGTCGGCAAGCTGTACAAGCACATGTCCACGTGGCCATCGTTGAAGCGCGACGCGCCGCTGGACGGCGGGCTCCTGGTGGTCAACCACCAGACCCGACTCCCGCCCCAGCAGCGCCCCGCCGAGGTCTACTCCCGCGGGCCCTTCGCCGACTCCCTGAAGGTCCCGGTGGTGGGCAGCCTGCAACTGCTCAACTGGTGGCGCGAGGAGGACTGGGCGGCCATCCGCCAGGCTGTCCTGGGAGACGACAGCACCACGGCCCAGCCGAGCGCGGACTCCGCGACGGGTCCACTTCTGCCCGGACCCATCGGCCCCGCCGCGCCGGCCTCCCGCCTCGCTCGCTGGCGGCGCTGACCCCGGTCGCCGGGCACCCGGCCGACCCGCGCCCTGGTAACGGCGAAGGCCCCACCCTTTCGGAGTGGGGCCTTCGCCGTTGCGCAGTGCGGTCGGATACCTTCCGCGGCACCCTCACCCGGCAAGAGTGCCCTTGGTCCGCAGGAGGCTACGGGCCCTGGAACTCCGGGCCGGGAGGTGGCTCTCCTGCCAGTAGAGGATCTGCCCGGAGACCTCCGTCCACGCCGCGTGCTCGGGCAGTCCCGCGCTCTCGACCAGGGCCCGCACCTCGACCGCGTCACGCAGGGCATCACGGCCCCGACCCTCCCGCAGTGCGACCCGCATCTTCTCCACCCGCTTTGCCCCGTGGTCGCCCGCGCGACGCTGCGCCGTGACGACTACCGGCATGGCCTCGCCGATGAACTGGGTGAGCAGCTCGTCCGACCACAACGCCCAGCGGATCCGGGTCACGAGGCGGCCGATCAGCAGGCAGCCGGCCAGGAGCAGGGCCGCGGTGACAAAGGGGAGCCACCTGGGAGGGGGACCCGAGACGACGCCGGCGAGCACGTAGAGGCCAGGCAGCATCGCGCCGGTGACGAACACGAAGATCCCGGCCATGATCTTCTCCATCAGGGAAGCCGACCGTGGCCCCCAGCTGCGGCTGTTGCCGCCACGGGCCCGGGCAACGGCGACGGCGCCGCAGGTCCCGACGACGAGCAAGCCGGCGGTGAGGCCGATGCTGAGCAGAACCACGGACCGCTCCCATCTGTGCGCCTGGATGTACCAGGGTCGTGCCCGGCACGCGCCAGGTGAACACCCGGAGTGTATTGGGCCGCGCCGACAGGCCAGCACGCCCACCGCGGTAGCGTCCACGGATGAGCTCCGCCGAACTTCCCCTCCACGATCTCGTCGAGAGCACGGTCGAGGACATCGTCGCCACAGCCAAGCCGGATGCGGGCCACTGGCTGATCGGCGAACTGGAGCAACGGGGGCCCGAGGCCATGTGGGCCGGGGCACTGCAGCTGATCCGCCCGCTGGCCGCGAGGCCGGCCTACGGCCTGCCCGAGCACGAAGCAGCAGCCCAGTTGCGCGCGAACGCCCGGGCCGCCAACCCCGCGACCGCCCTGGTGCTGGAGATTCGGCTCGCCCTCAGCGAGAGGGTCGAGGAAGAGGCCCGGGAGCTGTGGAACAAGGCCGACCCGGCGCTGCGCCGTACCGCGGTCATGGACTGGCTCATCTCCTACGCCTGGGTGTTCGGCTTCCGCGGGGCGAAGCTGACCGCGCAGCAGGCCGTCTCCCTGATCCGGTGCGCCATCCAGCGCCAGCAGCCGTAGTCGCTCATCGTCCGGGGTCATCCACCTGCGGTAATGCAGCTTGCGGAGCTATTCGAACATATGAGCTACTGGGGGTGCCGGAGGGGAGCCGGGTGCCAATGAGAAGGGGCTGACCGACCGGAGGTGATTGAGGTGTTCACGCACCTCCACACGGCCTCGGGCTACTCGGTCCGCTTCGCAGGATCGCTCCCCGGCCCGCTGGCCGAACGGGCCGCCGAGCGTGGAATGGCCGAACTGGCACTCACCGACCGGGACACCGTCTCCGGGGTGGTCCGGTTCGCGAAGGCCTGCGCCGCCGAGGGCATCCGGCCGCTTTTCGGCGCGGACCTGGCCGTCGGCACCGTCGAGGACCCGGGCCCGGCCGCCCAGCGGCTCCGGACCCCCGCCCGGGGCGGAGCTTTCGTCGACGAAACCGCCCCCCGGGTGACCCTCCTCGCCCGCGACCGCACCGGGTGGGCCAACCTGTGCACACTGATCAGCGCCGCCTGGGCAGCCCGCGCCGAACGTGGCGGCGGCCAGCCCATCGTGCCCCTGGAGGTACTCGCCGCCCACACCGAAGGCCTCACCGTGCTGCTCGGCCCGGCATCCGAACCGGTCCGCGCCCTCGCCACCGGCCGCCCGGACCGCGCCACCGACCTCCTCGCCCCGTGGCGCACCTGGTTCGGCCCCCACCTGCGCCTGGAAGCCGTCCACCTGCGCCGCACCGGCCCCGGCCCCGGCTCACTGCGCCTGGCCGCCCGCACCGTCGGCCTGGCCGCCGACCTGGACCTGCCCGCCGTGCTGACCAACGCCGTCCGCTACGCCGACCCGCATCAGGGCCCGATCGCCGACGTTCTGGACGCGGCCCGCCTGCTGCGCCCTACCCAGCCCGGCAGTACGTGCAACGGGGAGCGCTGGCTCAAAGGTCCGGGCGAGATGGCGGAGCTGGCGGCCGAGGTCGCCGAAGCGGCCGGCCAGGGCCGCTCCGGCGGTCAGCGGCTGCTGGCGGTGACCGCCCGCACGGCCGCCGAGTGCAGGCTCGACCCGAAGAGCGACCTCGGGATCGGCGGCGTCCGCTTCCCGGAGGAGGACCAGCTCGGCCTGGCGCCGGGCAGCTCCGCCCGGGTGCTGCGCGAGCGCTGCCAGGCGGCGATGGTCACCCGCGGCTACGACCGCGACCCGGCCGCCGTCCAGCGCCTGGGTGAGGAGCTGGACGTCATCACCGGGCTCGGCTGGCCGACCTTCTTCCTGACGGTGGGCCAGATCGTCACGGACTTCAAGGAGGCCGGGGTCCGGGTGTCGGCGCGCGGCTCCGGCGCCGGCTCGCTGGTCGTGCACCTGCTCGGCATCTCCGCGGCGAACCCCATGGAACACGGGCTGATGATCATGGAGCGGTTCCTGTCCTACCGGCGCCGATCCCTACCGGACATCGACGTCGACGTCCCCGCCGACCGCCGGATCGACTGCTACCGCCTCGTGCTGAAGCGGTTCACCTCCGCCCGGGTCGCGGCCGTGGCGATGCCGGAGACCTACCGGGTCCGCTGGGCAATCAGGGACGTCGCCCTCGCGACCGGGCTCGCGCCCGAGGAAGCCGGCCGCCTCGCCAAGGCGTTCCCGCACATCCGGGCGAAGAACGCCCGAGCCGCGATGGCCGAGCTGCCGGAGCTGCGCCAGGTCGCCGAGCGAGCCGACCACTACGGTGCCCGCTTCTGGGACCTGGTCGAGGGCCTGGACGCACTCCCGCGCGGCCAGGCCATGCACCCCTGCGGTCTGGTGCTGTCCGACTCCACCCTGCTGGCCCGCACGCCGGTGCTCCCGACCCCGGGGGAGAGCCTGCCCATGACGGTGTTCGACAAGGACGACATCGAGGACCTGGGCTGCCTGAAGCTCGACATCCTCGGGAACAGGACCATGCAGGCGATGTCCTACGCCCTCTCCGAGATCGAACGCACCACCGGCGAGAAGGTCGACCTGGACGACCCGGCCCAGGTGCCGCTGACCGACGCAGGCGCCTTCGAGCTGCTGCGCGAGGGCGAGTCGCTGGGCGTGTTTTCCATCGACAGCCCGGGCCAGCGGGACCTGCTGGGCCGCGCCCAACCGCGGGCCTTCCTCGACCTGGTCGTCCAGCTGGCGCTGTTCCGGCCCGGGCCGGTTGCCGCAGACATGATCAGACCGTGGCTGGCCTCCCGGCACGGCCGCCAGCCGGTGCGCTACCCGCACCCGGACCTGATCCCAGCCCTGGCCCCGACGCTGGGTGTCCTCGTGTTCAACGAGCAGGTGGCGAAGGTCATTTCAACTTTGACCCGTACCGATCTCGCGATGGGGGAGGAAGCCCGCCGAGCACTCAGCCGACCCGAGCGCCTGCCCGCGCTGGAGCGCTGGTTCCGCACCCGGGCGGCCGAGGCCGGCTACGACCAACGGGTCATCGACACGACGTGGGCCCAAGTCCAGGGCATGGGCGCATACGGCTTCCCCGCCTCGCACTCGATGGCGTTCGCCGTGATCACCTTCCAGAGCGCCTGGCTCAAGGCCCACCACGGCGCCAGCTTCTACGCCGGCATCATGCAGGCCGAGCCCGGCATGTACCCGCTGCGCCTGCTGCTCGCCGACGCCCGCCGGCACGGCGTCCCGGTACTGCCCGTGAGCGTGTCCGCATCCGAGGCCGGGTACCGGGTCGAGTCCGGCCCGGACGGCCGACAGGGGCTGCGGATCGCGCTCGCCGCGGTGAAGGGCATCACCGAGGACGAGATCGCCCGGATCACCGCCGCCCGGCCGTTCACCTCTGTCTCGGACTTCTGGGAGCGGGTCCGTCCCTCCCTGCCCACCGCGCAGAACCTCGCCCGCATCGGGGCCCTCGACTCCATCACCGGCGGCCGGACCGGCCGACGCGACCTGCTGCTGCTCCTGGACGAGCTCCACCACGGCCGCCGCTCCGCCGCCGTGCCGGACCAGCTCGCCCTGCCCACCCCGGCCGGGCCGGCCTCACCGAGCGGGTTGCCGGGCATGACCCCAGGCGAGGAACTCCAAGCGGAGCTGGACGTGATCGGCCTGGACGCCTCCCGGCACCTGATGACCGAGCACCACGAGCTGCTGGCCGAGCTCGGCGTCACCCCCTCCGCCCAGCTGCGCGCGGTGGAGAACGGCGAGATCGTGCTGGTCGCCGGAGCGAAGGTCGCGATCCAGACGCCGCCCCAGAAGAGCGGCCGCCGAACGATCTTCGTCACCTTGGACGACGGCAGCGGCAGGCCGGTCGACCTCGCATTCTTCTCCGGCCCCGAAGCCGAGGCCGCCGCGCACACCCTCTTTCACACCTGGCAGTTGGTGGTCCGCGGCCAGCTGCAGCACCGCGGCAAGGCCGTCTCCGTCGTCGGGCAACGGGCCTGGGATCTGAACGAGCTCGCCCGGGTCCGGGCAGAAGGGGGCACCGCAGCCGTCCGAGCACTGCTCGCCGCGCCCTTCCCGGGCGATGACCAAGACCAGAACAACCGCCCGCGGCCCGACCGGCCCGGATCCGGTGGCGCGGGCCGGCTCTGGCACGCTTCGCCCGGATCGGCCGGGTGAGGCAGATGACCACCACGCCCACCACCGCGACGGTCCTGCACCTGCACGTCCACCGGGCCGGCTTCGAGGCCTACCGCTCGCTCTTCACCGTCCTCGCCGACATCACCCCAGTCGTCCAGGCCCTGCCCCCGGACAGCGCACTCCTCCAACTCGCAGGATCTGTCAGCTACTTCGGGAGTACGCCGGCCGAGCTCGCGGACCTGCTGCAGACCCGCCTGGCCGCGCGCTACGGCCTGGTGACCACCGGCGGGCTCGGCCCCAACCGCCTACTGGCCACCCTCGCCGCCGACACCGCCTCCCCCACCACCATCCAGACTCTGCCCGACGACCCCCGGCTGCAGCTGGCCTTCCTCCACCGGCAGGACATCCGCCTGCTGCCCGGCATCGGCCCAGCCCTGGAGAAGAAGTTCCGCCGCTACGGAATCAGCGAGATCGGTGAGCTCGCCGCCCTGCCGCCAGCCACCGTCCAACGGGTAGCCGGCGCGGCGACCGGGCGGCTCCTGCTGGAACGCGCCAACGGCACCGACCGCCGCACCGTCACCCCCGCCGGACCACCGGCCACCATCTCCTCCAGCACCCGCTTCGACCACGACGTCCTGGACCCCGAGGAGGTCCGCCGCGCCCTGCTCGGCCTGGCCGCCGACCTCGGCGCACGGCTGCGCGCGGCCGGACAGGTCGCCCGCGGCATCGAGCTGCAGATCACCTTCGCGGACCGATCCTCGCTCACCCGATCCCGGACGCTGCCGGAGGCGAGCTCCCACAGCCCGGCGATCCGGGACGGCCTGTACGGCCTGTACACCCGGCTCGGGCTGCAGCGGGCTCGGATCCGGTCAGTGACCGCGCGCGCTGGCGCTCTGGCCACCGCGAAGACGGCTGCGGTGCAACTCACCTTCGACCGGCCCACCGAGTCCGCCCGGACACTGGAACCCGTCGTCGACCGTGCCAACGCCCGCTTCGGCGCGGGTGCTCTCAAGGCCGGCTCCCTTCACATCCGTCGGGATTCACCTGGCTGGGCCCGGTCGCCGACGGACCGCAACGGATGGGCGCCCGGGCGGCTCAGCAGATGATCCAGTCAGCCGACTTCCCTTGCGAGGCCACCCGGGCGCTGAGCGCGCGCCGGACCAGCCGACGCGACACTCCCGACGCCTCGCGAGCTGTCCGCGCCGGGTTGCGCTCCGCCGATCCTGACGCATCACCGCAGGTGAGGCATAACGAAGGCTCGGAAAAGTTCATGGACCGCGCGCAGCCGCGGGCGTAGAGTGCCACACCACCAAGATCCCCAAGAAGAGGAGCGCCCCGTGCCGGAGGACAGCACCAGCCCCGTCCGCGCCGGCCGACCGCCCGGCGTCCGCGTCGGCCTCGACGGACTCACCGACAGGCAGCGCCAAGTCGTCGGCGCGATCCGCGACTTCGGCACTCAGCACGGCTACCCGCCCTCAATGCGGGAGATCGGTCGGGCCGTAGGACTTCGCTCCACCTCCTCGGTCGCGCACGTCATTGGGCGGCTGGAGAAGATGCACGTCGTCCGCCGGGACCCGCACCGGCCCCGGGCCTATGTGGTGTCCGACCACCGCTTCGGCTCCGCCGAGCAACTGGCCCCGCAGGCGCACCTGCCGACCTCCACGTCGTACGTGCCGCTGGTCGGCCGGATTGCTGCCGGTGGTCCGATCCTGGCCGAGCAACATGTCGAGGCAGTCCTGCCACTTCCCCGGCAACTCGTCGGCGACGGCGAGCTGTTCGCCCTCACCGTCGCGGGCGACTCGATGCTCGAAGCAGGGATCTGCGACGGCGACCTGGTCACCGTTCGCCGACAGCCAACGGCCGAGAACGGACAGATCGTAGCTGCGATGATCGACGGCGAAGCCACCGTCAAGAGGCTCCGGCACCGCGACGGGCTGACCTGGCTCATGCCGGCCAACCCGCTCTACGAGCCCTTGCCGGGGGAGCAAGCGATCATCCTGGGCAAGGTCGTCGCGGTACTCCGCAGCCTCTGACGCCCGCCAGTACAGAAGGGACTGCCCATGGACGACACCACCTGGCAGAGGGTCTACGGCACCGACCCCGACCACCCCAGCCCCGGCCCGGAACCGGACGGCGAGTACCGGGAACTGCGCGGAGGCCCGCTGGACGGCCAACTCGTCGATGTGAGGGGCTGGAACTCCGAGCAGCTGTCCGCCGGCGCCTACCTGCTCATCCCGGGCAACACCGAGCGGGCCGACTACGAGCCCCGCCCCGGCGACCCGACCCAGTGGGACTTCCAGGGCAACGTCCCCTGCTGAGGCCAGGCGGGCTCCACTGGGCAGCGTCGAATCATCCCGTTGCCCAGTGGAGCCCAACCCGGACGATTGCCTATCCAGAGTAGATTTCAGCATGTCGATCGGGTGGCCCCCGCAACGACAGTGACGGCAGTCCGATCGTCTGATCATCACCCCCGGCGCGCAGTCGCCGACACCTCCGTGAGCCGCCGGTGACCTCATGGCAACGCGATAGGAATTCAAAAGCACCAGGACGACAAGTTAACCTCACGCGCTTGAGCCTCCTCAGGGGCGTAGGCCAACAATTCCGAGCATGCTGCCCGCCTGAAATTCGAAGAAGCACCAGAATGTAAAATACTCGCCTCTCGAAACCCGATCACCTAGATTGGGCCCAGCACCGACACGGGGAGGAAGAAGTGCCACACGACTACGACTGGGGGGACGCGGCCGCCTGCCGCGACACCGACCCGGACGCGATGTTCGTCGAGCAAGCCAAACAGGACCGCGCCAAGACCACCTGCCTCAGCTGCCCCGTCCGGACCGAGTGCCTGGCACACGCCCTGGACAACCAACTGGAGTTCGGCGTCTGGGGCGGCATGACCGAACGCGAACGGCGCGCCCTGCTGCGCCGACGGCCCACGGTCATCTCCTGGCGGGAGCTCCTGGAGAGCGCTCGGGCCGAGCACGCACGGGCCACCACCGACCCGCACTGCACGGCCGCCTGACCGCCAACTATCCGATCAGCCCGGGTGCGGCATCGTCATCGCGCAGTCCCCGCCACACCGGATGGCGAAGGCGGCCTGCCGGGGTGAGCTCCAGGAACTCCACCTCGGCGTGAAGCCGCGGCACAGCAAACCGGACCTCGGTGCCGGTCGGCAGCCCCATCCCGCCGACCGGTGCGACGAACGGGCTGGTCGGCGCAGACAGCCTCTGCAGCAGAGCGCCCAGGGCCCGGCGCTCGGCATCGGCGAAGCCGGTGCCCACAGCACCGACAAACAGCAGCTGCCCGCCCTCTGCGGCCGGCACCCCAGCCAGGACCGCCCGCACGCTGGTCCCACCCCGGCCGCCCGGGAGCCAGCCGCCGATCACGACGTCGGCCACTTGCAGGTGCTTGGACTTGACCCAGTCCCGAGAGCGAGCCCCGGGCCGGTACAGCGAGCCGGCCCGCTTGGCCACGATCCCTTCAAGGTGCTGACCGCGGGTCCAGTCGAAAGCATCGGCGACCGACGGCCACGCAGGCGGCACTCGCACCTGCGGTAGCTCCAGATTGAGCGATTCCAGAAGGCCCCGACGCTCCTCGTAGGGCACGGTGAGCAGCGGTCGCTCGGTGTGCAGCACGTCGAAGACCACCAGGATGGCCGGCGCCGCTGTCCGCCCGGCTTTGATGGACGCCGGCCTGGAGCGGTGAACCCTGCTCTGCAGTCCGTGGAACGACGGCCGCCCGCCCTGCATCACCACGATCTCGCCGTCGAGGACCAGAGGCCCCTCGACGGTCTCAAGAGCCTCGGCGACCTCCGGGAAGCGGGCTGTGAAGTCTGTCCCACTGCGGCCGGCCAGTCGGACCTGGCCGCTCTTGACATAGGCGAGGCACCGGGCTCCGTCCCACTTCACCTCCGCCCACCATCCGGCACCGGCGACATCGGCGCTCGGGAGGCCATAGCTCCATGATCGCGACGACAGCCGGGTACCGCGAGCGGCGTCCGTCCGACCAGCCCCCTCACTCCAAGTTCAGCAGCTCCAGCGTGAGCATCAACGGACATATCGATCCGCATATGTTCCACGCATACATCCACCCGAGCCCCTGCCCGAGGCGATGCGTATCACTGTTGCTCTCAGTAGCAGCGATACGCACTGCCAGCCCGAGCGCTGTTGCCCAGCGCCAGAACGTCCGCTGGGCCCCCCGGGCGTTCGGTGGCACGCCAGCAAGGCCAGCGGACACCGAGGCGGTGTCGGTCGGGGACAGCACCAGGTCCTCACCGCTGTTGTGTCCCTTCAGGAGGACACAAGAGGCGCGGAACGTCGGTGGTACCGACGTATCTGTCAGCCGGGCTGACTTGGAATGTACGAGACTGGGACCCGTCGACCTGCCTGCAGCAGCGAGTCAGGAGGGCGTGCCGGTTCGGCCGCGTTGTGAGCGTGGGGTCTTCTCCCCGACCGTGCGGGGCTCAACGGTGCGGGGGTCGACGGCTTCGCCGGGCGCGCCGGCGGCGTAGAGGCCTTCGGGGTCAAGGTCGCGGTCATGCGGCAGGAGGAAGAAGACGCGGCGGCGGTGCAGACCGCTGTCGGGGTCTGCTTCAGCAGCGTGGTCGAGTTCGGCATAGCCGACCATGCGGCCATCCCGGAGCCAGCGCGGCTTACCTCGGCGGCGAGGGGTCTTGTCGATGGTTTGGCGTACGTAGTCGAAGGCCGACGGGTCTTCCAGCCAGACCACGGTCTCTTCGTGGCTGAGAACGCTCCGGTCCAGTAGCGAGCTCATGACCGATGGCCTTCCTTCATGGTTGCGGTCCGGGACTGGGGACGGGTGGCTAGCAGGAACGAGTAGGTGGAGCCTGCATCGTAGAGCGGGCGGACCTGTCGGGTGTAGATGGCGCGGACGGGTGTCCTGATGACTCCGTCTGCCCATGGTGCATGGCGTTTAGTCGGCAAGGAGGCCGATGCCCGGGTAGAGCTTGCGCCCGTTGCTCTTGACCATGTCGTTGGGGGACGCCAGGCCAAGTTCTGTGCGAATGCGGGTGGCGAAAGCGCGCTTACTGGTGGGGCGGGTGCTCTCACCGGCGTTGCACCAGGCGGCGTACGCGGCGTAGAGCTGCCCCTGTTCGACACGAAGCTCGGCTTCCTCGCTGCTGCGGGTGCAGCACTCGGTCAGGAAGCGACCGATGGTGTCCTCGGTGCTGGCGTACGCGTCAGTGGCCAGGCGGACCCGCGTGGGGCCTTCCAGCGGGTCGGGCAGGCTGCTGCCGGCCTGCCGCTGCTGACGAAGAGCGTGGTATCGAACGGCGCCTTGGACCACCCAGTGGAGGATGCCGGGTCCTTCGTCGCGGACCAGTTCCAACGCCAGGTTGTCGATCTTGTTCTCGTCGGAGACGGTCTTCTCGAAAGGGACCAAGCGGATGCGGCGCCAGAACGCGAAGCCCCCGGTTCCGACCTCCGGCTTGTGGTTGCCCAGCAGCCACAGGTGATGCGTCGGCGGGAAGGAGAAGAAGTCCTGCCTCATCCGGCGGGCCTTGATCTTGTCCCCTCCGGTGAGCAGCTTGACGCGGGCTTCGTCGAAGCGGTCTGTCGGCTTGAGCTCGGAGCACACCAGCAGACGCCGACCGTGGAGTTCGGTCAATTCAGTGGAGTGCTCGGTGAAGGCCCCGCGGTCCATCAGGAAGCCGGGCGGGGCAGCGTCTGCGTAGTCCCCGAGCAGCTGCAGCATGACGTCCAGCAAAACCGACTTGCCGTTTTTGCCCTCGCCGTAGAGGAAAGGCATGACCTGGCCACCGACGTCGCCGGTGGTGGAGTAGCCGAGCAGTACGTGCAGGAAGTCGATCATCTCCCGGCCGGCCTGGTCGTCGCCGAATGTCTCAACGAGGAACCGGTTCCAGCGGGGCGTGGGCATGTCCTCCGGGGCCACACTGGTGGCACGGGAGTGGCATCCATCGAACGGCGAGGGCTTCTGCAGCTCACCGGTTCGCAGTTCGATCACCCCACCCGGAGTGCACAGGGCCCAGGGGTCACTGTCCAGGTCCCAGGCCGCCATGGACAGGTCGGGAGATGCCTTGGCCTGCTCAAGGAAGCTCTTGATCCCAGCCGTGCTGCTGGAACGCCGGCGGTGCAGGGCAATCTCACGATCGCTGAAGACCTTGGCGGGGTCACTGCCTGGCATTTGATCAGCTAGCTCGCCAGCAGCCCACATTGCCGCCTTCTCCGCCCCGCGTCTCCACCGGTAGTCAGCCCACTCGTACCAGCCCAGGCCCTCGACGTGACGGAACGAGTCCTTGTGTAGGCGGATGAAGAGCTTGGCGTTGCCCCGGTCTGTCAGCTGGTGTGGCAGAAGGCCGTCATCCTCTGTCCGGACCGCTGCGCCGGCACCCTTCTGGTGGGGCAAGGGTGTAGCCCGGGTGAGCGGCTCCTCAAACTCCAGCATCTGCTGAGCCGAGACAGCGGGGTCGAGCCCATGCGGGGTGTCAGCGGCTGAGGGAGATCCGCTCGGCTCGGCTGCGGGCACGTTCTGTCCTTCGTAGGGGTCGGTCCCCAGCGCCTCACTCCCGCCTGTTGGCGGACAGAGACCGAAGGGACCAAAGGGACCGAATTCTGGAATGGGTTCCAGAGCCTAGCGTGCGGCGAGGTTATCCCGACGTGCGCATCCCCCGGACGGTCCTGCCCCAGCCCACCAACTCGACGCCCGCCTGACCTGCCGCTTTGTGCACAAGTCAGGCGATCTGACCGTTTTGGAGAGACCGAAGGGACTGAACCCCCGAACCCTATCCGGCAGCCTGCGAAGAGGTCCGAGACACGCCGGGAATCACACCTGATGTTGAAACTCGGTCCCTCCAGACCCTCCGGTCCCTGACGCTGGTGGCAGTCGACGGGGTCTCGGTTGGGCACGCGCACCGCCCACTTGGTCCCTGCCATCCCGCGGATCGCGAGCACCCGAGCTGACCACCGCTAGGGACCAAAGCCCAGATGCAGGGGCTCTACCAAGTCGCGGGCTGTAACCAGTTCCTGCTCAGTCCCTGGAGAAAGCTGCACGTCAGTCGGGGTGTATGGCTCAACTCAGGGACTGTAGGGACTCAACTTCCTAATTATGAGCAGAATCTTGAACCAGTGATGTATGCGCGCGCACATACGAAGAAGACGCTCTCGCATACAAGATCTGCTCATAACTGGGGCCTTGAGTCCCTTCAGTCCCTCCCGCTGCCCGAGAAAGCGCGCTGGCCTGCGGAAACGCAGAGGGACTGAACGTCAGAGCATCAGGGGCCGAGCAGATGCCCACCCTGCACGCCACTCGCCGGCCCCACCAGGCTCGTGCGACAGTTCCGGATCCTGTCGCGCGTGCCGCTTCCGCAGCCCAGGCTGGGGTGGGTTTCTCGACCAAGCCGTTGTGGGCCTGGCAGGTTAACGCGCCGATCACGAACTTCCGGCTGCCGCCGGAACCGGGCCCTTGAGGGCCCTGTTCGCGCTCCTGAGCAGACGTGGCGGGCCTGGTCTGGAGCACCAGCGGTGCGCGCTGATGGTGGGGCTATCGGCCCGGTGGGTGTTTCGGGGGTGGTCGGGTGCGTATTCCTGTGTAGTTTCGGGTGGTATTCGAGGTGGCTTTCCCGGCGTCTTGCACGGCCTCATTCTCGGGTTTGTGGTGGGATTCCTTTTGCAAAGTGGTCTAGTCCAGCATTCGTGGAATGTGCATTGTTTATGGGTTGGGCTTTCTGGCGGGCTTCTGACGGGCTTTCTGGTGGGTTCGTGGTGGGGGTGTGACGGGCTGTCGTGGTGGGGGTGCGGTGGGATGTCACGCGGTGGTGTCGTCGGGGTGTCGGGGTGTCGGTGGTGCTGCGCCGTGCCGGTCGGGCGGGTGGGATGGACCGTGGGTTGGGTGGCCGTCCCCGGGGTGTCCGGGCCACCGGCCCGGTGTACTGCCCGGGGGTGCCGTACGGGCCCGTGCGGGGCTCTGTGCGGGGGTGGCGGACGTCCCGGGCCGTCGTGCGGGATGGCGGTCCTGACGGACCGCCAGTGGGGCCCGGTCCCGTGCGGGGTATGGGCTTGCCAGCGAGGAAACACGTCATACCTGGCACGGGCCGGGGCACCGCCCCGGCCTACCGACAGGCACACCGCCGGGCCGCGCGGGCCACACGGGCCGCACCGCACGGGACGGGCGGGAGGGGCCGCCGGGCCCCGGTCCAGCACGGGCCAGCACCGGGCCACCGGCCCGGACGCCCACCCCAATCGGGGCCACCGGCCCCGCCCCTGACACCCCGCCACCTGAGGCCCCGCCAGGGGCCGCACCACCCCCACGAATTGGCCACCGGCCAATTCCCCCAACAATGCACCGCCTTATACTCCGCGCAATTCCGAGGCGCCGCCAGGCGCCGGGGCGAGCGTGCCTGACGGCCCGCCAGGGCCGCCCTGGCCGCCAGGCCAGGGGCGAGGGCCGCCAGGCCCTCCGCCCC
>NZ_JBIWML010000031.1:0-89939 GCF_044766665.1 Kitasatospora sp. NPDC101801
GACCACTGCTCATCAGAAAGATCTCCACGCCCCACACCATGATCATCACAGCGCGAGGACTGGACCGGAACCCCGTTCTAAAACACGGCCTAGCCGACCGGCAGCCCTGGCCGCTCCGACCAGGCCCAAGCCGGCAGGCCGTGCGGTACGGCCTCGGCGAGCACCTGCTCCGGGGCCGTACCGGTCCGGACGGTCAGCACGAACCGGCGCTGGTCCGAGCCGGCCACCCGGTTGGGTTCGAAGGCGATGTGCGCGAACGGGGCGGTGGGGGTGGCGGCGTCCGCGAGGCGGGTCAACTCCGTCTCCACCAGCGCCCATTCGTCGGCCGGGACGTACTGGCGCATGACGGAGTGCCAGACCACGGTGAGCGTCCCCTCGGCCACCGACACCCGGCGGAGGAACTCGGCGGCACCGAGCCGTTCGACCGGCGCGGAATGCTTGGCGGCCAGCGCCAGCGCGCCGTCCAGGCGGGCGGCCCGTTCGGGGCGGTCGGCCCAGACGTACGCGCGCAGCGCGAGCGCACCCTCCGGTGAGAGCGGGTCGATCGGGGTCAGGTCGCAGCCGCGCCGTTCGGTGAACTCCAGGGCGGGCAGCGGGCGGTCGGAACGGAACACCGGCTCGCGGCGCCAGGCGTCGGTCAGCCGGACGGGGGAGTCGGCCGGGCCGTGGGCGCCGCCGGACCACTCGCAGCGGAATCGGTCGGCGAGCAGGTTCAGCCCCGCACTGGCGCCGAGTTCGAACAGCCGGACCGGGTGCGGGGCGTCCGCCAGCAGGTGCAGCAGTCCGGCGATCAGCAGGTTGGCCCGGCCGGTCTCGTTGGTCTGCGGCGGCCTGGTGAGCCAGGTCCGGACCCAGTCGAGGTGCTCCGCGACGGTGGCCAGGAAGGCCGTCCAGGCGGCCTCCGGGACGGGCAGGGTGAACTCCCCGCCGGCGCTCGGGTAGTAGGCCGCCAGCGCCGGTGCGCGGCCGGTCAGCACCAGTGCGTGCACCCCGCCGAGCAGTCGGAGCGCGATCGCGTCCGGTCCGGGCGCCTGCTCGTACCCCGCGATCGCCGCCGCGCACGGGCCGCCGGCCGCCACGTCCAGCGCCGCCCGGCGGAGCAGGAACTCGTAGAGCGGGGAACCGAGTTCACCGCAGGCGGCGGCTTGCTGGTCGATCATCGCGGCGGCGTGCGGGAGTGGCACCGGCGGGCTCCTCGGTCGGGATCGACGACCACCCGTCAGGGGTGGGGTCTCCCATCATTGGCCCGCGCGGGGTCGCGGTGAAGGCGCCACCGGGGTGACGGTGATCACCGTCCGGTGCGCGGACCGCCGGGTGCGGTCACCAGTCGGCCGCCGCGCGGAGCGCGTGCCGGAGCTGGCTGGCCACGCTCGCGGTGTCGGTGCCGACCACGTCGGCGATCTCCGGGGTGGCCAGGCCGACCACGTAGTGCAGGATGGCGAGGTCCTCGTCGGCGGCGGCGACCCGCTGGGCCTGGACCGGCACCCGGGTCGGATCGAACCGGCCGGCGACGGTGGCCCGCAGGATCCGCCAGGCGGCGGCCGTCGGGTTGGGGCTGCCGAGGATCTCCGCCCAGCGCGCGGCCATCGCCGCGAAGGCCTCCTCCACCACGGAGGCGGCCTGGCCGCCCTCGCGGAACCAGACCCGGGCGTAGCTCAGGTACCGGGGCTGGTGCAGCTCCCGAAAGGCGATGAACTCCACGGAGGAGAGAGGGTCATGACGGTCAGTCATATCAGCCTCTCGGATCGGGTGGGGCAACGTGGGCGGGCGATGGGCACAGGGCGATGGGCGACGGGCGACGGGTCCGGAGAGGTGGGCGACAGGTGGTCCATGTTCACTCTAGGGCCTTGGGCAGCTGCTTTGAGTGACAAGTCCCATCAGATACCCGGGATGGGTGCGATTGAGCCGTTGTGTGACGGATCGTCAGTTGCGACCGCTGCGCACCTGGTCAGGATGGGTAGAACGGCAGTGGCTGCAAGGGAGTTGGTGTGCCACCGTACCTCCATGGAGCCGCACGGACACCCGCATGAGCACCGGAACGAGCACCGCCACGGCCACTCCCACGGACCCCGGCACGACCACGCCCACGATCCTGGCGCCGACCACGCCCACGATCCTGGCGCCGACCACACCCACGGCCACGACCACACCCACGGCCACGACCACACCCACGGCCCGTCGCGCCGGCACCGGGCGGCACACCTGTTCCGGCCGCACTCGCACGACGCCGCCGACCGGTTGGACAGCACCCTGGAGGCCTCGGCCGAGGGCCTGCGCACGCTCTGGATCTCGCTGGTGGTACTGGCGCTCACGGCAGGCGTGCAGGCGGTGGTGGCGCTCTCCGGATCGGTCGCGCTGCTCGGGGACACCGTGCACAACCTGGCGGACGCGCTGACGGCGGTGCCGCTCGGGCTGGCCTTCCTGCTGGGCCGCCGGGCGGCCAACCGCCGCTACCCGTACGGCTACGGCCGGGCCGAGGACCTGGCCGGGGTGGCGGTGGTGGCGGTGGTCGCCGTCTCGGCCGTGTTCGCGGGGGTCACCGCCGTGCACCGGCTGCTGCACCCGCAGCCGGTCGGCCAGCTCTGGGCGGTGGTCGGCGCGGCGCTGGTCGGCTGCCTGGGCAACGAGTGGGTGGCCCGCTACCGGATCGGCACCGGGCGCCGGATCGGCTCCGCCGCCCTGGTCGCCGACGGACTGCACGCCCGGACCGACGGGCTGGCCTCGCTGGCCGTGCTGCTCGGTGCGGCGGGCAGCGCGGCGGGTTGGCGGGCGGCCGACCCGGTGGTCGGGCTGCTGATCACCGGGGTGATCCTGCTGGTGCTGCGGAGTTCCGCCCGGGAGGTCGGGCGACGGCTGATGGACGGCGTCGATCCGGCGCTACTGGACGTGGTGGAACGGGAGTTGCGGGTGGTGCAGGGCGTTCAGGGGGTCGGTGCGCTGCGGCTGCGGTGGATCGGGCACTCGCTGCGGGCCGAGGCCGAGGTCCTGGTCGACGGCAGCCTCACGGTGACGGCCGGGCACCAGGTCGCCTCAGCCGCCGAACACGCCTTGATCCGGGCCGTCCCCCGCCTTCGCGCGGCCACTGTCCACCTCACGCCCTCCGCGGTCGCTCGACCGCTGGCGGGCTAGTACGTACGGATCATCTGTTCTGGGCTCGGCGTCGCCCTGCGGCGGAGCCGTCTGCCGGTCGGGCCCCGAGCCCCCGGGAACCGCGGTCGCCGTTCAGCAGGTGCGGTTGGGTTCCTCGGGCTTGCGGCGGGCGCGCTTGGCGGCCGCACCGGCGGCGGTGGCCGCGGCCGCCGCAGCGGCGGATGCGGCGGCGCGCCGGCTGGGCTGCTCGGGGATGCCGGCCGACTCGGCGGCCTCCCGCGCCTCGAGATAGGCGTGCACGGCGGCGATGCCGTACACCGGCTGGATGAGCTGGTTGCCCTTGAAGAACGGTCGGGCCGGGGCGAACCCGGCCGCGATCACCAGATCCCGGATCTCGGCTATCTCCTCCTCGGTCCGCGCGGTGAAGCGGACCTCCCAGCCTTTCTTGTACATGTGGCCGTCGTCGCCGCTGCGCCGGGCCAGGTCCGGCTGGCGGACGTAGCCGGGCAGGCGACCGAGGCGCAGCTGGGCAGCGCGCAGGGCGGCGGATTCGTCACGTGGCATGAGGCGATGTTAGGCAATCCTGAGGGGCGGCCGTGACCCCCGGACGGCGGTGAACTGTATGGCGCTCGTCACTCTGGGTCAGGCGTCGCAGGTGGTAGGGGGTTCGGGTGCGGTCGAGGGTGGCGGAACCACCAGGCGGAAAATCGGATGGTACAGGCCAAGTCCGATCTGTACCGGCATATGGCTGAACAACCTTTAGTCCGAATGGGTGAGGGTATGAGGACTTTAGTGCGGCCGAGTCCCGGTTTCGCGACGGTTGGGTAACGGTGCGTCAGGTCGTGGATGCGGAGCGGGGGCGGATGGGGAGGGTTGTCGGCATGAGCAGCTACCAGATTCCGTCGCAGTCGCCCTCCCTCGAGGAGCTGGCCCGCCGCCAGCAGAACGTGATCACCGCCAGCCAGCTCCGGGCCCGCGGGGTGCCGACCAGGGTGGTCAGCGGCCACTGTCGCGAGGGGGGCCCGTGGCAGCGCCTGCTGCCGCGGGTCTACCTGCTGCAGGGCGGCGAGCCGACGCCGGAGCAGCGGATGTGGGCCGCGCTGCTGTACGCCGCGCAGAACGGTCGCGAGGAGGGCGGCCGGGACGGTGCGGTGATCACCGGTGCGGCGGCGCTCGCGCTGTACGGCTTCAGTTCCGCGCCCCGGCTGCCCGCCGTGACCGGGGTGGAGGTGCTGGTGCCCCGGCAGCGTCGGCTGAAGGACGCGGGGGAGGTCCGGATCCGGCGCACGGAGCGGGAGTTGGTGGCCCGCTCGGTGCACGGGCTGGCCTGCGCGCCGGTGGCCAGGGCGGTGGCCGACACGCTGCGGGAGTGGACCGACGCGGGCGTCTTCGACACCGGCGAGGTGCCGGCCGGGCAGCTCAGGGCGGTGCTCCGGGAGGCGCTGACGAAGACCGAACCTGGCTGCACGCTGCGGGAGTTGATGGCCGAGCTGCGGGAGGCCGACCTGCTGGGCGAGGAGCGGGTGCGGGCCGCGGCGGACGAACTGCTGGCGGCGGAGCGGGAGTCGGTGCTCGGCCGGATCGGCGAGCTGGTGGACGAGTGGCTGCTGCCGGCCCCGCTGGCCGGGCCCGAACTGCGGATGCGGGGCGGCACCTTCGTGGCCGTGCCGGACCTGTACTGGCCGGCCGCCGCGGTCGCGGTGGAGGTGGACTCGGAGCTGCGCTGTGTCAGCGAGGGCGAGGCGGCCTGGGTGCGGGGCGGACAGCACCGGATGGAGTACCTGGGCGTCCGGGTGGTGTACGTCTCGGGAGCCCGGCTCGCCGCCGAGCCGGACGCGGTCGGCGACGAGCTGCGGGAGGCGTTCCTGGCGGGCGGCACCGATGTGGTGGAGCTGCTGGCGACCAGTCATGAGTGAACGGCCGCACGACCCGGGGGAGGAGCCGCGGGCTGAGCTGTCGAGGTTTGGACGGATCAGCCGCGGACGATCGGTGTCCCGGTCAACTCGACGCCGGCGTCCCTGAGTTGGATCAGTGCGGCCTCGGTGGTCGGTGCCGCGACGGCTGCGGTGAGGTCGAGCAGGACCCGGGTGGTGAAGCCCTCCCGCCGGGCGTCCAGCGCGGTGGCCCGGACGCAGTGGTCGGTGGCGATCCCCACCACGTCCACCTCGGTGACGTCCCGCATCCGCAGCCAGTCGGCCAGCGTCGCCCCGTTCTCGTCGAAGCCCTCGAACCCGCTGTAGGCCGCCGCGTGCGCGCCCTTGTCGAAGACCGCCTCGATCGCGCCCGAGATCACCGCCGGCGAGAAGTTCGGGTGGAAGCCCACCCCCTCCGTCCCGGCCAGGCAGTGCACCGGCCAGGAGTCGACGTAGTCGGGCTCGGCGGAGAAGTGCGGCCCAGGGTCGATGTGGTGGTCCCGGGTGGCACAGATGTGCGCGTACCCGGGAGTCCCCTCGGCGATCAGGTCGGTGATCGCGGCGGCCACCTCGGCGCCGCCGGCCACGGCCAGGCTGCCGCCCTCGCAGAAGTCGTTCTGCACGTCCACGACGATCAGTGCCCGATGCATGGGGTTGCTTCCTTCTCCGCCACCGGGGGCGGTGTGGTGGGCCTCGATGGTGGCCACTGTAGGGAGTTACGCGCGTAGGCGAAAGGGGCGAGGCCCGGCCGGGCGGTCGAGCGGGTGCCCGGCCGGGTGCTGCTCGGCGGGTCCGGTCAGGACCCCAGCCGCAGCTCGGTCGGCAGGACCGGCTCGCCCTTGGAGAGCTGGGTGGCGGAGAGCGGCAGCGAGTCCCGGACCCGGAGGTGGCGGTCCCGGGCGGCGGTCAGCGGCTCGCGGCCGACCACCTTGCCGCCGCGGATCAGCGGCACGTGCAGCAGGTACGGCTCCAGCTCGTCCGGGACCGGCCCGGTGCCGACCACCTCGGCCGCCGCCACGCCCTCGGCGTCCGGCTGCCGGGCGGCCCACTTGCGGCCGCCGACGCTGGACTTGGCGCCGGCCGAGCGCTTGGCCACCGAGACCAGCGGCCCGTCCGGCCCGGCGGCCCGGGCGACCAGCTTGTAGACCATCGCGCAGGTCGGCTCCCCGCTGCCGGTGACCAGGCTGGTGCCGACGCCGTAGCCGTCCACCGGGGCGGCGGCCAGCGCGGCGATGGCGTACTCGTCCAGGTCGGAGGTGACGATGATCCGGGTGCCGGTGGCGCCGAGCTCGTCCAACTGGCGGCGGACCCGGTGGGCCAGCAGGGTGAGGTCGCCGGAGTCGATCCGGACCGCGCCGAGCCCGGTGCCCGCCACCTCGACGGCGGTGCGCACCGCCTCGTTCAGGTCGTAGGTGTCGATCAGCAGGGTGGTGCCCCGGCCCATCGAGTCGATCTGCGCGGTGAAGGCGTCCCGCTCGCTGTCGTGCAGCAGGGTGAAGGCGTGCGCGGCGGTGCCGGTGGTCGGGATGCCGTAGGCGAAGCCCGCGGCCAGGTCGGAGGTGGCGCCGAAGCCGGCCACGTACGCGGCCCGGGCGGCCGCCACGGCGGCGTCCTCGTGCGCCCGGCGGGCGCCCATCTCGATGCACGGCCGCCCGCCCGCCGCGCTGGTCATCCGGGAGGCGGCGGCGGCGATCGCCGAGTCGTGGTTGAGGATCGACAGGATCAGCGTCTCCAGGATCACCGCCTCGGCGAAGCTGCCCTCCACGGTGAGCAGCGGCGAGCCGGGGAAGTAGACCTCGCCCTCGGGGTAGCCGTGGATGTCGCCGGAGAACCGGTAGTCGGCCAGGTAGCGCAGCGTGGTCTCGTCGACCACCCCTTGGTCGGCCAGCCAGTCGAGTTGCGGGGTGGTGAAACGGAAGTCCTCGACCGCGTCGAGCACCCGGCCGACCCCGGCCAGCACGCCGTAGCGGCGGCCGTCGGGCAGTCGGCGGGTGAACACCTCGAAGACCGAGCGCCGGTGGGCGGCGCCGCTGCGCAGGGCGGCCTGCAGCATGGTCAGCTCGTAACGGTCGGTGAGCAGCGCCGTGGAGCGGCGCACGGTGTCGGCATCCATGGGGATGATGCTACTGGACTTAGCGTCACTTTGACGATTTCTCGCCCCGATCGACCCGGATTCGCTCGCACGTCCCCCGGATGGAAGCATGAGAGGCGGTAATCCGTGTCCCGACGAGGAGTGCAGCCGTGAGTGTCGCGCCCGTGGAGATCGAGCGCCCGGAGGTCGAAGGCATTCCAGCGGTGGAGCCCGACACCCCCTGGGTCACGATCGTCCACAACGACCCGGTCAACCTGATGAGTTACGTCCAGTACGTCTTCCAGGCCTACTTCGGCTTCCCGAAGGAGAAGGCCAGGACGCTGATGATGGAGGTGCACCAGAAGGGCCGCGCCGTGGTCTCCAGCGGCTCCCGCGAGGAGATGGAGCGGGACGTCCAGGCGATGCACGGCTACGGCCTGTGGGCCACGCTCCAGCACGACTGACCAACCACTCCACCACGACGACGGGTTGACGACTAATCATGGTTCGGCTGTTCGAGAGCACGGGTGACGGCGGCGCGCGGGCCGCGCTGGACGAGGGCGACGCCGTCCTGCTGCGCTCGCTGTTCATGCAGGTGCTGGAGATGATCGGCCCGGGTCCGGCCGAGAACGACGACCCGCTGGCCGCGCTGTTCGCCGAGGGGCCCAGCAAGCCGCCCGCCGACCCGGCGCTGGCCCGGCTGTTCCCGGACGCCTACGGCGATCCCGGCAAGCCGGAGGACCAGGAGGCTGTGGCGTACTCGGCCGAGTTCCGTCGCTACACCGAGCCCGACCTGCGGGCCCGCAAGCGGGAGGACGTGCTCGCGGTGATCCGGACCCTGGACGGCGTGGGCACGGGCGAGTCGCTGACGCTGCCGGCCGAGGAGTGCCCGCGCTGGCTCGGGGCCACCAACGACCTGCGGCTGATCCTCGGCACCCGGCTGGAGGTCACCGAGGACGACGACTTCTTCGCGCTGCCGGACGACGACCCGGCCAAGCCGCTGGCGATGGCGTACCTGTGGCTCGGGGCGCTCCAGGAGTCGCTGCTGGAGGCGATCTCCGACTGATCCGGTCGCCCGGAACCCCCGTCCCACCCCTTGGGACGGGGGTTCCGGCATTTCCGGCATACCGCCACCAGACCTGACATCCCATGCTCAAATATCGCTCAGATACGCACCGGTATCCGGGGCATGCGTGGTACTACTGCCACTCCCCACGAGTCAAGGACGGTGGCCATGACGCAGCAACAGTTCGACGAGGTGACCGACCCGGTACCGGACGAGGAGGGCTACGCCCGAGGTCTGGGCAGCCGTCAGATCCAGATGATCGCGATCGGTGGCGCGATCGGCACCGGCCTGTTCCTCGGCGCGGGCACCGCCATCTCCAAGGCGGGCCCGAGCCTGATCCTCAGCTACGCCGTGGCCGGCCTGGTGATCTTCGCGATCATGCGGGCGCTCGGCGAGCTGCTGACGTACCGTCCGGTCTCCGGCAGCTTCGCCGAGTACGCCCGGGAGTTCCTCGGCCCGTTCGCGGGTTACGTGACCGGCTGGACGTACTGGCTGTTCTGGGTGGTCACCGGAATGGCCGAGACCACCGCCGCCGCCGTGTACGTGAAGTTCTGGGCGCCGGGCATCCCGCAGTGGATCTCCGCGCTGGTCTTCCTGGTGATCCTGTACGGCGCCAACCTGATCTCGGTGAAGCTGTTCGGCGAGATCGAGTTCTGGTTCTCGATGATCAAGGTGACCGCGATCATCGGAATGATCCTGATCGGCATCGGGGTGCTCACCCTGGGCTTCAGCGACGCCGGTGACACCGCCGCGCTGAGCAACCTCTGGTCGGACGGCGGCTTCTTCCCCAAGGGCATCGGCTCCACCGTGATGACCCTGCAGATCGTCATGTTCGCCTACCTCGGCGTCGAGC
Organism: Kitasatospora sp. NPDC101801; assembly: GCF_044766665.1. Taxonomy (NCBI): domain Bacteria; kingdom Bacillati; phylum Actinomycetota; class Actinomycetes; order Kitasatosporales; family Streptomycetaceae; genus Kitasatospora; species Kitasatospora sp. NPDC101801. The sequence continues at coordinate 8,994 of NZ_JBIWML010000031.1, forward strand.
TGGTCGGCGTCACGGCGGGGGAGAGCCAGAACCCGCAGAAGACCCTGCCGCGCGCGATCAACACCCTGCCCTGGCGGATCGCGCTGTTCTACATCGGTGCGCTGGTGGTCATCCTGGCCGTGGTGCCGTGGCGGGAGTTCGCCCCCGGGGTCAGCCCGTTCGTGGCCGCCTTCGAGAAGATGGGCATCCCGGCGGCGGCCGGGATCATCAACTTCGTGGTGCTCACCGCCGCGCTCTCCTCCTGCAACTCCGGCATGTACTCCACTGGCCGGATGCTCCGCGACCTCGCGCTGCGCGGCCAGGCCCCCGGGCAGCTCACCTCGCTCAACGCGCGGAAGACGCCGGCCGCCGCGATCACCGTCTCCTGCCTGCTGATGGGCCTCGGCGTGGTGCTCAACTACCTGGCCCCGGCCAAGGCGTTCGAGTACATCACCTCGGTCGCCACCGTCTGCGGTCTGTGGACCTGGGCGATGATCCTGATCTGCCAGATCCGCTACCGCACCGCCTGGAAGGCCGGGCACCTGCCCGCGCCGACCTTCAAGGCGCCCGGCGGACCGGTGGCCAGCTGGGCCGCGCTGGCCTTCCTGGTGATGGTGATCGTGCTGATCGCGATCGACGAGGACAGCCGGATCTCGCTGTACGTCTTCCCGTTCTGGGCCGCCCTGCTGGTGATCGGCTACCAGGCGCTCAAGCGCCGCCGGCCGGAGGCCGTGGTGCCGCACGGGCACGACCACGTCCACGCCGGGTCCGGTGGCCGGGAGTCCGGTGGCCGGGAGTCCGGTGGCCGGGACGACCGGTGAAGGCCCTGGTCGGCTGGCTATCCTGACCCGATGCTGACCATCACCCGAGAGCTGCACGACGCGATCGTCGCCCACTCCCGTGCCGACCACCCGGACGAGGCCTGCGGCGTGGTCGCGGGCCCGGCCGGCAGCGGCCGCCCCGAGCGGTTCGTCCCGATGCTCAACGCGGCCCGTTCGCCCACCTTCTACGAGTTCGACTCCGGTGACCTGCTCAAGCTCTACCGCGAGATGGACGACCGGGACGAGGAGCCGGTGATCGTCTACCACTCGCACACCGCCACCGAGGCCTACCCGTCGCGGACCGACGTCAGCTACGCCTCCGAGCCGGAGGCCCACTACGTGCTGGTCTCCACGGCGGAGGGCACCGGGCCCGGTGACCCGTTCCAGTTCCGCTCGTTCCGGATCGTGGACGGTGTGATCACGGAGGAAGACGTCGAGATCGTCGAGGCGTACCCCGCCTGACCCACCTCCGGCCCGCCGCACCGCCCGACCGGGCCGGTACGGCGGGCAGAGGCGTGTCCGGACCCAGCCGTCTCACCAGGGGATACGGAAACATCCGGATGCCGAGACGGAGATGTCGGAGCGGGGGCGGGAATCTATACGATGAGCCCATGCGTTCCGTCGATGTGAGCAACCAGGCCCCGGGCATCCGCCTCGTGGCGCGCCTGCACGTCGACCTGTGCCGGCTCGCCAGCGCGATCTGTCCCGGCCCCGCCGACGCCCGCTGACCTCGGCACCAACCGCTTTTCCCCGGTCCCCGGGGCCACCCTCCCCTGCCGCGCCCGCGGCCACCGAACTCACCCGATCAGGAGCGCAGCCATGGCCATCGAGGTCCGCATCCCCACCATCCTCCGCACGTACACCGACGGCCAGAAGGCAGTCGAGGGCGCCGGCGCCAACCTCGGCGAGCTGTTCGCCGACCTGGACGCCCGGCACCCGGGCATCGCCGCCCGCCTGCTGGACGGCGGCGAGCTGCGCCGCTTCGTCAACGTCTACCTGAACGACGAGGACGTGCGCTTCCTGGAGGGCATCGGCACCGGCCTGACCGACGGCGACAGCGTCACCATCCTCCCCGCCGTGGCCGGCGGCTGAAGACCCGCCACCCCGATCCGCTCCTCGACTGCCGGAGGCTCCGTCAGATGAAGTACGACAGCCCGCTCGAAGCCGTCGGCAACACTCCGCTGGTCCGGCTGCCCCGGATCTCCGCCGCCGTGCCCGGCAACGGGGACGGGCTGGTGACCCTCTGGGCCAAGCTGGAGGACCGCAACCCGACCGGTTCGATCAAGGACCGGCCGGCCCTGCACATGATCGAGCGGGCCGAGGCGGCGGGGCTGCTCACCCCCGGCTGCACCATCCTGGAGCCGACCAGCGGCAACACCGGCATCTCGCTCGCCATGGCGGCCAAGCTCAAGGGCTACCGGATGGTCTGCGTGATGCCGGAGAACACCAGCGAGGAGCGTCGCGAGCTGCTCCGGATGTGGGGTGCGGAGATCATCCCCTCGCCCGCCGCCGGCGGCTCCAACACCGCCGTCCGGATCGCCAAGGAGATCGCCGCCGAGCACCCGGACTGGGTGATGCTCTACCAGTACGGCAACCCGGACAACGCCGGTGCGCACTACGCCGGCACCGGCCCGGAGATCCTCGCCGACCTCCCCGGCATCACCCACTTCGTGGCGGGCCTCGGCACCACCGGCACCCTGATGGGCGTCGGCCGCTACCTGCGGGAGAAGTCCCCGGGCGTCCAGATCGTCGCGGCCGAGCCGCGCTACGACGACCTGGTCTACGGGCTGCGCAACCTGGACGAGGGCTTCGTCCCCGAGCTGTACGACGCCGCGGTGCTCACCACCCGGTTCTCGGTCGGCTCGGCTGACGCCGTCCGCCGCACCCGCGAACTGCTCCAGCAGGAGGGCATCTTCGCGGGCGTGTCGACCGGCGCCATCCTGCACGCCGCGATCGGGGTCGGCCGCAAGGCGGCCCAGGCGGGCGAGCGGGCCGAGGTGGCCTTCGTGGTCGCCGACGGCGGCTGGAAGTACCTGTCCACCGGCATCTACACCGCCGAGTCGACCGAGGCCGCGGTCGAGGCGCTGCAGGGGCAGCTCTGGGCCTGAGGTCCCGTCAGTCCGAGCGCCACGGCGCGGTTCCCGCCTGGCGGGGGCCGCGCCGTCCGTCGTTCAGCGCAGCGCCCGCCGGGCCTTCGTCCAGGTCGCCCCGTCCAACGGCCCGACCCGGCGGCGGAACGCCCGCAGCGGCACCTCGCGCAACTCGTCCGTCTCCAGCCAGCTGGTCCGGCCCTGCCGGTCGCCGACCGCGCCCGGGGGCAGCGCCAGCACGCCCGGGCGGTCGTCGTGGCGCTTGCTGGTGATCTTCGCGACGGTGGCGGTCCGCCGGTTCACCCGCAGCACCAGGCACGGCCGGTCCTTCGTCCCCGGCCCGTCCTCGAACGGCACCTCGGCCCACCACACCTCGCGGGGCGCCGGTCCTCCGGACGGCGTAGCGGGCCGCCCGGACGGCCGCCGTCGGCGGACGGCGACCAGCACCGCGAGCAGGACCAGCACGACCAACGCCGCAAGCAGCCATTTCTCCATCCGCAGACCGTACAACCAGGTCCCGATCCGGCTGTGACAGTCGGGGATTTATCCGTTTGGTGCTGCTGATTTGTCACGGAACGACCACGGAGTCCGTTCTGCACTAAAGATTCTCGTTGGGCCGGAAAAGCTGATCGTGACTCCCCGAGAGCAGCCTCGGAACCCTCCCTGAAGGTGGCCCAGATGTCCTCACGCAGCGACGAGTTGTGGTCGTACACCGAGATCGCCAGGCACATCAACGTCCAGCCCGACACCGTCCGCAACTACCGCCGGCACGGCCTGCTGCCCGACCCGGACATGATCGACGGCAGCGGCCACCCGCGCTGGTTCGCGGGCACCATCCGCGCCTGGGCCCGGAACCGCCCCGGCAACCGCTGAGCCCGCCCGCCCGCCGAACCGCCCCCGTCCCCGCCCCGCGCCCGGCGCGGCCCGTTCTGGTGACATCAGCCACAGGACGGCACGGAGACGGGGGCAAAGTGCCTCCCGGCCCTTACTCTCGTCTGGCAGCCGGCCGCTACCACCAGGTAGCTCCCGCAGGCACGGACCATGACCCATCGGGGTGGAGGGGCTCGGCATGAAACTGACCGTGGTGGGGTGCTCGGGAAGCTTCCCGTCCGCCGAGTCGCCCTGCTCCAGCTACCTGATCGAGGCCGACGGCTTCCGGGTGGTGCTCGACCTCGGCAACGGCGCGCTCGGCGCCCTGCAGAAGTACTGCGGTCTGTACGACATCGACGCGGTGCTGCTCAGCCACCTGCACGCGGACCACTGCATCGACCTCTGCGCCTACTGGGTGGCCCGGAACTACCGGCTGGAGGGCTGCCCCGAGCCCGTCCCGGTGTACGGCCCGGCCGGTACGGCCGGCCGGCTGGCCCGGGCGTACGACATGCCCGAGCAGCCCGGGATGACCGAGGTCTTCGACTTCCACACCCTCACCGAGGGCAGCTTCCGGCTCGGCCCGCTGACCGTCACGACGGTCCGGGTCAGCCACCCGGTGGAGACCTTCGCGTTCCGGATCGAGCACGGCGGCCGCAGCCTGGTGTACTCCGGCGACACCGGCGAGTGCGCCGCGCTGGTCGAACTCGCCCGGGGCGCCGACCTGTTCCTCTGCGAGGCGGCCTACACCCACGGCAAGGAGACCTTCGCGGCCGTCCACCTGAACGGCCGCGAGGCGGGCGAGCACGCGGCCGCCGCCGGGGTCGGCTGCCTGGTGCTCACCCACATCCCGCCGTGGACCGACCCCGAGATCAACCACCGCGACGCGGCCGAGGTCTACGCCGGCCCGGTCGAGCTGGCCCGCCCGGGCGCCACGTACGAGCTCTAGGGACTGTCGGCAGACTCCCGCCTGCCCCACGACGCCTGGCACGCACGTTCGGCGTGCTGGGCGGGAGCCCACGTACGACCCAGCACGCCGAGCGCACGCACCGGACGCCGCAGGGCCGCCCTCCGGGCGACAACGGGAGTGCGACGACCGGCCCCACGCCCTACTTCCTACTCGGCCAGGTGCCCGCGCAGGGTCGTGCCGGTGTACTCGGTGCGGTGCAGGCCGCGCCGCTGCAGGATCGGCACCACCTGGTCGACGAAGTCGTCCAGGCCGCCCGGGGTCAGGTGCGGGACCAGGATGAAGCCGTCGGCGGCATCGGTCGCGACGTGCTCCGCCAGCTGGTCGGCCACCGACTCCGGGGTGCCGACGAAGGAGTGACGCCCGCTCAGCTCGATCACCAGCTCGCGCGAGCTGAGGCCGCGCTCGGTCGCCAGCTTCCGGTAGCGGGCCGCGATCTCCAGCGGGTCGCCGAGCCTGGTGCGGCCCTGCACCAGGTCGGAACCGACCACCGGGTCCCCGGCCGGCAGCGGCCCGTCCGGGTCGTGGTCCGACAGGTCGACGCCCCAGACCTGTTCCAGGAAGGCCAGCGCCGTCCTCGGCGGGACCTGGGCCCGGCGGATCTCGGCCGACCGGCGGGCCGCCTCCTCCTCGGTGGAGCCGAGCGCGAAGGTCACCCCCGGCATGATCCGCAGCTCGTCCGGCCGCCGGCCGTACCGGGCCAGCCGCCGCTTCACGTCGGTGTGGAAGGCCCGGCCGGCCTCCAGCGTGCTGTGCCGGCTGAACACCACGTCGGCGTGCTCGGCGGCGAACTCCCTTCCGTCGTCGGAGTCCCCGGCCTGGATCACCACCGGCCGGCCCTGTGGCGAGGGCGGCAGCGGACCGGCCGCCTCGACGGTGAAGTGCGGGCCGTCGTGCCGGACCACCTTGCCGTCCGCCTCCCAGAGCTCCCGGGCCAGCCGGACGAACTCGGCGGCCCGGTGGTACCGGTCGGCGTGGTCCAGGTAGCCGCCCCGGCGGAAGTTCGCCCCGGTGAAGGCGTCGTTCGAGGTGACCACGTTCCAGGCCGCCCGGCCGTCCGAGAGGTGGTCCAACGAGGCCAGCCGGCGGGCGAGTTCGTATGGCTCGTTGAAGGTGGCGCTGACCGTGGCGGCCAGGCCGAGGTGGGTGGTGACGGCGGCCAGCGCGTTCAGCACCGTGATCGCCTCCGGCCGCCCGACCACGTCCAGGTCGTGGATCCGGCCCTTCACCTCGCGCAGCCGCAGGCCCTCGGCGAGGAAGAAGAAGTCGAACCGGCCGCGCTCGGCGGTCTCGGCCAGGTGCCGGAAGGAGCTGAACTCGATCTGACTCCGGGAGGCCGGATCGGCCCAGACGGTGGTGTTGTTGACGCCGGGGAAGTGCGCCGCGAGGTGGATCTGCTTCGGGGTCGACTTCGTGCTCATCGGGCCGCTCCCACCGCGTAGCGGCTGACCGGACGGGCCAGGCCGAGGCGCTCCCGCAGGGTGCCGCCGCTCACCGGCGGGCGGCCGAGCCGGTCGGTCGCCGCCACGAACCGGGTGAGGTCGTCCGGGAGTTGCCGGGCCACCAGGTGCAGCCCGTCCACCGCGCCGAGCCAGTCGGCGGGCCGGACCTCGGGCCCCACCCTGACGAGCACCCGGAACTGGTCCGGATCGCGCCCGTGCCCGCTGACCAGCTCGCGCAGGCTCGCCCGGACGGTCGCGGCCCCGGTCGGCGTGGCCGCCTCCAGCAGCACCACGTCCGCCTGACGGACCGCCAGCTCCAGCCTGGCACCCCGGTCCCCGTGGTCGAGCCGGACCACCACCACCGGGCGGCCCTGGGGTGGCCTGGGGGTGATGGAGGGGCCCTTCACCGAGAAGTACGGACCCTCGAAGTCGACGTAGTGCAGCTTCTCCCGGTCGACGAAGCGGCCGGTGGCCCGGTCCCGGATCTCCGCGTCGTCCTCCCAGCTGTCCCAGAGCCGGGCGGCCACCTCGACCGTGTCGGCGGCCTCCCGCCAGAGCTCCTCGGCCGGGAGCAGCGGGCGCCGTCCGACGGTGGCGGCCTCCGCCTCGGTGCCGGAGACGTCGACCAGCCAGCCGGCCCGGCCCTCGCTCACCCAGTCCAGGGTGTTGACCGCGATCGAGGTGTGGAACGGCTCGGTGTGCGTGGTGGTGACGGTCGGCACCAGGCCGATCCTGCTGGTGGCCGGCGCGATCCGGGCGAACACGGCCAGCGCGTCCAGGCCGGGGCTGAAGGAGTCGTCCAGCGTGACGAAGTCCAGCCCGCCGCGCTCGGCGAGCCGGGCGAGGGCGGTGAAGTGTCCTGCGGTGAGCGGCCCGGGGCCGTCCAGACCGGCGGAGAGGTGGAACGAAGGCGACAGAGGCATGGCAGGGCCTTGGCTTTCCTGGGAGGGGTCGAGGCGGCGGAGGAGTCAGCCGCGTCGACACGCCGCCGACCACACGCGACCGAAGTCGATGTGGCTGCGGGTGACCAGGATGCGAGAGGCGTGCACGGCCCAAGTGGACCAGTGATCTTGGCAGTTCGTCAACCACCCGCAGAACGGACGGACCCCGCCCGGCAGCTGCCGAGCGGGGTCCGTCCGTTCTGCGGGCAGGCGTCAGGCCTTGGTGATCTCCGCGATCTCCTCGTCGCTCTCGCGACCGGGGGTCGGCAGGTTGAACTTGGCGATCGCCCAGCGGAACAGCACGTAGTACAGGACCGCGAAGACCAGGCCGATCGGAATGATCATCCAGGCGTTGGTGGACTTGCTCCAGCCGAGCAGGTAGTCGATCAGACCGGCCGAGAAGGTGAAGCCGGCGTGCACCCCGAGGGCCCAGGTGACGGCCATCGAGACGGCGGTGAGCACCGCGTGGATCACGTACAGGGCCGGGGCGATGAAGACGAAGGCGAACTCGATCGGCTCGGTGACACCGGTGACGAAGGAGGTCAGCGCGAGCGACATCATCATGCCCATCACGGCGGCGCGGCGCTCGGGGCGGGCGGCGTGCGCGATGGCCAGGGCGGCGGCCGGGAGCGCGAACATCATGATCGGGAAGAACCCGGCCATGAACTGACCGGCGGTCGGGTCACCGGCGAAGTAGCGGGTCAGGTCGCCGTGCACCACGGTGCCGTCGGCCTTGGTGAAGTCACCGGTCTGGAACCAGGCGTAGGAGTTGACGAACTGGTGCATGCCGACCGGCAGCAGGCCACGGTTGACCAGGCCGAACGCACCGGCGCCGAACGCACCGGCACCGATCAGCGAGTCGTTCAGACTGCCGATGGCGTCGCCGACCGGGCCCCAGCAGAGCGCGAACACGACGCCGACGGCGGTGCCGACGAAGGCCATGATGATCGGGACCAGGCGGCGGCCGTTGAAGAAGCCGAGCCAGTCGACCAACTTGGTGCGGTGGTACTTCTGCCAGAGCACGGCGCTCAGCAGGCCGATCACGATACCGCCGAGCACGCCCGGGTTCTGGTACGTCGGGGCGACCCACTTGCCGTCCGCGATGTGGCCCTCGGTGATCGGGAAGGCGGTCAGCACGTTCTTGTAGACCAGGAAGCCGACCAGGGCGGCGAGCGCCGTGGAGCCGTCCGCCTTCTTGGCGAAGCCGATCGCGATGCCCACCGCGAAGAGCAGCGGCAGGTTGGAGAAGACGGCGTCACCGGCGGTGGCGAACACCGCGGCAACCTTGTCCCAGCCGAGGCCGTCCTTGCCGAAGACGTCGTCCTGACCCAGGCGGAGCAGCAGACCCGCCGCCGGGAGCACGGCGATCGGCAGCTGGAGGCTGCGGCCGATCTTCTGCAGGCCCTGGAGCAGACTCTGCCCGAACTTCTTGCCGGGGGAGGGGACCGGTGCCGCTGCGGGCGCCGGTGCCTGCGCAGTCTTAGTCATGGGGGTGGTTCCTAACGGCAGGGCGGATCGGTCGGGGAGGAGCATCGGGGGCCGAACCGCGAACTGGTCTACACCACTAGTGGTGTAGACCAGTTTTCTAGCACGGCAAGTGGGGGGCCGGAACCCCTGGAAGCCGTGCAGGTGAGAAGCGCTATGAAATCGAAACCTTCTTATGGATTAACGATCATGACTACCCGCCGTAATCGCGACTTTGGCGAGTTGCGCAACAAAAAGACCCGCCCCCGGCGGTGGAGGCCGTCGGGGGCGGGTTTCGGATTGACGGGGCGTCAGTCCTTGGTGATGTCCTCGATCTCGTCCTCGGGCTCACGGCCCGGGGTTGTGAGGTTGAACTTGACGATCGCGAACCGGAAGAGCGAGTAGTACAGCGCCGCGAAACAGAGCCCGATCGGGATGATCATCCAGGGCTTGGTGGCGAGGTTCCAGTTCAGCAGGTAGTCGATCAGCCCGGCCGAGAAGCTGAAGCCGTCGTGCACCCCGAGGGCCCAGGTGAGCCCCATCGAGAGGCCGGTGAGCAGGGCGTGGATCACGTACAGCACCGGGGCGATGAACATGAAGGAGAACTCGATCGGCTCGGTGACGCCGGTGATGAAGCTGGTCAGCGCGACCGAGACCATCATGCCCATGACGGCCTTGCGGCGCTCCGGGCGGGCGCAGTGCGCGATCGCGATGGCGGCGGCCGGGAGGCCGAACATCATGATCGGGAAGAAGCCGGACATGAACTGACCGGCGGTCGGGTCGCCGTGGAAGAAGCGCGGGATGTCGCCGATCCAGGTGTGGCCGCCGGCGTCGGTGAAGCTACCGACCTGCTGCTGGAAGAAGGTGTTCAGGAACTGGTGCATGCCGATCGGGATCAGCAGCCGGTTGGCCACCCCGTAGATGCCCGCGCCGGCCGAGCCGAGGCCGACCAGCCAGTCGCTGGCGTTGGTCAGGCCGGTGCCGATCGGCCCCCAGGCCAGACCGACCACCACGCCGACCAGGGTGCCGACGAAGGCCATGATGATCGGGACGAGCCGGCGGCCGTTGAAGAAGCCCAGCCAGTCGACCAGCTTGGTGCGGTGGTACTTCTGCCAGAGGATCGCGCTCAGCAGGCCGATCACGATGCCGCCGAAGACGCCGGGGTTCTGCGGTTTGCCGGCGGGCAGTGCCTCGGTGATCGTCCCGGCCATCGGAAAGGCCGTCAGCACATTGTGGAAGACCAGATATCCGACCAGTGCCGCCAGTGCGGTGGAGCCGTCGGCCTTCTTGGCGAAGCCGATCGCCACGCCCACGCAGAACAGCAGCGGCAGATTGCTGAAGACCGCGTCACCGGCGGTGGCGAAGACGGTGGCGACCTTGCCCCAGCCGAGGCCGTCCTTTCCGAACACGTCGTCCTGCCCCAGGCGCAGCAGGATGCCTGCCGCCGGGAGCACGGCGACCGGCAGCTGCAGGCTGCGGCCGATCTTCTGGAGACCCTGAAGCAGGCCGGCTCCCGGCTTCTTCGCGGGAGCCGCCGCGGGGGCGGTCGTCGTACTCATGGGCTGTCCTTCGGCGGTGGGCGACCTTGCGCACCGATCGGCGGGATGATGGCCGATTGGTCTACACCATTTCGGTGCAGCACTTTTCTAACACGCCGCTGACAGGGAACTGAAAAAAATCCGACATCGTATACCGGGCCGCCGTCGGGCGGAATTCCGTTAGGGCCGTTGGTCCCATTCCGGACATGCCGAAAGGCCCCCGGACCGGTGGTCCGAGGGCCTTGGGCGGGAACGGTCGGAGGGTCAGGCTTTGGTGACGTCCTCGATCTCGTCGTCGTCCTCGCGGCCCGGGGTCTTGAGGTTGAACTTGGTGATGATGAATCGGAAGAGCGCGTAGTAGACCACCGCGAAGCAGAGTCCGATCGGGATGATCATCCAGGGCTTGGTGGCGAGGCTCCAGTTGATGGCGTAGTCGATCAGGCCGGCCGAGAAGCTGAAGCCGTCCTTCACGCCGAGTGCCCAGGTGATCGCCATCGAGGCGCCGGTCAGCACCGCGTGCACGCCGTACAGGGCGGGGGCGATGTAGGCGAAGGAGTACTCGATCGGCTCGGTGACGCCGGTGACGAAGGAGGTCAGGCCGACCGAGAGCATCAGGCCGGTGATCTCCTTGCGCCGGTGCGGCTTGGCGCAGTGCGCGATGGCCAGGGCGGCGGCCGGGAGCGCGAACATCATGATCGGGAAGAAGCCGGAGGTGAACTGGCCGGCCGTCGGGTCGCCGGCCAGGAAGCGCGGGATGTCGCCGTGGACCACCGAGCCGTCCGACTTGGTGAAGTCGCCGAACTGGAACCAGACGAAGGTGTTCAGCAGCTGGTGCATGCCGATCAGCAGCAGGGCGCGGTTGGCCAGACCGAACAGGCCGGCACCCCAGGCGTCCAGGTCGGAGAGCCACTGGCTGAAGTCGGTCAGGGCGTCGCCGATCGGCGGCCAGATCCAGAGCGCGAGGCAGGCGAGCGCCAGGCCGAACACGGCGGTGATCATCGGAACCAGGCGGCGGCCGTTGAAGAATCCGAGCCAGTCGACCAGCTTGGTGCGGTGGTAGCGGACCCAGAGCCAGGCCGACACGAAGCCGATCAGGATGCCGCCGAGCACGCCGGGGTTCTGGTAGACGGCGTTCGCCGCCTTCTTCGAGCTGTAGTCCACGCACTGGTTGCCGACCAGCGTGGTGGTGCCCGTGCAGTCCACCGGGAAGGCCTGGAGCACCTTGTAGTAGACGAGGAAGCCGACCACGGCGGCCAGCGCGGTGGAGCCGTCGGCCTTCTTGGCCATGCCGATCGCGACACCGATGCAGAACAGCAGCGGCAGACCGAGGTTGGAGTCGAGCAGGGCGCCACCGGCGGCGGCGAAGACCTTCGCCACGTTGTTCCAGCCGAGCCCGTCCTTGCCGAAGACGTCGTCCTGGCCGAGCCGGTTCAGGATGCCGGCCGCCGGCAGCACCGCCACCGGGAGCTGGAGACTGCGACCCATCTTCTGGAGGCCGCCGTAGAAGCCGTGCCACCACTGCGTCTGTGGGGCCGTGGCGCCTGCCGAACTCATCATCGTCCTCCGAGTGCCGGATGTGTCCGGGCCCGGAACACCGGCGGGCGTTTCCGCGTTGTCCGAAGTGCACCTAATATTGGTGTAGACCACTTGCGGGGCAGGGCGGGCGTGCCGGGTCCAAGGTCCTACTGATCGTCATCCTGTGATGAAGATCGGCAGCGCGCGCGCCATGCTGGGCCAAAAGTGGACTAACGTGGCAAGTCGGTCGAACTCGGGCGATGCTGGTCGCGCGCTGTCGTGGGCGCGGCAACTGAGTCCGCGTCACCTTCCGACGACAGTCACCAGCACCGAGCGGTACGGCACCGGGCAGAGCTGCCGGGAGCCGAGACAGAGGGAGAAAGACATGGCCAGCAAGGCTGAGAAGATCGTCGCCGGTCTCGGCGGCATCGACAACATCGAAGAGGTCGAGGGCTGCATCACCCGCCTGCGCACCGAGGTCAAGGACGCCTCCCTGGTCGACGAAGCCGCGCTGAAGGCCGCCGGCGCCCACGGCGTCGTGAAGATGGGCACCGCGATCCAGGTCGTGATCGGCACCGACGCCGACCCGATCGCCGCGGACATCGAGGACATGATGTGAGCTGAGACCCACCGGTCTCACCCGCTCCGGCCCGTCACCCCGTCAGGGGGTGGACGGGCCGCAGTGTTTCCCGACCCTTCGCCGGGAGCGGCTAGGCTCGGTGGCTATGTCACGCATCGACGGCCGCACCCCCGACCAGCTCCGCCCGATCAGCATCGAACGAGGCTGGAGCAAGCACGCCGAAGGCTCCGTCCTGGTCTCCTACGGCGACACCAAGGTGCTCTGCACCGCCAGCGTCACCGAGGGCGTCCCCCGCTGGCGCAAGGGCAGCGGCGAGGGCTGGGTCACCGCCGAGTACTCCATGCTCCCGCGCGCCACCAACACCCGTGGCGACCGCGAGTCGGTCCGCGGCAAGATCGGCGGCCGCACCCACGAGATCAGCCGGCTGATCGGCCGTTCGCTGCGCGCGGTGATCGACCACCGGGCGCTGGCCGAGAACACCATCGTGCTCGACTGTGACGTGCTCCAGGCCGACGGCGGCACCCGCACCGCGGCGATCACCGGCGCGTACGTGGCGCTGGTGGACGCGGTCTCCTGGGCCCGGGAGAAGAAGCTGCTCCGGGCGAAGGGCCAGCCGATCACCGGCGGCGTCAGCGCGGTCAGCGTCGGCATCATCGACGGCGTCCCGATGCTCGACCTCCGCTACGAGGAGGACGTCCGGGCCGAGACCGACATGAACATCGTCTGCACCTCCGACGGCCGCTTCGTCGAGGTGCAGGGCACCGCCGAGGGCGCGCCGTTCGACCGCGCGCTGCTCGACCAGCTGCTCGACCTGGGCACGCTGGGCTGCGCCGAGCTGGACGAGATCCAGCGCAAGGTGCTCGAAGGCTGACCGGGCGTCAGCCCGTACGGGCTCCGGGAGCGGCCGCTGTACAGGCGGGGCCCGGAGCCCGTACCGTTCGGGCGGTCAGCCCGGTACGGGAACCGGCGGTGGCCGTACCACCGTCCTCCTGACTGCCGGACCTGCCCCAGCGTCGTCGTATCGGAGGACCTTCGATGCCCCTCAGCATCAACCGTTCCACCATCCTGTCGGTGGCCGCGCTCGCGCTCCTGCTGCCGCTCGGCGTGGGCTGCTCGGCCGCCCAGAAGGCGCTCGACTGCGGCAACACGGCGGTGCGGATCAGCACCGACTTCGCGAACGTGAGCACCGCCTTCGGCAATGCGGCGGACGACCCGCAGGCCGCCGGGCAGGCGCTGCAGAAGCTCAAGACCGACCTGGACGAGCTGGGCCGCAATTCCAGCGACACCGACGTCAGCAAGGCGATCACCGACCTGCAGACCCAGGTCGACAAGACCCAGAAGGCGATCGACGCCAAGCAGGTCCCGGACCTCAAGCCGCTCGGCGACGCGGCCTCCAACCTGACCAAGGCCTGCACCGGCTGACGGCGCATAGGGTGGTCGGCATGACTACCCGACGCCTCGTCCTCGCCACCCGGAACCAGCACAAGGTCGCGGAGCTGCGCGCCATCCTCGGCGCGGCCGGACTCGACGTGGAGCTGGTCGGCGCCGACGCCTACCCGGAGATCCCGGACGTCCCCGAGACCGGTGTGACCTTCGCCGAGAACGCCCTGCTGAAGGCGCACGCGCTGGCGCGCGGCACCGGCCTGCCCGCCGTGGCGGACGACTCCGGTCTCTGCGTGGACGTGCTGAACGGCGCGCCCGGCATCTTCTCCGCCCGCTGGGCCGGCAAGCACGGTGACGACCGGGCCAACCTGGAGCTGCTGCTGGCCCAGCTCGGCGACATCGCCGACCCGCACCGGGGCGCGCACTTCGCCTGTGCCGCCGCCCTCGCACTCCCCGATGGCACCGAGCGGGTGGTCGAGGGCCGGCTGCTCGGCACCCTGCGCACCACGCCGTCGGGCGACGGCGGCTTCGGCTACGACCCGATCCTCCAGCCGCTCGGTGAGACCCGCACCTGTGCCGAGCTGACCGCCGAGGAGAAGAACGCCATCAGCCACCGGGGCCAGGCGTTCCGCGGCCTGGCCCCGGTGGTCCGCGAGCTGCTCGGCTGACGACCAGTCGGCCGGACGCGAAGGGCCCCGCATCCTCGGATGCGGGGCCCTTCCGCGGTGCGGCCTGAGGGACTTGAACCCTCACGAGGTCACCCTCACGGGCTCCTAAGGCCCGCGTGTCTGCCAATTTCACCAAGGCCGCAGAACAACGTCCCGTCATGCTACTTCGCCCGCCGCCGACCCTGCACCTGCCTTGGCCCCCGGCGTGCCCCGGTGCCCCGCCGGGGGTCCTGGACGGGGCGCGCGAGGCGATACCCAAGAGTTGACCAAGTCGTTGTGATCCGCCCGACCCCGCACCGGGCCGCCGGGCCGGACCTCCCTACCGGTGAGTACGAACGACTCCTGGGGGACAAGGGCGAGCGGTGCACGGAAGGTGAGAACGTGATGAGAATCACGGCCCGCCGGTGAGTATCGGTTGACACTCGATTGGTACAGACCTATTGACCTATGTGGTTCAGACCACATAGCTTCACGCCAATCTGCAGCGCGGCAGTCGGGGTTCTGACCGGTCGTCAGCTGCGGGCTGTCCCACCTCCCCCACTGCGCGCCCCCACAGCGCGCCGGCACTCTCCCCTGGAGGACCGAGTGTTGATCCGATCCACGACGGAGCAGCGTCCCACCGCTGCGGGCCGTCAGACGTCCGGCAAGCGGGTGGCGTTCGCCACCGCTGCCGCCGCCGTGATGGCCGGTCTGCTGGTCGCCACGCTCGGCACGGCGCCTTCGCAGGCCGCCGCGGCTGTCGACAACCAGTCCTGTCGCCCCGACGGCATGTACACCACGCCCGGCGTGGACGTGCCCTACTGCAGCGTGTACGACGCCGAGGGCCGCGAGAAGATGGGCGCCGACCACCAGCGCCGCATCATCGGCTACTTCACCGGCTGGCGCACCGGCAAGGACGGCACCCCCGCCTACCTGGTGAACAACATCCCCTGGGACAAGGTCACCCACCTGAACTACGCGTTCGGGCACATCGACGCCAACAACAAGCTCTCGGTCGGTGACGACTCCCCGACCAACGAGGCCACCGGGATCACCTTCCCGGGGGTGGCCGGCGCGGAGATGGACCCGACCCTTCCGTACAAGGGTCACTTCAACCTGCTGACCAAGTACAAGAAGCAGTACCCGAACGTCAAGACCTTGATCTCGGTGGGTGGTTGGGCCGAGACCGGCGGCTACTTCGGTGCCGACGGCAAGCGCGTCAACTCGGGCGGCTTCTACTCCACCACGGTCAACGCGGACGGTTCGGTCAACCAGGCCGGCATCAACACCTTCGCGGACTCGGCCGTGGACTTCATCAAGAAGTACGGCTTCAACGGCGTCGACATCGACTACGAGTACGCCACCTCGATGAAGGACGCGGGCAACCCGCTCGACTGGACCACCGCGAACGCCAAGCGCGGCTCGCTGGTCAAGGCGTTCGACGCCCTGCTGAAGACCCTGCGCGAGAAGATGGACCGGGCCGGCGCCGCCGACGGCAAGCACTACATGGTGACCGTCGCCGCTCCGTCCTCCGGGTACCTGCTCCGCGGCATGGAGACGTACCAGATGGCGAAGTACCTGGACTACGTCAACATCATGTCGTACGACCTGCACGGCGCCTGGAACAAGTACGTCGGCCCGAACGCCTCGCTGTTCGACGACGGCAAGGACGCCGAGCTGGCGGCCGCCAACGTCTACGGGACCACCCAGTACGGCGGCATCGGCTACCTGAACACCGACTGGGCGTACCACTACTTCCGGGGCGCGATGTCGGCCGGGCGGATCAACGTCGGCCTGCCGTACTACACCCGCGGGTTCAAGAACGTCACCGGTGGCACCAACGGTCTGTGGGGCACCGCCTCGACCAACACCTGCCCGGCCGGGGCCGGTCTGACCACCTGTGGTGACGGCGCGGTCGGCATCGACAACATCTGGAACGACAAGGACACCAACGGGGTCGAGTCCCCGGCGGGCTCCAACCCGATGTGGCACGCCAAGAACCTGGAGAAGGGCATCGTCCCCGACTACCTCTCCAAGTACGGCGTGACCGACACCGCGCTCCAGGGCAGCTACGTCCGCAACTACGACTCGACCCTGGTCGCGCCGTGGCTGTGGAACGCGACCAAGAAGGTCTTCCTCTCTACCGAGGACGAGCAGTCGGTCGGCGCCAAGGCCGACTACGTGGTCAACCAGGGCATCGGCGGCGCGATGATCTGGGAACTCGCGGGTGACTACAAGTGGGACGCCGCCAAGAACCAGTACGTCCCCGGTTCGACCCTGACCTCGCTGATGTACGACAAGTTCAAGTCCGCCCCGGCGTACGGCGCGAAGCGCTCCACCATCGCGCTGCCGCAGCAGACCCTGCCGATCGACGTCCAGTTCAACAGCTTCGCGCTCGGTGACTCGAACTACCCGATCAGCCCCAAGCTGCAGGTCACCAACAACTCCACGGTGACCCTGCCCGGCGGCACCGAGTTCCAGTTCGACTACTCCAGCTCGGCCCCCGGCAACGCCAAGGACTCCTCCGGCTTCGGTCTCACCACGATCCGTCAGGACCACACCGGCAACAACGTGGGCGGCCTCAAGGGCGTCTACAACCGGGCCTCGGTCAAGCTGCCCGGCTGGCAGTCGCTGGCTCCGGGTGCGTCGCTGACCATGGACTTCACCTACTACCTGCCGGTCTCGACCCCGTCCAACTGGACGGTCAGCGTGGGCGGCACCCTGTACGGCCTGACCGGCGACCTGACCCGGGGCTCCGGCGGCGCGACCTCCTCGCCGTCCGCCTCCCCGAGCAGCAGCCCGTCGAGCAGCCCGTCCTCCTCGCCGAGCAGCTCCCCGTCGAGCAGCCCGTCGTCGAGCCCGAGCAGCTCGCCGTCCAGCTCGCCCAGCACCAGCCCGAGCAGCAGCCCCACCACGCCGGGCAGCTGCACCGCGCCGAGCTGGAGCGCGGGCGCCGTCTACGCCACCACGGGCACCAAGGTGTCCTGGAAGGGCCACCAGTACAGCAACAAGTGGTGGACCACCAACGAGGACCCCTCGACCACCGGTCAGTGGGGCGTCTGGAGCGACCTCGGGGTCTGCTGACCTGACGAGGTGAGAGACGGCGGTGGCGGTGCACCCGGTCGGGGGGTGCACCGCCACCGCTTCGTCGTGCGCCGGGGCCGGGTCAGCCCGCGTCGACCTTGAGGTCGCGGAGCAGCTTGGCGACGTGGCCGGTGGCCTTGACGTTGTAGAGGGCGTGCTCGACCTTGCCCTGCTCGTCGACGATCACGGTGGAGCGGATCACGCCGACGTAGGTGCGGCCGTAGTTCACCTTCTCGCCGTAGGCGGCGTACGCCTCCAGCACCGCGTGGTCCTCGTCGGCCAGCAGGGTGACCTTGAGGTTCTCGGTCTCGCGGAACTTCGCCAGCTTGGCCGGCTTGTCGGGGGAGATGCCGATCACGTCGTACCCGGCGCCCGCGAAGACCTCCAGGTTGTCGGTGAAGTCGCAGGCCTGCTTGGTGCAGCCGGGGGTGAGGGCGGCCGGGTAGAAGTACACGATCACCTTGCGGCCGAGGTGGTCGGCGAGGGAGACCTGGTTGCCGTCGGCGTCGGGCAGGGTGAAGGCGGGGGCGGTGTCGCCGGGCTGAAGGCGCTCGCTCATGGTGGGGCTTCTCCTCGTGCGGACTCGTTGGTCGTACCAGCCGCCAACCTACCCCCGTTGGTGGGTGGCACTGCGCGGGCCGGGCGGGGAGCTGACAGACTGACACCTGTCGGAACGGACACTGACGGACGCAACCAGTGAAGGGGTGGCCCGAGTGGGCAAGGCCGGGACAGACAAGGCGGCGCGGACGACCGCCCAGATCGAGGCGGACATCGCGCGGACCCGCACCCAGCTCGCGACGACCCTGGACGAGCTCGCGGTCCGGGTGCACCCGAGCACCATCGCGGCCCAGACCAAGGCCAAGCTGCTCGGTTCGGTCGAGCAGCGGGCCGGGCGGGCGTACGTCGCCGCGAGCGGTGCGGTGGAGCAGGTGAAGGCGCAGTTCACCGACGAGAAGGGGCAGCCGCGCAAGGAGCGGATCGTCCCGGCCGCGCTGGTCGGCGTCGGGGTGCTGCTGCTGGTGGCTTCGGTGCGCAAGCGCCGGCGCGGCTGACCGCGACGCGCGGAGGAGGGGCCGGACCCAGCCGAGTCCGGCCCCTCCCGCCTGCCGGGGCAGCGTCACGCCGCCGGGCCGGGGCGGGTACCGTCGGGGGCGTGAACGAAGAGCGGAACGAACAGCACGAGGAGACCCGGCACGACCGGCTGGGCGCGAAGCTGCCGATCAAGATGCTGCACGACCGGGTGCTGGTGAAGACCGAGGGCAGCGAGGGGGAGCGCCGGTCGACCGGCGGCATCCTGATCCCGGCCACCGCCGAGCTGTCCAAGCGCTGCACCTGGGCCGAGGCGGTCGCGGTCGGTCAGAGTGTGCGCTCGGTGGAGCCGGGGGACCGGGTGCTGTACGACCCGGAGGACAAGCTGGAGGTCGAGGTGCGGGGCGCCACGTACGTGCTGCTGCGCGAGCGTGACCTGCACGCGGTGGCGGCGAGCCGGTTCGGCGACACGGAGGGCTCGACCGGGCTGTACCTCTGACGGCTGACCGGGGGTCAGGCGGGACCAGGTGGGGTCAGGGGCTCGGGGAGCCGTTCGGACCGGGCTGGGGAGTGCCGGCCGGGGGAGTGCCGGTCGGGGTGGCGCTGCCCGACGGCGTGGTGCTCGGGCGGGTCGACGGTGATCCGGTGGCGGACGGTGTCCCGGTCGGGGTGGGGGCGCCCGAGGGCGTACCGCTCGGGCTCTGGCTCTGGCTCGGGGTGGCCGACGGGCTGCCGGTGGGTGAGGCGGGGGCGCTGGGCTGGCTGTTGCCCCGGCTCGGCCTGAGGTCGAACTGCTGGACCGGGGTGCCCCGGAGCGCGGTGGTCGTGTAGCTGGTCCAGATCTCGGTCGGGATGGCGCCGCCGTTGATCCGGCTGTAGCCCGCCGTACCGGCCAGCGAGAGCTTGGCATGGGTCTTCGGGTCTTCCCGGAACAGGCCCACCACGGTGGCCAGTTCGGGGGTGAACCCGGCGAACCAGGCCGACCGGTTGCTGTCGGTGGTGCCGGTCTTGCCGGCCGCCGGGCGGCCCAGACCGAGGGCCCGGGCACCGGTGCCGGCGGGGCTGACCACGTCCGCCAGCACGTCGGTGACGGCGTCTGCGGTGCCCCGGCCGACCGCGGTGCGGGCCGGGTGGGCGGGCAGCTCGGGCAGGTCGGAGTAGCCGCCGGAGCGTTCCAGCCTGAGCACGGCCCACGGGGTGAACGCCTGGCCGTGGTTGGCCAGACTCGCGTACACCGAGGCCAGGTCGATCGCGCTCGGGGTGGCGGTGCCCAGTGTCATCGAGGTGTTGGCCGGATCCATGCCCGGCACGGTGTCGGGCAGGCCGAGCCGGATCGCGGTCTGCCGGACGTCGTCCAGCCCGGCGTCCACGCCCTCCTGGGCGTAGACCGAGTTGACCGACTTCATCATGGCGAACCGCAGGGTCACCGAGCCGTAGTCGGCGTCGTCCTCGTTCGGCGGGGCGTACGCCGTGGGGCCGCCGACCACCGGGCGGCGGGAGCTGCCGTCGTACAGCGTCTGGGTGGTGATCGGCCGGCCGTCCTGGGTGGTGTGCCCGCCCTCCAGACCGGCCGCCAGGTCGATCGGTTTGAAGGTGGAGCCGACCTGGTTGTCCTGCCGGAGCGCGTCGTTGTACTGCTGCTCGGCGTAGTCGGGACCGCCGTAGACCGCGACGATCCGCCCGCTGCCGGGGTCGATCGAGGCACCGGCGACCCGGACCGCGGTGTCGCTCTCCGGGCGGGCGGCGGGGTCGAGTTCGGCGGTCAGCTCCTGCCGGACGGCCTGGACGAAGGCGTCCTGCCGGGGCTTGTCGAAGGTCGTGGTGATCCTCCAGCCGCCGGCCTTCAGGGTGGCCGCGTCCAGCACGTTGGCGCTGGTCAGGTAGTCGTCGGCGATGTCCACCAGGTAGCCGGCCTGGCCGCTCAGACCGGTGGCGGGCTGCGGGTCGACCGGTTCGGGGAAGGTGGTGGCGGCCCGGGCGGCGGCGTCCAGGAAGCCGAGCTGGACCATGCCGTCCAGGACGTAGTTCCAGCGGGCGAGCGCCTTGGCCCGGTTGGCCGGGGTGCCGTTCTTCACGTCGTAGGCGCTCGGCGCCTGCAACAGGGCGGCCAGGTAAGCACCCTGAGCGAGGGTCAGCCGGGAGACGTCCACGCCGTAGTACGCCTTGGCGGCGGTCTGGATGCCGTAGGCGTTGCGGCCGAAGTAGCTGGTGTTGAGGTAGCCGGCCAGGATCTCGTCCTTGCTCTGCTGCTGGTCCACCTTGAGCGCGATGAACAGCTCCCTGACCTTGCGGGCCACCGTCTGGTCCTGGGTCAGGTAGTAGTTCTTCACGTACTGCTGGGTGATGGTGGAGCCGCCCTGGGTGTCCTTCCCGGATGCGGTGTTCCAGGCGGCCCTGGCCATGCCGCGCAGGTCGACGCCCTTGTTCCGGTAGAAGGTGCGGTCCTCGGCGGAGACCACCGCGTGCTGGGTGTCCAGCGGGACCTGGCGGATCGTCACGTCCTGCCGGTTGACCGAGCCGGTGCGGGCCAGCTCGGTGCTGCCGTCCGCGTAGTAGTAGACGTTGCTCTGCGCCACCGCCTGGGTGTTGGGGCCGGGCACCGGGACGATCAGGTAGAGCGTGACGAAGCCCGCCAGGCCGAGCAGCAGCAGGCCGAGCAGTCCGCCGAGCACCATCCGCCAGGTCGGCACCACCCGGCGCCACCAGGGCAGGGCCCGGCGCCGGGCCTTGCGGGCGGCTCGCCGGGCCCGCCGCCGGTCGCGCCGGGAGCCCTCGGCGCGGTCCTCCCACTCGAGACTGTCGGGCGCTGGCAGCAGGTCCGGCTGGTGGCTCATGGGGGGAATTATGTGGGATCTGATCCACCATCAGACCGGTTTGACCCTGCGTGGCCCCGGGCAATTCGGCTGCGCCCGGCCCGCTCCGGCGGTACGTTGAAAGATGACAACCCCATAGCGCAGCAGGACAGACGCAGCTCCGCCCGCAGTCCCCGGTACCCCCGGGGGTCAGCCGGTCGGGGCCGTTCGGGGCTGCCCCGAGGTCGCTCCGGCTGTGCTCGTCGGGCTGCCCGAACGCCTGCCCACAGGCCTGTTAAAAAGTCGACAAGGAGACATGATGCAGCTCGCTCAGCAGCTCCGGCCGCCGGGCCGGACGGGCTCTGCGCGCCTCTACCTCGCGATCGCCGCCGGTTCGTTCCGCCGCTACACCACCTACCGGGCCGCCACCGTGGCCGGGGCCTTCACCAACACCGTCTTCGGCTTCATCCTGGCGTACACCTTCCTCGCGCTCTGGCGGGCCCGGCCGGGCGTCGGCGGGTACGACGGCAACCAGGCGGTCACCTACATCTGGGTCAGCCAGGCGCTGCTGGTCACCGTCGCGGTCTGGGGCGGCGGCTTCCAGGACGACGTCCAGGCCCGGTTCAGGAACGGGGACATCGCCGTCGACCTGTACCGGCCGGTCGACTTCATGGGGTGGTGGCTGGCCGCCGACCTCGGCCGGGCCGGGTTCCAGCTGGTCGCCCGGGGCGCGGTGCCCACGGTGGCCGGGGTGCTGGCCTTCGACATCCGGCTGCCCGCCCACCCGTACACCTGGGTGGCCTTCCTCGGCTCGGTGCTGCTGGCCGTGACGGTCAGCTTCGGGGTGCGCTACCTGGTCTCGCTCACCGGCTTCTGGCTGCACGACTCGGAGGGGGTGCGCTCGGTGATGGTGGTGGTCGCGCTGTTCTTCTCCGGGGCGCTGCTGCCGCTCACCCTCTTCCCGGGGTGGCTGGGCGAGTCGGCGCGACTGCTGCCCTGGTCCGCGCTGGTCCAGGTCCCCGCCGACGTCTTCCTGGAGCGCCGCGTCGGCACCGCGCTGCTCGGGGCACTCGGCTTCCAGGCGGCCTGGGCGGTGCTGCTGCTCGCGGCCGGCCGGCTGGTCCAACTGCTGGCCACCCGCAAGGTGGTGGTGCACGGTGGCTGACCACCTCGCCGTCCGGACGGGTTGGGCGCTGCGCTCCTGGTGGCTGATGGCCGGGATGTGGACCCGCTCGACCATGGCCTACCGGACCTCGTTCGTGCTGATGCTGACCGCGAGCACCGCGGTGACCGCCCTCGACTTCGTCGTCCTGCTGCTGATGTTCCAGCACACCGACCAGCTCGGCGGCTGGTCGCTCGGCGAACTCGGTTTCCTGTACGGGACGTCGAGCTTCGCCCTCGGCACGGCCAACCTGCTGGTCGGCAGCGTGGACGCGCTCGGTGAGCGGATCCGCAGCGGCACCCTGGACACCATGCTGATCCGGCCCGCCCCCGCGCTCGCCCAGGTCTGCGCCGAACGCTTCTCGCTGCGCCGGGTCGGCCGCCCGGTGCAGGCCGCGGTGATCCTGGGCTGGTCGCTGACCCGGGTGCAGGTGGCCTGGACGGCCGACCGGGTGCTGCTGCTGGCGGTGCTGCTGGTCTGCGGCAGCGTGATCTTCGGCGCGCTCTTCATCGGCTTCTCCACCGTGCAGTTCTGGTGGGGCGAGGCCAGTGAGTTCCAGAACTCCTTCACCTACGGCGGAGCCACCATGCTCCAGTACCCGCCGACGATCTTCGCCAAGGAGCTGGTGGCCGGCACCGTGTTCGGCCTGCCGCTCGCCTTCGTCAACTGGCTGCCCGCGCTGCACATCCTGGGCAAGCCCGATCCGCTCGGCCTGCCCGAGGCGTTCCGGTTCGCCTCCCCACTGGCCGCCCTGCTCTGCGTGCTGGCCGCCGGCCTGGCCTGGCGGGCCGGACTGCGCGCCTACCGGGGCACCGGCACCTAGAACCTCCAGAAGAGGAGTTGGACATGGCACTGATCGAACTCAAGGACGTCCGACGGGACTTCACGATCCGGACCAAGGCCGGCCGGCTGCGCCGGGAGAAGCGGGTGGTGCACGCGGTGGACGGGCTGAGCTTCACCGTCGGGGCGGGTGAGTGCGTCGGCTACATCGGCCCGAACGGCGCGGGCAAGTCCACCACGATCAAGATGCTCACCGGCATCCTGGTGCCCAGCGCGGGGCTGCTCCGGGTGGCCGGGGTCGAGCCGGCCAGGGAGCGGGTCGGGCTGGCCCGGCGGATCGGCGTGGTGTTCGGCCAGCGCACCACCCTGTGGTGGGACCTGCCGCTGCGGGACAGCTACGAACTGGCCCGCCGGATCTACCGCATCCCGCCCGACCGGTACCGGGCCAACCTGGCCCGATGCGTCGAACTGCTGGACCTGGGAGCCCTGTTGGACACCCCGGTCCGGCAGCTCTCGCTCGGCCAGCGGATGCGCGGCGACCTGGCGGCGGCGCTGCTGCACGACCCGCAGGTGCTCTACCTGGACGAACCCACCATCGGCCTGGACGTGGTGAGCAAGGCGAAGGTCCGGGAGTTCCTGCGCGAGGTCAACCAGGCCGAGGGCACCACGGTGCTGCTCACCACCCACGATCTGACCGACATCGAGCAGCTCTGCGGCCGGGTGATGGTGATCGACCACGGGCGGGTGGTCTACGACGGCGGTCTGGACGGGCTGCACACGGCGGGCCGCAGCGAACGGACCCTGGTGGTCGACCTGGCCGAGCCGCGCCCGGCGATCGAGGTCCCGGGCGCCCGGGTGGTCCGGGTCGAGGGGCCCCGGCAGTGGCTGGCCTTCCCGGCCGAGCAGAGCGCCGCCCCGCTGGTCGCGGCGGTGGCGGCGCGCTACCCGCTGGTCGACCTGTCGGTCCGGGAACCCGCCATCGAGGACGTGATCGCCCGGATGTACGCCGAGGTCGCGATCGGCTGAGCGGCCCGATCGGCGGAGCGGACCGATCGAGGGACGGCCACCGTCACTCGTCCGGGTGAAACCGGTGACTCCGGGGTGTCGTGGACAGTTGACACTCCGGATCACCGGACAGGCTTGTGAGGGGTGCGCGCGGATGGCTCAGCTGGTCGGGGAGTCGGTGCGGTCGGCCCGCCCGGGCGCCGGGGTGGTGCCGGTGGCGCGGCCGGTGATCGGGGAGGCGGAGATCGCCGCCGCGGTCCGGGTGCTGCGCAGCGGATCGGTCGTCCAGGGCCCCGAAGTGGCCGCCTTCGAGCGGGAGTTCGCCGAGCTGGTGGACGGCAGGCACTGCGTGGCGGTCAACTCCGGCACGTCGGCTCTGCAGTTGGCGTTGACGGCGCTCGGGATCGGGCCCGGGGACGAGGTGGTGGTGCCGTCCTTCTCGTTCGCCGCCACCGCCAACGCCGTCCGGCTGGTCGGCGCCGAGCCGGTCTTCGCGGACATCGACCCGGACAGCTTCTGCCTCGACCCGGCGGCGGTCCGGGCCGCGATCGGCCCGCGCACCGCCGCCCTGCTCCCGGTGCACCTGTACGGGCACCCGGCGGCGATGGCCGACCTGACCCAACTCGCCGCCAGGAACGGCCTGGCCGTGGTCGAGGACGCCTGCCAGGCGCACGGCGCCACCCTGGACGGCCGGCCGGTGGGCTCGTTCGGCGCCGCCGGGTGCTTCAGCTTCTACCCGACCAAGAACATGCACGCCCTGGAGGGCGGCATGGTCACCGTTGCGGACCCGGCGCTGGCCCGGAAGCTGCGGCTGCTCCGCAACCAGGGGATGGAGCAGCCGTACCGGAACGAGATCGTCGGGGCCAACCTCCGGATGACCGACGTCTCGGCGGCCGTCGGCCGGGTCCAGCTCGGCCGGCTGCCGCAGGCGACCGAGCGCCGCCGGGCCAACGCGGCCGTACTGGACCGGGAGTTGGCCGCCACCGATCTGCGGATCCCGCCGGTGGCGGCCGGTGCCCGGCACGTCTACCACCAGTACACCGTCCGGGTACGCGGTGAACGGGATGACTTCCGCCGGGAGTTGGCCGAGGCGGGGGTGGGAAGCGCGGTGTACTACCCGGTGCCGATCCACCGGCTGCCGCCCTACCCGGGCGACTGGGACCTGCCGGAGACCGAGCGGGCCGCCGCCGAGGTGGTCGCACTGCCGGTGCACCCCACCCTGTCGGAGGCCGAACTGGCCCTGGTGGTCCGGGTGGTGCGGCGTGCGGGCTGAGCCGAGGGGCACCGAACGCGGGCGGCCGCTCCGGGCCGGGCTGATCGGCCTGGGTGCGATGGGACGCAACCACGCTCGGGTCCTGGGTGCGTTGGCCGGGGTCGAGCTGGTCGGCGTGGTGGACCCGGCGGGCGGCACCGCTCCCAACGGCGTCCCGGTGCTGGCCGACCTCAACGACCTGCTCGCGCTGGGCGTCGACTACGCGGTGGTGGCCTGCCCGACCGCCCAGCACGAGAGCGTCGGCCTGCGGCTGGCGGTGGCCGGAGTGCCCGCGTTGATCGAGAAGCCGCTGGCGCACGACGCCAGGGCCGCCCGCCGGCTGGTGGACGCCTTCCGGGGGCAGATCGCCGGGGTCGGCCACGTCGAGCGCTACAACCCGGCCCTCCAGCAGCTCCGGGCCCGGCTGGCCCGCGGCGAACTCGGCGAGGTGTACCAGGTGTCGACCCGCCGTCAGGGCCCGTTCCCGCGCCGGATCGCGGACGTCGGGGTGGTCAAGGACCTGGCCACCCACGACATCGACCTGACCGGCTGGATCACCGGCCAGAGCTACGCCTCGGTGGCCGCCAGGACGGTGCGCAAGAGCGGTCGCCCGTACGAGGACATGGTGGCGGCGGTCGGCACGCTGGCCGACGGCACCATGGTCAGCCACCTGGTGAACTGGCTCAGCCCGCAGAAGGAGCGGTACGTGGCGGTGACCGGCGAGCGCGGCTGCCTGGTCGCCGACACGCTGACCGCGGACCTGACCCTGCAGGTGAACGGCGCGGTGCCGACCGAGTGGGACACCGTCCGCACCTTCCGGGGTGTCACCGAAGGCGACGTGATCAGGTACGCCTTCCCGAAACGGGAGCCGCTGATGAGCGAGCACGAGCAGTTCCGCGAGGCGGTGGCCGGCCGGCCGGCCGAGACCGTCGCGCTGACCGAGGGCCTGCACACCGTCGAGGTGGCGGAGTCGGTGCTGGCCGCCGCCGGGCGGCAGAGCCTGCTGGGGGTGGTGTCCCGGTGAGCACCCCCGACGTCACCGTGGTGATCGCGGTCTACAACACCATGCCGTACCTGACGGCCTGTCTCACCTCGCTGGTCGAACAGTCCGTTTGTGCAAGCCGGTTGGAGGTGGTCGCGGTCGACGACGGCTCCACCGACGGCAGCGGCGCCGAGCTGGCCCGGTTCGCCCGGGAGCATCCCGGGCTGTTCCGGGTCGAGCGGCAGGCCAACTCCGGTGGCCCGGCCTCACCCACCAACCGGGCGATGGAACTGGCCAGGGGCCGCTACGTGTTCTTCCTCGGCGCCGACGACTGGCTCGGCCCGCAGGCGCTGGAGCGGCTGGTCGCGATGGCCGACCGGTACGAGTCGGACGTGGTGCTCGGCAAGATGGTCGGGGTCGGCGGCCGGCACGTCCCGCAGGGCATCTTCGACCGCACCGAGCCCTCGGTCGACTTCACCGACTCCGCGCTGGCCTGGGCGCTCTCGGACACCAAGCTGTTCCGCCGGGAGCCGCTGGTCCGGCACGGCCTGCGCCGCCGGGAGGACCTGCCGGTCTACTCCGACCAGCCGTTCACCCTGCAGGCGCTGCTGCGGGCCCGGCGGGTCTCGGTGCTGGCCGACTACGACTGCTACCACGCGGTGCTGCGCGCCGACCGGGCCAACGCCACGGTCCGCTCCGGCCACCGCGACCGGCTGCGCGGGCTGACCGAGATCCTGGCCGTCACCGACCGGCTCACCGAGCCCGGCGGCGAGGTCCGCCGGGCCCTGCACCTGCGCCACTTCGGCTGGGACGTACCGCAGTTGCTGCAGGCCGAGCTGCTCGGGCAGTCCGAGGCCGAGCAGCGGTACGTGGTGGCCGAGGTGGGCCGGCTGGTCCGCGAGCACTGCGACGTGCTGGCCGACCTGGCCGAGCCCGAACGGCTCCGGCTGGAGCTGGCCCGGGCCGACCGGTACCAGGCGGTCCGGGGGCTGATCGAGGACGAACTCGGCCGGGGCGCGGCCCGGTTCGAGCTGCCCCGGCAGATCTGGCGGGACCTGGTCCCGGAGCGGGCCAGGCGCGAGCTGCGCCGACGGCAGGGCTGGCGCCGGCTGGCCGGCCGGATGACGCGGGGCTGAGGGGGAGTCGACGGTGGGTCGGACGATCTGTGTGGTCGGGCTGGGGAAGATCGGACTGCCGCTCGCGGTGCAGTTCGCCGGCAAGGGGCACCGGGTGCTCGGCGCGGACACCGCGCCCTCGGTGGTCCGGCAGGTGAACGAGGGCCGACCGCCGTTCCCCGGCGAGGCCGAGCTGCCGGAGCGGCTGAAACTCGCGGTCGCCGACGGCAGGTTGACGGCGCAGGCGGAGACCACGGCGGCGGTCGCCGGAGCCGACGCCGTCCTGGTCGCGGTGCCGCTGCTGACCGGCCCGGAGGACCGGCCCGACTTCACCCTGCTGGACGCCGCCACCGCCGCCGTGGCGGCCGGGCTACGGCCCGGCACCCTGGTCAGCTACGAGACCACCCTGCCGGTCGGCACCACCGCGGGCCGGGTGGCCGACCTGCTGGCGGCGGGCTCGGGCCTGCGGCCCGGGACGGACTTCGGGCTGGTGTTCAGCCCCGAACGGGTCTCCTCCGGCCGGGTCTTCGCCGACCTGCGGCGGTACCCGAAGCTGGTCGGCGGGATCGACGACCGCTCCACCCGGCAGGGCGTCGAGTTCTACCGCGAGGTGCTGGACTTCGACCCGCGCCCGGACCTGCCCCGCCCGAACGGCGTCTGGGCGCTCGGCTCGGCCGAGGCGGCCGAGTTCGCCAAGCTGGCCGAGACCACCTACCGGGACGTCAACATCGGTCTGGCCAACCAGTTCGCCCGGTACGCCGACCGGATCGGGGTGGACCTGGCGGAGGTGACCGAAGCCTGCAACTCGCAGCCGTACAGCCACCTGCACCAGCCCGGCGTCGCGGTCGGCGGCCACTGCATCCCGGTCTACCCGAGGCTCTACCTGGCCGGCGACCCGGCCGCGACGGTGGTCGAGGCCGCCCGGGAGGCCAACCTGGCGATGCCCGGGTACGCGGTCGGACGGCTGGCGGCGGTGCTCGGCGGGCTGACCGGCCGGGGCGTGCTGGTGCTCGGCGCCGCCTACCGGGGCGGGGTCAAGGAGACCGCGTACTCCGGGGCCTTCCCGCTGGTGGCCGAGCTCCGGGCGGCCGGGGCACGGCCGTACGTGGCCGATCCGCTGTACGACGCCGAGGAGTTGACCGGGCTCGGGCTGCCGCCGCACCGGGGCGAGCCGGTCGAGGCGGCGGTGGTGCAGGCCGACCACCCCGAGTACCGGACCCTGGGGGTGGCCGACCTGCCGGGCGTCGGGGTGCTGCTCGACGGCCGCCGGGTCACCGACCCGGCGCGCTGGGCGGGGGTGCGGCGGATCGTGCTCGGCGCCTGACCGGCCGTCCCGCCGAGCCGCTGGAGGACGGGCCGTCACTCGCCCGGGTAGTGCACCCCGATCCGGGCCCGGACGGCGTCCAGCGTCCGCATCACCGCGAGCGAGCCGTCCAGCGGCACCAGCGGCGACTCGGTCAGTCCGGCCCGCAGGCAGCGGACCACCTCGGCGGCCTCCAGCCCCAGGCCGTGGCCGGGACCCCGGTCGAGGGTGAACCGTTCGGCGGTCCCCCCGTCCCGGTGCAGCACGAAGCTGGTGGCATGGAAGAAGTCGGTGGGCAGCTCGATCCGGCCGGTGCTGCCGTGGACCGAGGCCCGCTGCCCGTACCCGGCCACCAGCGAGCAGCTCAGGAGCGACAGTGCGCCGCCGGCATGGCCGAGCACCACGGCGGTGTGCTCGTCCACCCCCTCCGGGGTCAGCGTGGCGACCGCCTCGATCCGCTCGGGCTCGCCGAGCAGCAGGTGGGCGAAGGAGACCGGGTAGACGCCGAGGTCCAGCAGGGCGCCGCCGCCCGCCGCCGGGTCCAGCAGCCGGCTGGTGGGGTCGGGCGGCGCCGGGAAGCCGAAGTCCGCGTGCACGGCCCTGACCTCGCCGATCGCCCCGCCCTTGACCAGTTCGACGACCTGGCGGACCACCGGGTTGACGTACATCCACATCGCCTCCATCAGGAAGCGCTGCCGGGCCCGGGCGGTGGCGACCAGCCGCTCGGCCTGACGGGTGTTCAGGGTGAACGGCTTCTCGCACAGCACCGCCTTCCCCGCCTCCAGCATCAGCGCGGTGGCGTCGTGGTGGGCGGTGTGCGGGGTGGCCACGTACACCACGTCGACCTCGGGGTCGGCGGCCAGCTCCGCCCAGGAGCCGTACGCCCGGGGGATGCCGAAGCGGTCGGCGAAGGCCCGGGCGGCGGGCTCGGTGCGGGAGGCCACGGCGGTCACCTCGGCGCCGGGGACGGCGAGCAGGTCCTCGGTGAAGGCGGCGGCTATCCCGCCGGTGGCGAGGATGCCCCAGCGGATCGGTCGGTCGGAGCTGGTCATGGGTGATGACACCTTTCGAGGCTGGGCCCGGAGCGTGGCGCGTCCCTGATCTCTCCCGGAGAAGGACGTGGCTCCGTCGGATGATCGGCCCGGGCGGGGCAGACTGTCCAGGTGAGCGTCGATCAGAAGGTCAGGACGAAGGCCGGCTTGGGCGTCAGCTTCACGGCGGCCGACGAGGAGAAACGCCGGGGTGTCCGGCGGATGAAGCTGTTCGCCACCGGGCTGCTCGGCCTGGCCACGGTGGTGTTCGGGCTCGCCACCTGGGCCGACGCGGCCGGGGCCGGGCCGTGGGCCGGGTACGTCGCGGCGGCGGCCGAGGCGGGCATGGTGGGTGCGCTGGCGGACTGGTTCGCCGTCACCGCGCTGTTCCGCCGCCCGTTCGGGCTGCCGATCCCGCACACCGCGATCATCCCGACCAAGAAGGACGCCTTCGGCCAGTCGCTGGGCGACTTCGTCGGGGACAACTTCCTCTCCGCCCCGGTGGTCCGGGACCGGCTGGCCCGGATCGGCATCGCCCACCGGCTCGGCGAGTGGCTGGCAGCGCCGGGCAGCGCCGAGCGGGTCACCGGCGAGGCGGCGGCCGCGCTGCGCGGGGTGCTCGCGGTGCTCAACGACGACGACGTACAGGCCGTGGTGGCCGAGGCGGTCACCCGGCGGGCCGCCGCCACCTCGGTGGCCGAACCGGCCGGTCGGCTGCTCGCCAAGGTGGTCGCCGACGGTGGGCACCACGGCGTGGTGGACCTGGTCGCCGTCCGGGTGCACGACTGGCTGACGGAGCATCACCGGGACGTGGTCGAGCGGGTCACCAGCAAGAGCCCCGGCTGGACCCCGAAGTTCATCGACCACCAGGTCGGTGAGCGGGTGCACAAGGAACTGATGCGGTTCGTCACCCACATCAGGGACGACCCGCAGCACCCGGCCCGGGGCGCGATCGACAACTTCCTGGCCGACTTCGCCACCGAGCTCCAGCAGGACCCGGCGACCATCGCCCGGGTCGAGCGGGCCAAGGACGACCTGCTGGCCCGTCCCGAGGTGCAGGAGCTGATCGCCTCCTCCTGGTCGGCCGTCCGCACCCTGGTGCTGACCGCCGCCGAGGACGAGCAGAGCGAGCTGCGCCGCCGGATCAGGGACGGGCTGCGCTCGTTCGGCCGGCGGCTGGCCACCGACACCAAGCTGCAGGCGAAGGCCGACGGCTGGCTGCAGGACGCCGCCCAGTACGTGGTGGAGACCTACCGGGCCGAGATCACCTCGCTGATCTCGGAGACCGTGGCGGGCTGGGACGCCGACGACGCCTCCCGCAAGATCGAGGCGAACGTGGGCCGCGACCTGCAGTTCATCCGGATCAACGGCA
Organism: Kitasatospora sp. NPDC101801; assembly: GCF_044766665.1. Classification (NCBI taxonomy): domain Bacteria; kingdom Bacillati; phylum Actinomycetota; class Actinomycetes; order Kitasatosporales; family Streptomycetaceae; genus Kitasatospora; species Kitasatospora sp. NPDC101801. The sequence goes on from NZ_JBIWML010000031.1 coordinate 40,135, forward strand.
CCGTGGTGGGTGCGCTGGCCGGGCTGCTGATCCACACCGTGGCCGTGGCGCTGGGCGGTTGAGGGCGGGTTAGCATGGCGCGTCTGCATCGTACGAAGGAGAACGAAGTGGCGGTTGAGGGCAAGCCGGGCATCGAGGGCAAGCGGGGCATCGAGGCGTTCATCGCGGGGATGCCCAAGGCCGAGCTGCACGTGCACCACGTCGGTTCCGCCTCACCGCGGGTGGTGGCCGAACTGGCCGCCCGCCACGCCGGGCAGAGCAGGGTGCCGACCGACCCGGCCGCGCTCGCCGCGTACTTCGACTTCACCGACTTCGGGCACTTCATCGAGGTCTACCTGAGCGTGGTGGACCTGATCCGTGACGCCGAGGACGTCCGTTCGCTCACCTTCGGGGTGGCCGAGGACATGGCCCGGCAGAACATCCGGTACGCCGAACTGACCGTCACCCCGTACTCCTCGGTCAGCCGGGGCATCCCGGACGTGGCCTTCATGGAGGCGATCGAGGACGCCAGGATCGCGGCCGAGAAGGAGCTCGGCGTGGTGCTGCGCTGGTGCTTCGACATCCCGGGTGAGGCCGGTCTGGGCGCTGCCGAGGAGACCGCCCGGCTGGCGGTCGACCTGGCGCCGGACGGCCTGGTCAGCTTTGGTCTCGGCGGTCCCGAGATCGGCGTGCCGCGCCCGCAGTTCAAGCCGTACTTCGACCGGGCCCGCGCGGCCGGTCTGCACAGCGTCCCGCACGCCGGTGAGACCACCGGGCCCGAGACGGTCTGGGACGCCCTGCGGGTGCTCGGCGCCGAGCGGATCGGCCACGGCACCCAGGCGGTCAAGGACCCGGCGCTGCTGGACTGGCTCGGCGAGCACCGCATCCCGTTGGAGGTCTGCCCGACCTCCAACATCGCCACCCGGGCGGTGGCGCGGATGGAGGAGCACCCGATCCGGCAGATGGTCGACGCGGGCCTGCTGGTCACGGTCAACAGCGACGACCCGCCGATGTTCGGCACCGACCTGAACACCGAGTACGCGGTCGCCGCCCGGCTGCTCGACCTGGACGAGTCCGGCGTCGCCGCGCTCGCGCGAAACGCCGTCGAGGCGTCCTTCCTGGACGCACCCGGCAAGGCCCGGATCATCGGTGAGATCGACCAGTACCTTGCCGGGTGGGACCGGGGCTGAGTCAGCTCCCGGCCGGGACGGGCACCGATCCGCTCTCCGGCCGGAGCAGCCGGGCCCGTTCGGCCAGCGCCCAGGCGGTGGTGGTGAGCAGGTAGAGCGCTCCGGCCAGCGGCAGCAGGACCGCGAACAGCCCTCCGGGGTCTCGGGTACGAGAGGTCGGCGGAGGACGGCCGGTGTGCCGGTGCGGTGCTCGGTGGTGCGGAGGGAGCTGCGGGCTCAGGCGGCCGTCAGGGCCGCGCCCGGTGCCCTGGGACGACGACGGCCCCGGGCGTCCGGATCACGCTGGGGCAGGAAGGCCGACCGGAACGCGCGTCGGCGCAGCGCCCCGTCCCGTACCGCGCGCGGGGCCCGTGCCCCGAGCGCCCGGGTGGTCGACAGGGCGGCCGCGGCCACCCCGGCCAACAGGACCAGGGTGGCTGCGGCGGCGACTCCGAGGCCGCCGGCACCGGTCAGCTGGTCGCCCGTCAGCACCCGGACCAGGCCGAGGAGTACGGCGAGCAGTGTCATGGCCGGACCTCCTCCGGTGCGGGGCGAGAGCTTCGGGGGCATCCTACGCAGACCGGTCGGCGGGGTGTGGCTCCGGCGGGGTGCCAGTCTGCCGGGTGCCGGGTGCCGGGGGTCAGCCGTGCCGACCGGCCTGGTGGTCCGGCAGTCGGACGGTGTTTCCGGTGGCGGCCGAGGCGCGGGCGGCCTCCAGTACGGCGAGGGTTGCGACGGCGTCGCGCGGATCGACCGGGGGCGGGGTGCCGTCGGCGAGGGAGGCCGCGATGCCCGCGTAGTAGGCCGGGTAGTCGCCGGAGGCGGTCGGGCACGGGGCTGACGACTCGTCGGTGCCCAGCGTGCCGTAGTGGGCGGGGTCGTCCGCGCCCCAGGGGGTGCCGTCGTTTGGGCGGCGGCCGGCCCGGAGGTCGGCCTCCTGCGGGTCCATCCCGGACTTCACGTACCCGGCGGTGTCGCCGAGCACCCGCAGGCGGGGGCCGCCGAGGGCGGTGATCGCGCTGGTCCAGAGGTGCGAGCGGACCCCCGAGGCGTGGGTGAGGGCGAGGAAGGCGTCGTCGTCGACCGCCGCGCCGTCCCGGCGGACGTCGACCTCGGCGTAGACCGACTCGACCGGACCGAACAGGGTGAGCGCCTGGTCCACCAGGTGACTGCCCAGGTCGTAGAGGGTGCCGCCGACCTCGGCCGGGTCGGCCAGCTCGCGCCAGCCCGCCTTGGGCTTGGGCCGGAACCGCTCGAACCGGGACTCGAACCGGTGCACCCGGCCGAGCGAGCCGTCCTCGACCAGTCGTCGGGCGGTCAGGAAGTCGCCGTCCCAGCGGCGGTTCTGGAACACCGACAGCAGGGTGCCGGTCCGCTCCGCCAGCAGGCACAGCTCGGCCGCCTCGGCGGCGGTGGCGGCCAGCGGCTTGTCCACCACGGTGGGCAGACCGGCGGTCAGGGCGGTCCGGGCCAGCGGTACGTGGGTGCGGTTGGGAGAGGCGATCACCACCAGGTCCAGCCGGCCGTCGGCGGCCTGCTCGAAGAGCTGCTCGGGGGTGTCGAGCGGACGGGCGTCCGGGTGCTCGCGGTGCAGCTGGGCGCGGCGGTCGGGGTTGGCGGTGACCACCGCGTCCAGCCGCAGTCCGGGGGTGCCGGCGATCAGCGGGGCGTGGAAGGCCGAGCCGGCCAGGCCGAAGCCGACCAGGCCGACGCGGAACGGGGGGCGTGGCGTGCTGCTCATGCCCTTACTCAACCACGACCCCCGCCGTCGGACGGGTACGTAACCTCCGGAGCGGGGGGTCGTGGTCGGTGCCGGGTCGAGCTCCGGCGAGGTGCTGCGGGCGGTGAGTGCGTGGGGTCAGCGGGCGGAGCGGCCGTCGAGCCGGCGACGGCGGTGCAGGACCGCGACGGCGCCGCCCGCCAGCACGAACGAGGTGCCGACGGCGGCCATCAGGCCGGTGGAGCGGTCGGTGCCGGTCGCGGCCAGTTCCTTGGCGGGTGCCGGTGCGGCCGCGGGTGCGGCTGCCGGGGCGACCACGGGGGCGGCGGCCGGAGCTGCGGCGGGTGCGGCTGCGGCGGGGGCCACGGCCGGTGCGGCCGCGTGGTCGTGGTGCTCGGCGGTGTCCGAGGCCGGCACCGCGGCGGCCGGGGCGGCGGCCGTACCGCTGCCGTCGAAGGCCACGTCGGAGCAGGTGTAGAACGCCTCCGGGCTGTCCGAGCGCTGCCAGATCGCGTAGATCATCTGACGGCCGGTCCTGCCGGTCGGGACGGTCACCGGGAACGAATAGTAGCCGTTCACCACCACCGGGTCGGTGATGCTGGCGAAGGGCGTGGCGTCCAGGTTCGACCAGCTCAGCGGGAGGGTCGGGTTGTAGCTGCTGTTGGTCATGAAGAGCTGGAAGGTGCCGCGGTGCGGCGCGGTGGCCCGGAACTTGAACGTGGTGGCGGCACCGGCGGTCAGGTTGGTGGCCGGCCAGTCGTTGCGGGGGAGGTCGAGCCCGACGAACTCGGCCGCGTTCGCGCTGCACAGGCGGCCGTCCGGGATCAGCTGGCGGTGGCGGCCGGCGGCGTCACCGATCCGGATGCCGTTCCAGTCGTACATGGCCTGGGTGCCGCCGTAGGCGATGGCGGCCTTGCAGGCGGCGGACTTCGGCTGCTCGGGGTTCTCCAGGTAGCAGCCGTACACCCGGCTGAGCGGGTTCTGCAGGGAGCCGTGGGCGGTGGCGGTGCCCGCGCCGAGCGCGCTGGTGGCCAGTGCGGTGCCGGCGAGCGCGACGACGACGGCGGTGCGACGGAGAGACATGTGGGGTGCTCCTTCAGCGGTGGGGGTCGCTGGGAAGTACGCTAGCCAGGCGCCGCTTGGCAGTTGACGGAGCATCAGCTCCGTTAGGGACCTTTTAAGGCTCCCTTGAGGTGCCCATGAGGATCGGCCCGAGGGACGGAGTGCACCGTCCGGTGGGCGGGACGTGCTCCCCTCGGGCAGGCGTGCGGATTAGGCTGGGCCCCGTTGGGGCAGCGCAGTATCCCTGGTGGGGCCCTCCCGGGCGCCACTCTCACCGCAATCCGCACGACCTCGCACGACTTCGGGAGACACGCACGTGGCAGAGCGCAAGCCCATCGAGTCCTGGCTGACCGACATGGACGGTGTCCTCATTCACGAGGGCACGCCGATCCCGGGCGCGGAGGAGTTCCTCCGGCGCCTTCGGGAGTCCGGCAAGCCGTTCCTGGTGCTGACCAACAACTCCATCTACACCCCTCGTGACCTCAGCGCCCGGCTGGCCGGGATGGGCCTGGAGGTGCCGGAGGAGTGCATCTGGACCTCGGCCCTGGCCACCGCCAAGTTCCTCAAGGGCCAGCGCCCGGGCGGCACCGCCTACGTGATCGGCGAGTCCGGTCTGACCACCGCGCTCTACCAGGCCGGCTACGTGCTGACCGACAAGGACCCGGACTACGTGGTCCTCGGTGAGACCCGCACCTACAGCTTCGAGGCGCTGACCAAGGCGATCCGCCTGATCAACGCCGGGGCGCGGTTCATCTGCACCAACCCGGACGAGACCGGCCCGTCCCCCGAGGGCGTGCTGCCGGCCACCGGCTCGGTCGCGGCGCTGATCACCAAGGCGACCGGCGTCGACCCGTACTTCGTCGGCAAGCCCAACCCGCTGATGATGCGCGAGGCGCTGAACAGCGCGGGCGCCCACTCGGAGACCGCCGTGATGATCGGCGACCGGATGGACACCGACATCGTCGCGGGCATGGAAGCCGGCATGGAGACCATCCTGGTGCTCACCGGCCTGACCGCCGAGGCGGACGTGGAGCGCTTCCCGTACCGGCCGACCCGGGTGGTCAAGTCGATCGCCGACCTGATCGAGCTGGTCTGACCGACGCTCGCCGCCCGCTCCTCGCCGGGCTCGCTCTCCGTTGTCCGTGCCCCTTCGGTCCGGCTGGTTCCCAGCGGTCCGGAGGGGCACGGGCGTGTCGGTCCGGGTGTGTAGCGTTCGGGGTGTCATACGGGGGGTCAGAGGCATTGTGCGGCGAAAGGCAGTGGGGCTGTGACCGAGCTGGTGGAGACGGCGGAAACGGTGGAGACGGTGGCCGGGTTCGAGGTGCCGGATTCCTGGCGCGGGGCGCTGGCAGGGGAGTTGGCCAAGCCGTACTTCGGTGAGCTGGCGGCCTTCGTGGCGGAGCAGCGGGCCGAGCACCAGGTCTTCCCGCCCAGCGGCCAGGAGTTCGCGGCGCTGGCGGCCACGCCGTACGACAAGGTCCGGGTGCTGGTGCTCGGTCAGGACCCGTACCACGACGACAACCAGGCGCACGGGATGAGCTTCTCCGTGCAGCCCGGCGTCAAGACCCCGCCCTCGCTGCGGAACATGTACAAGGAGCTGTACGCCGACCTCGACATCCCCGTCCCCGACAACGGGTACCTGATGCACTGGGCCGAGCAGGGCGTGCTGCTGCTCAACGCGGTGCTCACGGTGCGGGCGCATGAGGCCAACTCGCACAAGGGCAAGGGCTGGGAGAAGTTCACCGACGCGGTGATCACGGCGGTCAGTGACCGGCCGGAGCCCTGCGTCTTCGTGCTCTGGGGCAACTACGCGAAGAAGAAGCTGCCGCTGATCGACACCTCCCGGCACGTGGTCGTGCAGGGGGCGCACCCCTCGCCGCTGTCGGCCCGGCTGTTCTTCGGCAGCCGCCCGTTCTCGCAGATCAACGAGGCGCTGACCGGGTTCGGCAGCGAGCCGATCGACTGGCGGGTGCCGAACCTGTCCGAGCAGGGCTGACCGGGCAGGGCTGACCGGAGACCGGGCCCGGCACCGATGCGCTGCGAGGGGCGAAGGTGGTGCCGGGCCCGGCTGGGGTGGGCTGGGGGGCGGACGGTGGGGCGGGGGTCAGAGCAGCTTCGGGCCGGTGGCGGCCTGCACCTCGTCGAAGGTGCGGCCGGGGGCGACCTCGACCAACCGGAGGCCCTCGGGCGTGACGTCGATGACGGCCAGGTCGGTGACGATCCGGTGCACCACACCCCGGCCGGTGGCGGGCAGTGACAGCTCGTCAACGATCTTCGGGGAGCCGTCCCGGGCGGTGTGCTCCATCACCACGATCAGCCGTCGGGCGCCGTGCACCAGGTCCATCGCACCGCCCATCCCCTTGACCATCTTGCCGGGGATCATCCAGTTGGCCAGGTCTCCGGTGGCCGAGACCTGCATCGCGCCGAGCACCGAGACGTCGATCCGACCGGCCCGGATCATGCCGAACGAGAAGGCCGAGTCGAAGTACGCGGCGCCGTCCGCGACGGTGACCGTCTCCTTGCCCGCGTTGATCAGGTCGGGGTGCTCGGCTCCCTCGTCCGGGTAGGGGCCGACACCGAGGATGCCGTTCTCCGAGTGCAGCACCACGTGTACGCCGGGTGGCAGGTGACCGGGGATCAAGGTGGGCAGGCCGATGCCCAGGTTGACGTACTGGCCGTCGTGGAGCTCGCGGGCCGCCCGGGCGGCCAGGGCCTCGCGCGGGTCGAGAGCGGCGGTGCGGCCGGGCTCGTGATCCGTGGTGGTCGTGCTGGTCATGGCTCAGCTCCCCTGGCGGGTGGTGGAGTTGGCGGGCGAGGCCGGGGTCCGGGTGTGGGCCTGGTCCTGGGTCGGTGCTGAGGGCTGGACGGTGCGGCGTTCGATCCGGCGGTCGGTGGGGTCGGCGGCGACCACCCGGTCGACGTACACGCCGGGCAGGTGGATCGCGTCCGGCGGGAGCTCGCCGGGCTCGACGATCCGGTCCGCCTCGACCACGGTGATCCGGCCGGCGGTGGCGCAGAGCGGGTTGAAGTTGCGGGCGGCGGCGTGGAAGACGCAGTTGCCGTGCCGGTCGGCCACCTCGGCGCGGACCAGTGCGTAGTCGGCGGTGACGGCCTCCTCCAGCAGGTAGCGCCGACCGCCGAACTCCCTTACCTCCTTGGGCGGTGAGGCCAGCGCGACGCTCCCGTCGGCGGCGTACCGCCAGGGCAGACCGCCCTCCTCGACCTGGGTGCCGACTCCCGCCGGGGTGAAGAACGCGGGGATGCCCGCGCCGCCCGCCCGCAGCCGCTCGGCCAGCGTGCCCTGCGGGGTGAGTTCGACCTCCAGCTCGCCGGACAGGTACTGCCGGGCGAACTCCTTGTTCTCACCCACGTAGGAGGAGGTCATCCGGGCGATCCGGCCGGCCCGCAGGAGCAGGCCGAGGCCCCAGCCGTCGACGCCGCAGTTGTTGGACACCACGCGTAGGTCGGTGGTGCCGGCCGTGACCAGGGCGCCGATCAGGGTGCTCGGGATGCCGCAGAGGCCGAAGCCGCCGACGGCGAGCGTCGCGCCGTCGGGGATGTCCGCGACCGCGTGGGCGGGGGAGTCCAAGACCTTGTCCAAGGGAGTCACCTCATGAGGGGGTTGGGACGGTGCCGCAGGGGGTTGGGACCCTGCTGCGCCCCCACCTTCGCCGCAGCCGAGCGGCGCTTTCCATGGCGGCCGTGGCCATGGGGGTGGCTGGTTCCATGGCGATCGGGCACATGAGCCGGGGCGACGGTCGGGGATATGGCTGCCCGGCACACATCGACGGCTGACGCTGCGTCGTCCCGTCACATGTCGCCCGTTCGACGCCGCACCTACGGTTCCGGCATCCACCCCCGCCGTGTTGTCAGGAGTCGGCCATCATGCGCAGTTCGACCAGCACCCCAGGAACCGCAGCTCGGGCCGCGAGACCGACCGTCCGCCGAGGCAGCCGGCGTGTGCTCGCCGCCGCGTTGGGCGGTTTGCTCGCCGTGACCGTGGTCGGCTGTGCCAAGGCCGGCACGGCGGGCACCACGGCGGCCGACGCGGGCGGCTCCGGTGGCTCGGGCGGCTCGGGCAGTAGCGGTGCTCCGGTGAAGGTCGGACTGGTGTACTCCAAGACCGGTCCGCTGGCGGCCTACGGCAAGCAGTACCTGGAGGGCTTCAAGGCCGGGCTCGACTACGCGACCAAGGGCACCGGCGCGGTGGCCGGGCACCGGATCGAGATCGCCGAACAGGACGACGCGGGCGATCCGGCCAAGGCCGTCTCCGCCGCCAAGGACCTGATCGGCAAGGGGCACAAGATCCTGGCCGGCTCGACCGCTTCGGGGGTGGCGCTCCAGGTGGGCCCGATCGCGGCGCAGAACAAGGTGCTCTTCATCAGCGGCCCGGCCGCCACCGACAAGGTCACCGGACTGAACAAGTACACCTTCCGCTCGGGCCGGCAGTCGTACCAGGACATTCGTGCGGCGGCCTCGTTCATCGGGGACGCCAAGGGCAAGAAGGTCACGGTGCTTGCCCAGGACAACGCCTTCGGGCAGGGCAACGTGGCGGCGGTGAAGGCGGTGTTGGGCGGACAGGGGGCGACGGTGGAGTCGGTGCTCGCGCCGCCGAGCGCCACTGACCTCACCCCGTTCGCGACCCAGGCAAAGTCCGCCAAGCCGGACCTGCTGTACGTCGCCTGGGCGGGGGAGACCGCTTCCGCGCTCTGGACCTCGCTCAGCCAGCAGGACGTCTTCGCGGCGACCAGGGTGGTGACCGGCCTCGACCTGGCGGCCTCCTACCCGCTGTTCGGCCCGGCGGCCGAGCGGATCTCCTTCCTGAACCACTACTTCGACGGTGCGGCCGGCACCGAGGCCGAGAAGGCGATGACCGCCGCGGTCGGCAAGGCCGGCAGCAGGTCGGACATCTTCACCCCCGACGGCTTCACCGCCGCGCAGATGGTGGTGCACGCGATCGAGGCCAACAAGGGCTCGGCCGACGACACCGACGCACTCGTGAAGGCGTTGGAGGGGTGGAGCTTCGACGGGGTCAAGGGCAAGCTCACCGTCCGGGCCGAGGACCACGCACTGCTGCAGCCGATGTTCCAGGTGAAGCTCACCGGGACCGGTGCCGACGCGAAGCCGACGGTGGAGAAGACCCTGGCCGCTGACCAGGTGGCACCCCCGGTCACCCCGATCGCGGGCTGATCCCGATGCCGAACCGCGTGGTGGGAGCCGCCTCCCCGGCTGCTGACGGAGTCGACAGGGCGGCCGGGGCGGCCGGGGCGGTGGAAGGGGCTGGGGCGGACGGCGCCGACAGGGCGATGGGAACCCCGGCAGCGGAAGCCCAAGTCGGTGCCTCGGCTGCCTCGGCTGCCTCGGCTGCCTCGGCGGCTTCCGCGCGGCGGCCGCAGCCGAGGCTGCGGCTGCGCGGGGTGGGGTGGTCGGTCCGTGCGGTGCCGATTGTCGAGGATGTCTCCTTCGACGTGCACGAGGGCGAGTTCATCGCCTTCATCGGTCCGAACGGGGCGGGCAAGACCTCTCTGTTCAATCTGATCTCCGGGATCTATCCGGCGACGCACGGAAGCATCGAGCTCGACGACGCGGACGTCACCACCGAGTCGGTGCACGGCCGGGCCCGCCGTGGCCTGGGCCGGACCTTTCAGACCTCCTCCCTGTGGGGCGGGATGACGGTGGCCGACCATGTCCGGCTGGCCGCCCAGGCGGCGGCCGGGCCGGGTACCTCGTACCGGATCTGGCGTCGGGCCGGTCGGTACGCCGAGCAGGTGGCCGAGACCCTGGAGCGGACCGAACTCGCGCACCGGGCCGACACTTTGGCGAGTGCGCTGTCGCACGGCGAGAAACGCAAGTTGGAACTGGCCGTCCTGTTGGTCTCCGACCCCCGGGTGATCCTGCTGGACGAGCCGATGGCCGGAGTCAGCGCTGAGGAGGTCCCGGCCCTGACCACACTGATCCGCTCGGTGCACCGGGACCTCGGCCGCACCGTACTGATGGTGGAACACCACATGGACGTCCTGCTCGGACTCGCCGACCGGCTGGCCGTGATGCACCACGGCACGCTGCTCGCGCTCGACACCCCTGCTGCGGTGATGGCAGACGCCACTGTCCAGCAGGCGTACCTGGGAGAGGGACTGTGACGGACTCCTCCTTCCCGACCTCCGGTCGGACCGACGGCTCCGGGGGCACCGAGGCTGGTGCTCGCGCCGGTGTTGACGCCGCTGCTGGTGCCGCTGACCCCGGTGCCGTGGGTGACCGTGCGGCGTTGCTGACCGTGCGTGATCTGCGGGTGGTGATCGACGGGTTGCACATCCTGCACGGGGTGGACCTGGATGTCGCGCCGAGCGGGGTCACCGCCCTGCTCGGGCGCAACGGCGCGGGGAAGACCACCACGGTCAAGGCGATCATGGGGCTGGTGCCGCGCACCGGGAGCCTGCGGTTCGCGGGCACCGAGCTGGTCAAGCTGCCGACCCATCTGGTGGTCCGTCAGGGCATCGGCTACGCCCCGGAGGACCGGGGGATCTTCGCGGGTCTGACCGTGGCGGAGAACCTCCGGTTGGCCGAGCGGGACGGCATCCCGGCGTACGACCTGGTCCACGAGCTCTTCCCGGAACTCGCGCAACGGGCCGGGCAGTTGGCCGGGACGTTGTCCGGCGGACAGCAGCAGATGGTGGCGATCGGGCGGACCCTGCTCAACGGCAACCGCCTGATCATCGCCGACGAGCCGACCAAGGGCCTGGCGCCCAGGATCGTGTCCGAGGTCGCCGACGTGCTGGAGCGGGCCGCCGCGACGGTACCCGTCCTGCTGGTCGAACAGAACCTCGCCCTGGTCCGCCGGCTCGCCGGCACCTGCGCGGTGCTGGCCGACGGTCGGACCGCCCACCGGGGCGGGACGGCCGAGCTGCTCGCCGACGAGGAGGCCGCTCGCCGCCTGCTCGGCGTCGGCCGCCCCGTGCCCGCATCCACGACCGCTCCCGTCGCTCCGACTGCCGCTGTCACCACGGAGGTGGCCCCCTGATGGACACTGTCGTCCTCCTCACCTGCACCGGTCTCGGACTGGGTGCGCTGTACTTTCTGGTCGCCTCCGGGCTCTCGCTCATCTTCGGCCTGATGGACGTGCTCAACTTCGCCCACGGTGCGCTGCTCTCGGTCGGTGCGTACGCCACCTGGTGGGCGGGCACCGAGGGCGGGATGGGCTTCTGGTTGGCGGTGGTCTTCGGTACGGCGGTCGGGACGGTCGCGGCCGTCCTGCTCGAACTGGTGCTGATCCGTCCTCTCTACAACCGGCCCCGGGACCAGATCCTGGCCACGGTCGGTGTCGGTCTTGCGCTGCCCGCGCTGCTGATGGGGATCTGGGGGGCGGACTCCCGTCCCTTCCCCCAACCCGCCGCGCTCTCCGGCACGGTGGGATTGTTCGGTGCGATCGTCCCGGTCAATCGCTTCGTCCTGCTCGCGGCAGCGGCCCTGGTCCTGGTGGCGCTGCGGCTCTTCCTGAGCCGGACCCGGTACGGCTTGGTGGTCCGGGCCGGCGTCGAGGACCGTGCGATGGTCACGGCCCTGGGCATCGACGTCCGCAAGGCGTTCACGCTGGTCTTCGCGATCGGTGGTGCGGCCGCCGCCCTCGGCGGGGCGCTGAGCGGTCTCTACTTCGGCTCGGTCCACCCCGGCCAGGGGACCAGCCTGCTCATCTTCGCCTTCGTGGTGGTCGTGATGGGAGGCATGGGCTCCGTCACCGGAGCGGCGGTGGCCTCCGTCGCGGTGGGGCTGGTCCAGCAGTTCGCCAACTACTACACCGCTGCCGGGCTCGGCGACCTCTCGGTCGTCGTGCTGCTGGCCGTACTGCTCCTGGTACGACCGCGCGGACTCACCGGGAGGCTCGCGTGAGCACTGACACCTCAACCACGAGCACCGGAAGTGCCGCTGACGGCAAGTCTGCTCCAGCGGGGCCTGATCGCACCATCCCTCGAACAGGTGAATCAATCACGGAGCGCTCGACAGTCGTGCACAGAGCGCTACGCTGGTGGCCGATCGCTCTGCTGATCCTGTTCCTTGTCGCCCCATACAGTGCGCTTCCGCTTCCCGGACTGCTCGACGGCCCGCTCGGCAGTCCCGGCAGCCTGCAACTCATCGCCCTCTGCCTGGTCTACGGGGCGCTGGCCACCGGCTACGACCTCCTGCTCGGCCGCACCGGCCTGCTCTCGTTCGGGCACGCGCTCTACTTCGCCACCGGTCTCTACGCGACCGACCTCGCGATGCTCGAACTTCAACTCCCGTTCGCCGCCGCCGCCCTGTTCGGCATCGGCTGCTCCGTCAGCCTGGCACTGCTGCTCGGCTCGGTCAGCCTGCGGGTGACCGGCATCGGGTTCTCGATGGTGACGCTCGCGTTCGCCCAGGCCGGTTCCATCCTGGTCCAGCGCAACCCCGGTGGGGTCACCGGGGGCGAGGAGGGGCGAGCCGCCCCGGTCGAGATGCTGCCCGACAGCCTGGTCGGGATCGAGAACACCGCCAACCTCTACTGGATCGCCCTGGGGTACCTGGTGCTGACCTTGGCCATCGTCCACTGGACCGTCAGCTCTCCCACCGGCCGGGTCTGGGAGGGCATCAGGGAGAACGAGCGTCGGGTCGAGGTGCTCGGCCTGCGCCCCTACGGATTCAAGTTGCTGGCCTTCGTGATCGCCGGCGGCCTGGCCGGTGGCGGTGGGGTCGTCTACCTGTTGCTGACCGGCGGCGCGACCCCGCAGGCCGCCACCTCCGACGCGACCCTCGCGCTGCTGGTGATGGTGGTGCTCGGCGGCTCGGGCACCCGCTGGGGTCCGCTGCTCGGCGGCGTCCTCTACACCTGGGCGGGGCACCGGCTGGGCGATCTGGCGAACTCCTCGGCAATCGCCGACCTTCCGGCCGTGCTCCGGGTACCGCTGTCGCAGCCGCTCTTCCTGCTCGGTGCACTCTTCGTCGCCGTGGTCTACCTGCTCCCCGGCGGCCTGGCCAAGCTGCCCGCCCGTATCCGGGCCGGCCGTTCCGAAGCCGACCGGGCCGGCGTTCCCGGCCCGGCCCACTCCCTGGAAGGTGGCACCACGTGAGCTCCGGACCCACCCCGTACCAAGAGCTGACCGTCCCCGTCCCGGGCGGTGATCTGACCGTGCTTCGGTGGCCGGCCACCGAGCCGGACGCCCCGACCGTGCTGGCGCTGCACGGCATCACCGCGAACGCCCTGGCCTGGAGCGAGGTGGCCCGCCGTCTCGCCGGCCGGGCCACCCTGATAGCGCCCGACCTGCGTGGCCGGGCAGCCAGCCGGACGGTCACCGGGCCGTACGGTCTGGCTCGGCACGCCGACGACGTGGCCGCTCTGGTGGCGGCCCTCGACCTCGGCCCGGTCCGCCTCACCGGGCACTCGATGGGCGCGTGGATCGCCGCGCTCGCCACCGTCCGGCACCCGGGGTTGGCGTCCTCGCTGCTCCTGGTGGACGGGGCGGTCAGCTTTCCGCTGCCGGTCGGCGTGACTGAGGACGCCGCACTGGCCGCCGTGCTCGGCCCGGCCCTGGCCCGGCTGTCGATGACCTTCCCCGACCGGGACGCCTACCGGGAGTTCTGGCAGCGGCACCCGGCCTTCGCGGGCAGGTGGCCGGCCGGGTTCGAGGAGTACATCCAACGGGACCTGATCGGCACCGAGCCCGAACTCCGCTCCTCCTGTGTGCCGGAGGCGATCCGGCAGGACGGCGGGGAGGTCCTGCTCGACAAGGACGCCGCCGGGGCGGTCCACCGACTGCCGCTGCCCGCCGAACTGTTGTGGGCCGAGCGTGGCCTGATGGACGAGCCGCAGGGGCTGTACGACCCCGGCCGGCTCGCGTTCGCGGGGCTCGACCCGGAGCGGGTCAGGGCCACCCTTGTGCCGGGCACCAACCACTACACGATCGTTGCCGGCCAGGCCGGAGCCGAGCAGATCGTGCGGCGGCTGCTCGCGGGCTGATCCGGTCGTCACCGGGGCGCTGCGGCCGGCCAGAGCGCGGCGCCTGCCGACAGCCACCCCGTGGTGACGGGGTGTCGGCGCCGCGCAGCGACGCCTCGGGCCCCGCCGGATCATGTCCGGAGGGGCCCGAGGGAGCAGGGGTCGTCGGCGGGACACGGCGGTTACCGCCGGGGTCAGACCGACTCGGCGCCGATGCGCTCGGCCATCCGCCCCGCGAAGACGTTGCCGACGGCGATGCCGACGACGATGGCGGCCGAGAGCATGACGGGCCCCAGCCAGACCATGGTCTCGACGGGGAAGGTGTAGGCGCCGACGACCTTGGCCGCGCACTCGACGAGCAGCGCGGTGCCCCAGACGAGCGAGAAGTGCCGCTCGTTGCGACGGAAGGCGGCGTCCCCGGCGGAGAGCCGCACCCAGGCGGTGTCCCGGGCCGCACTGTTCTTGACCAGGAAGGGCCGCAGCCCGGCGCTCATCGCCGGTCGGCCGAGCAGCGCCGAGATCACGATGGCGCCGCCGAGCACGCTGGAGACCGCGCCGTCCTTGGCGATCATCAGCCGGGCGTCACCCGCCACGGTGGACAGGGCGATGCCCGCCACGTTGAGGGCCAGCATCAGCAGCGCGAGCGCATTCGTCGGCTGCCGCCGCACCAGGCCGACCACCGTCCGGACCACCGGCACCGCGCTGCTGAGGCCGAGGGCGGCGACCAGGCCGAGCCCGAGCAGTGAGTGGGCGGCGAAGTACACGGCCAGCGGCAGTGCCACGTCGACGGCCAGCGGCGCGAGCCCGGCGATCCTCGGGTCCACCCCGGCGCCGGGAGCGTCGGTGGTGGCGACGGAGTCGGTACGGGCGCTGCCGTCGATTCGAGTGCTGGTGCTGAGTGCCATCGCTGATTCCCCTGTCCGATGTTCCCTGGCGGCTGTCTGCTGCCTCCATGAGAATCCCGCGACAGGGGTACCGCCGGGCAGTGCCGCCGGTGATGACATCCGGATGACGGATGTCATGGTCTGACCCGTCGTCAACTGCACGCCGTCACCCGATCGGTACCTCCGGACGCGCCCCCGGCGTCACCCCGCCGAGCCGAGGAAGGCCGGCCAGCCCTCCGCAGGTGCCTTGCCCACCCCTAGGGTCCGCAGCTTCCGCAGCGTGGACTGGTCCTGGACCTCCAGCCACTCGACCAACTGACGGAACGACACCAGCCGGACGTCGGGCTTGCCCGCGATCACCTTGAGGGCCTCCTCGACGGCGTCCATGTAGATGCCGCCGTTCCACTGCTCGAAGTGGTTGCCGATGAACAGCGGTGCGCGGTTGGAGCTGTAGGCGCGGTCGAAGCCGGCCAGGTAGGCGTCCTTGGCCTGGGTGCGCCAGGCGTCGTACTTGGTCGGGTCACCCTTGGTGCTGCCGGCGGACTGGTTGGCCAGGATGTTGTAGTCCATCGAGAGCACCTGGAAGTTGTGCCCCGGGAACGGGATGGACTGCAGCGGGAAGTCCCAGATCTTCCCGTCCTGCACCTTCTGCGGCCAGATCTGCAGACCGCCCGGCGAGCTGGCGTCGTACTTCCAGCCCAGCTTGACCGCGGTCGGCAGCAGCGTTTTCTGCCCCTCCAGGCACGGGGTCCGAGCCCCGATCAGCTCCTTCTTGTAGTCGAAGGGCAGCGGGTCGACGTCGGTGAAGCCGGTGTTGGTCTTCCACTGGGTGACGAAGGAGACGGCCTGGTCGATCTCGCTCTGCCAGTCCTCGGGACTCCACTTGTTGACGCCGTTGCCGTCGGAGCGGGTGGAGCAGAAGTGCCCGTTGAAGTGCGTGCCGATCTCGTGTCCGGCCAACCACGCCTGGCTGATCAGCTTGAGGGTGCTCTTCACCGCGTTGTCGGAGAGGAACGGGATGTCTGACGCACCGACCGAGTGCTGCGGCGGGTGGTAGAGGTTCGCCTTGCTCTTCGGCAGGGTGTAGATGCCGGAGAGGAAGAAGGTCATGGTGGCCTTGTACTGCTCGGCCAGCTTGAGGAACCTCGGGAACTGGTTGTCGTCGGTGCCGCCCGCGCCGTCCCAGGAGAAGACCACGAACTGCGGCGGCGTCTCACCGGGCTTGAGCTTCTCGGGCTTCGGCTGGTTGGGCTGGGCCCCGGTGTCCGCCGCCGAGCCGTCCCCGATCGGCTTGCCCTTCACCGGCGCGGTGCTCGAACTGCCGCTGCTCTGCGGGCTTCCCGACGTGGAGGTGCCGGAACTCGAACCGCCGCTCCCGGAGCCGCTGTCGCTGCAGGCGGCCACCGCCCCGAGGGCGGCGGTTGCGGCGGTGGCACTCAGCACGGTCCTACGCGAGATGCTGCCCATGGTCTCCCCAGCCGTAGTGCATCCGACCATCCGTGCGGAAAAATCGGATATTGATGGATATTTCATCGCCAGCATGCCATGCGAGATGAGGGCACTTCAAAGCCCCTTCGTCGCGGGACAACACGCGACACAAGGGGCGTACGGCTCCACCATAGGAGCACTGTTGCAGTCTTGGGACAGTTCTCCGGAACACCGGCGTCGGAGTGCAGGTTTCGGGCCACGGGACTGGACCGCAGGAGCCGGGTCACCGGCAACAAGGCCAGGGCGACCAGACCAGGGCAGCGAGGCTCCGAGCCGGGCCGAAGCGGCGAACTGGGGGAGCGTCAGGTGAGCTTGAGCTCGCGGCGCCGACGGCGGACCAACCTGGCGACCGTGGTGCTGATCGCGGTGGCCGCGACGCAGGAGACGGCCAGGCTCAGCCAGTCGGTGTTGAACCAGTGACTGTTCAGCCAGCCCAGGCTCACGATGTACGAGGCCCAGATGAGCGCGGCCAGCGCGGACATCCGGAGGAAGCGACGGGAGGAGGACGCCGAGTGGCCGACGGCCAGGTCCAGGACGGTCCGTCCGGCCGGCACGAAGCGGGCCACGATCACCACGGCGGCGGCCGTCCGACTGGTCTGCCCACTGAAGTACTGCTGCAGCCGTTCGACACTGGCCGCCAGTTCTGGGCGGTCGTCGAGCCGACGCTGAACCCGGGGCGAACCACGGCGGGCCAGATTCAGCAGAACGAAGTCACCCAGGAACGACGCGACCGCGACGCCGGCTGCGAGCAGCAGCGGTGCACCGTCCACCTCGGCGGTGTTCAGGACGGCCAGGATGACGAGGGTGCCGCTGGGGATGAAGGGCAGGAAGGCGTCACCGAGCACGGCAAAGAGCGCCAGTACGCAGATCCATACCGGCCCTACCAGCGCTGCGGCGTCCAAGGCGATGCTCCCTCAACAAGTCTTCGGGAGGTGTCCCGATGACTACGGGGGTAAACGCTAGCGGGTTGACGTTTCATGCCATGAAGCACCCCCGTGTGTCACGCATCACGATACGGCCGGGCGAGCCGCTCGCCGACCGGAGGCCACGGCCGCAGGGCGCGGTGGAATTGGCGCGAGCCCCTGGGGCGGGGTGCCGCTCCAGGGGCTCACGGGGGTCCAACGGAACTGGTCCAGCCCGTCGACCTTGCAGGTGGGAGCGGGGGTGGCGGTGCGCGACCCCCGTCGATCGGAAAGCCTGCCGGACGGGGTCCGGCGGCGCGAGTCCTACAGCTGGCGACTTCTGGCGCTGGCGGCAAGTCGCCAACCCCTAATTCGCCACCCGGTAAAGGTTGCTGTCAGATCGTCAGGTCGGTAGGGGTGGTCGCGTGACCGTCGGTGGTGGTAGCGGTAGCTACCCGCCTACCCGGCCGGGCGGAGCACCCCCGCGCACCGGCCGGCGCCCTCCCGCCCGCACCGGCCGGAGCGCCGGCGCCCTCCGCCCGGACCAGGTGCACCCCGTCACCGGGAACAACCCGCACCCGCCATCGGGAACAGGAGACCTTCCGGTCCGGTTGATGGAGTCCCGACGGCAGGATCGGACATCCCGCACCCCGCCAGAAGGGAGAACCCCGGCATGACCTCCGAGGACGAGCCGCAGGCGAGCACACCGCAGGCCCCGCCCGCCGACCCCATCCGTGGCGTGACCCGAGGCACGGCCCCGGCACCGCTCTCCATCCTCGACCTTGCCACGGTCGGCGTTGGCCACTCGCCGAGCGAGGCGCTGGAGGCGACCACCCAGCTGGCCCGTAATGCCGAGCGCTGGGGCTACCACCGCTTCTGGGTCGCCGAGCACCACGGGATGCCCGGAGTCGCCAGTTCCACCCCGGCCGTGCTGCTGGCCCACCTCGGCGCGCACACCCGTACCCTCCGGCTCGGTTCCGGTGGTGTGATGCTGCCCAACCACGCGCCGCTCGCCATCGCCGAGCAGTTCGGCCTGCTGGAGTCGCTGCACCCGGGGCGGATCGACCTCGGCCTCGGTCGGGCGCCCGGCACCGACCAGGCCACCGCCCGCGCGCTGCGCCGGGGCGTGGCGGAGAGCCCGGACGACTTCCCCCAGCAGCTCGCGGAGCTGCTGCACTTCATGGACGGCGACTTCCCGGACGGCCACCCGTACGCCAGGCTCACCGCCGTCCCGCAGGGTGACGGGCGGCCGCCGGTCTGGCTGCTCGGTTCGTCCGGCTTCAGCGCACAGCTGGCAGGGCGGCTCGGTCTGCCGTTCGCTTTCGCGCACCACTTCAGCGCGGCCAACACCGTCCCCGCGCTCGACCTCTACCGGTCCTCGTTCCGCCCTTCGGCCGTCCTGGACGAGCCGTACGCGCTCATCGGGGTGAGCGCGGTGGCCGCCGACGACGAGCAGCAGGCCAGGCGGCTGGCCCGTTCGGCGGGGCTGGCGATGCTCCGGCTGCGTCGGGGGACACCGGGCCTGATCCCGACCCCGGACGAGGCCGAGCAGTACCCGTACAGCCCGGCCGAGGCCGACTTCCTGGACAGCTGGCTCGCCAATGTCGTGCTCGGCGCCCCCGGCGAGGTCGCCGACGGGCTGGAGTCGCTCCGCAAGCGGACCGGCGCCCAGGAGCTGATGGTGACCTCGCACATCCACGGCCACGAGGCACGGCAGCGCTCCTACGGCCTGATCGCCGAGGCGTACGGGCTGACCGCCGACGGTGGGACGCAGCCGGCGTGAGCCATGACCCGGGCACCCCGACGGCCGGACCTGACGGTCCGTGACCAGGTGCTCGGCACCAGGACAGCCGGCGCCAAGGCGGCCGACCCCAGGGCAGCCCGGACACGACGGCCCCGGACACGACGGCCCGTCAGGCCGAGCGGACGCGACCCTCGCGCAGTATGGCCGCGATCCGCTCGGCCTCGCCCGGGCGGGCGAAGTACCAGCCCTGGGCGGTGTCACAGCCGGTGAGCCGCAGCCGTTCGGCCTGGGAGGCGTTCTCGATGCCCTCGGCCGTCACGGTCAGGCCGAGCGCGTGGGCCAGCTGGACCATCGCGCCGACGATCTGTTCGTCCGCGTCGGTCCGCCGGAACCGGCTGTCCGGGCGTCCGCCCGGGGCCGGGTCGCGGAAGCCCTCGATGAAGCTGCCGTCCAGTTTGAGCACGTGCACCGGCAGCCGGGACAGGTAGGCGAGATTGGAGTAGCCGGTGCCGAAGTCGTCGATGGCGATCCGGATCCCCATGTCCGCCAGGGCCTGGAGCGCCTGGACCGGGCGGCCGCCGGGGCCGAGCACGGCGCTCTCGGTGATCTCCAGTTGGAGCAGCCGGGCGGGCAGGCCGGTGAGCTTCAGCGCCGCGGCGACGTCCGCCACCACGTCGGAGTCCCAGATCTGACGGGCCGCCAGGTTGACGCTGACGAAGGTCTCGGCTTCGGGGAACTCCAGCAGCCAGAGCTTGGCCTGCCGGCAGGACTCCTCCAGTACCCACTTGCCGAGCGGCACGATGGCGCCGGACTCCTCGGCGAGCGGGATGAAACGGTCGGGGGACAGCGTCCCGTACCGGGGGTGCCGCCAGCGGACCAGCGCCTCGGCGCCGTGCACGGTGCCGTCGGCCAGCCCCACCAGTGGCTGGTACTCGACGGTGAACTCGCCGCGTTCCAGCGCCGGTCGCAGGGCGGTGGCCAGCCGCTGCCTGGTCAGCTGGTGGGCGCCGCGGTCCGGGTCGTAGAGCGTCCAACGGGCCCGGCCGTCGGCCTTGGACCAGTAGAGCGTGGCGTCGGCGTCCTTCAGCAGGTCGGTGGGGGTGGTCTCGACGATCCGGCGCTCGACCACTCCGACGCTCGCCGTCACCGCCAACTGCTGGCCGGCCACGTCGAACGGCTCCTCGAGCATCTTGACCAGCTCGGTGGCGAGCTCGGTCAGTTGCGCGCTGCCGTCGCTGTCGCAGACCAGGACGGCGAACTCGTCCCCGCCCAACCGCGCCACCAGCCGGCCGTCGCCCCGGGCGAAGCCGTGCTCCAAGCGGGCGGCCACCGCCACCAGGAGCTCGTCGCCGACGTGGTGTCCGAGGGTCTCGTTGATCGCGGCGAAGCCGTCGAGGTCCAGGTAGCAGAGACCGACCCGCTTGCCCTGGTCGTCCGGCCCGCTCGCTTCGTCCGGCCCGGTCAGCCCGGGAAGCGTGGTCAGGTCGGGCAGGTCGACGAGACCGACCAGGTCGGCGATTTCGTCCAGGCCGTCGAGGCCGTCCAGCTTCGCCAACCCGTCCAGCTCCACGGCGCCCACCGGCTCGGTCGCGGCGTCCCCGGCGTCCCCCGGGTACCCGACCTCTCCGAGATCACCGGCGGCGTCGCCGAGCTGCCCCGGTCCGAAGAGCGCGTTGAGCCGCTCGAAGAAGAGGGTGCGGTTCGGGAGCCTGGTGAGCGGGTCGTGCATCGCCTGGTAGGCGAGCTGATCGCCCAGCAGTCGTTGTTCGGTCACGTCCTCGACCATGGCGAGGGTGTACATCGGCTGCCCCGCGCCGTCCCGGATCAGCGAGATGGTGACGTTGCTCCACACCGCGTGGCCCTCGCGGTGCTTGAGCTGCTTCTCCACCCGGAGCCGGTCGCGCTCACCGCGGACCAGCTCGAGGTAGAGCCGCCGGGGGTTGTCCTCGGGGTCGATGATCTCGTGGATGTGCGTGCGCACCAGGTTCGGCGCCTCGTGGCCGATCATGGCGGCGAACGCCGGGTTGGCCTCGATGATCCGGTCGTCGGAGCCGATCAGGGCCATCCCGATCCCGGCGTCGGCGAAGGCCGCGCGGAACCGCGATTCGCTGGCCTGGAGTGCGTCGACGAGTGCGTCGGGACCGCTGTCACCCAGGCCCAGTGGTCCGGAGCAGACCGGGCACGAACGGTCGGTCCCCTCGTTCCGACCCGGCACGGCATGCTCCCGTCCGCTGCTGATGCTGCTCCCGCCGACCGCACCGCAGTGGCCGGCTCACCGCTCCGTGAGGCCCTCGACGCTCGGTCGACGTTCGGTGCGGTGAACGCGGGTGGATGGCGTTCGGCAAGGAACAGGGCACTGCGGTGATCATAGGACGCGCGCAGTTGCAACGGCGACCGCCGCCAGGGTGATTCGTCAGGATTCGCAACAAGCGTGCCGGTACGTGACGGCGCCCCTGGCACACATCGTGAGATGCACACCAGGGGCGCACGCGCCCCCTCCCGCACCTCTCTTCAGACAGCATGACTTGTCGCTACGTGTCGCTGCCGGTCTGCGGAGAGCCGGCCGACGGAGCGTCAGCCGGACGGGCGGTCAGGGGGCCGGAGACGGCGAGCGGCTCAGGCGAGCTTCGCGGTCAGGGTGATGGTGGTGCCGGTCAGGGCCTGGCTCACCGGGCAGTTGGCCTTGGCGTCCTCGGCGGCCTTCACGAAGCCCGCCTCGTCGAGGCCGGGGACCTGGCCGGTGACGGTCAGGTGGATGCCGGTGATCCCGGTGCCCGGCTGGAAGGTGACGTCGGCCTGGGTCTCCAGAGCGGTGGGCGGAGTGCCCGCGCCCGCCAGGCCGTGGGAGAGCGCCATCGAGAAGCAGGCCGAGTGCGCGGCCGCGATGAGCTCCTCGGGGCTGGTCTTCCCGTTCGCCGCCTCCGCGCGGGAGGGCCAGGAGACCGGGAACTCACCGATGCCGGAGGAGGCGAAGGTGACCTCGCCCTTGCCTTCGAGCAGGTTGCCTTCCCAAGCGGTGCGCGCGGTACGGGTGGTTGCCACGATCAGGTACCTCCTGTGCTGGGGGACTGCTGGTCCGTCAGTGCCGGTCATGCCTCGCTCAGCCTACGGGGCGAGCGACGCACGGAGTTCCGAAACCGGCCACCGGGTCCGCCGGAGTGTCCACATGGCGGACCGAGGTGACACACTCCGGGATCGCCAGGAGGCGCCCCTGTTAGATTGCCAGAGCCCAGTCAGCTAGCCCCGGAGCCTCCCGATGACGGATCAGCCCACGCCCGCCGCCGCCTCCCCGGCCGGTGTCCCGACCGGCCTCACGGCCAGTTCCACGGCCGCCACCGGTGCCGCCGCCGACGGGAACGGCGGGATCGCCGAGTCGGTCCGGGCCGAGCTGGTCAGCCTGCGCGAGAGCATCGACAACATCGACGCCGCAGTGGTCCACATGCTGGCCGAGCGGTTCAAGGCGACCCAGCGGGTCGGCCGGCTCAAGGCCGAGCACAAGCTGCCGCCCGCCGACCCGGCCAGGGAGCGGGCCCAGATCACCCGGCTCCGCGAACTCGCCGCAGGCGCACACCTGGATCCGGTCTTCGCGGAGAAGTTCCTGAACTTCATCATCGCCGAGGTGATCAGGCACCACGAGGCGATCGCCCAGTCCTGATCCGCCCCTCCCCCGACTCCACAGTGGCAGGCCGCGAGCCCTGATCTGTCGGGCATGGCTAAATGTCTGATTTCGCGACAGTTCCAGTACGGCGTTAGCGTGCTGTTCTCCCCGGATCCCCGGAAAGGCAGGACAGCGCGATGGCCAGGAACTCCCAGCCCCACATGCCCCAGCCCCAGTCCCGGCACAGGATGCAGGACGCCGGCAGGCGGGCCCGGTACCGCCGGGACGGCGACGGTGCGCTGACCGGCGCGTCGCCGGTGGCGTCGGGCTGTGGCCCGCAGGCGGCCTGATCCGTGACTCTTCCTCAGTCCGGCCCGCTGGTCGGGACGTCGACCCCGGACGCCGAGTACAGCGCACCGCAGCACCCCGCCCAGGCCGGTGCCAAGGCCGACGGACGCCGCCGACGGCTGCCCTGGTGGGTCGAGTTCCCCGCGATGGTCGTGCTCGGTCTGGTGATCGCGCTGGCCATCAAGACCTGCCTGTTCCAGGTGTTCAGCATCCCGTCCGGTTCGATGGAGAACACCCTGCGGATCGGTGACCGGGTGGCCGTCAACAAGATGGCGCCGTTGCTCGGCTGGGAGCCCGCGCCCGGCGAGCCGGTGGTCTTCAAGGACCCGGGTGGCTGGCTGCCGGTGCAGCCGAGCAGCGGCAACGCGTTCTCCGACGCGGTCGGCAGCACGCTCAGCTTCGTCGGCCTGCTCCCGCCGAAGGACGACAACTACCTGGTCAAGCGGGTGATCGCGACCGAGGGTGAGACCGTCCGGTGCGCCGGCAAGACCCTCACGGTGAACGGTTCGGCGGTCTCCGAGCCGTACCTGCACCCGGGCGACGACTCCTGCTCGGGGCTGGACTTCGGCCCGGTCACCGTCCCGCAGGGGTACATCTGGGTCGAGGGCGACCACCGGAGCGGCTCCGCAGACTCCCGCTACCACCAGGGCGGACCGGGAGCCGGTGCCGTCCCGGTGGCCAACGTGGTCGGCCCCACCTCGGCGATCGTCTGGCCGCTGGGTCACCTGGACTGGTTCGGCTGGCTCGGCAAGTGACCCAGCGCCGGCACCCGACATCGCACCGGCGAGCGAACCCCGACCGGCGGCCGGACGCCCCCACCGAAAGCTGACGCCGGATCAGCCGCCGCCCGGCCCGCAGCGGGGTCAGCCCCGGCGGGCCGCCACGCTCGGCTCGGCGGGAGGTGCCGCCGTCTCCGGGGCGAGTTCGGCGGGGCGGCTGGTCTGGGCGGTGAAGGCGCCGATCAGCACCAGTGCGCCGCCGACCAGCTGCCAGCCGCCGAGCCGTTCGCCGAGCAGGAACCAGGCGGCCACGGTGGCGACCACGGCTTCCAGGTTGGCCACCACGGCGGCCACCGCCGGGGAGAGGAACTGCACCGAGACCACGCCGGTCAGATAGGCGAGCACGGTGGCGATCAGCACCATCCAGCCGGCGGCCAGCGCGGCCGGCAGCACCCGCCCGTTCATCACCACGTCCCCGCCGAGCACGCTCCAGTCCGCCGTCCACGGCTGGGTGAACGCGGTCAGGGCGACGGCGCCGACCAGCAGGCCGTACGCGCTGATCGCCATCGGGTCGACCGGGCTGTCGCCCTGCCGCCCGGCGTCGGCGAGCAGGAAGTAGCCGACCTGGCAGCAGGCGGCGCCCAGTCCGAACAGCACGCCGAGCGCGTCGAACGCCAGCCCGTGCCAGACCTCGACGACACAGGCCAGACCCGTCACCGCGACCCCGGCGCCGAGGGTGGCGGCCCGGGAGACCGGCTTGCGCTGGACGAACCTGAGGTAGCCGAGCAGCAGCAGCGGCCCGAGGTACTCGATCAGCAGGGCCACCCCGACCGGTATCCGGGAGATCGAGGCGAAGTAGCAGGCCTGCACCCCGGCGACCGCGAGCAGCCCGAAGCCGATCATCAGGCGCGGCCGCCGACGGAACGCGTCCCGGTGCTTGTACGCGAGCGGCAGCAGCACCACCGCCGCGCCGGTGACCCGGAGCCAGACCACGTGCAGCGGGGAGAGCCCCGCCTCGATCAGCGGCTTGGCCGCGGTTCCGGAGCCGCCGAAGGCGAGCGCCGAGAGCAGGGCGAGGGAGAGACCGAGGGCCCGGGGGGAGAGCCAGGAGACCTGAGGGAGTGGCGATGAGCTGTGCACCGACGCATTGTGCCAGCCGGACCCGTGGTCAGGTAAGGGGTGTCCATGCCTGACGGTCCTGCCGGATCGGCAGGCCGCCCCCGGTCAGCCTGCTGGTCAGCCCGCCGGCACCGCCTGCCGCGAGGCCGCCTCGTTGACCGGCGGTTCCCGGGTCGGGTCCGGCGGCGTCGGGGTCGGGGTCGGCTTGGGCGTCGGCGTCGGCGTCGGAGTGGGCTTCGGGCTGGGGGTCGGCTTCGGCGTCGGCGTGGGGGTCGGCCGCGCGCTGGTCGGGTCGGGGCCGACCGGGGTCGCGGGCTGCTCGGCCGGCGTCGACGCCGGGCTGTTCGGAGTGGTCGGGGAGGTGGAGGGCGTCGAGGACGGGGTGTCGGAGGGGTCGGCGGAGTAGCCCCGGCCACCGCTCGGCTCGGTGAACTCGCCGACCGGTCGGCCGTCGAGCGCCGCCGACATGTACGCGGTCCAGATCCGGGCCGGGAAGTTGCCGCCCGCCGCACCGGCGGCACCGCCGGTCCCGTCCAGCGAGACCTGCTTGCCGGTGACCGGGTCCTGGCCGAACAGGGCGACGGTGGTGACCAGCTCGGGGGTGTACCCGGCGAACCAGACCGACTTGAGGTCGTCGGTGGTGCCGGTCTTGCCGGCGGCCGGTCGGCCCAGCTCCTTTGCCCGGTAGCCGGTGCCGCCGGGGTCGCTCACCACGCCCTGGAGCATCGAGGTGACGGTCCTGGCGGTCTCCGGGCTGATCGCCTGGGTGGTCTTCGGGGCGGGCAGGGCGACGTTCTCGCCCTCGTGCTCCAGCGACTGCACCAGCCAGGGGGTGGTCTGCCTGCCGTCGTTGTCCAGGGTGGCGTACACCCCGGCCATGTCCAGCACGCTCGGGGTCGAGGTGCCGAGCGCGATCGAGGCGGGCGCCTGCTTCAGGCCGGGGGTGTCGACCGGCAGGCCGAGTGCGACGGCGGTGTCCCGGACCTTCTCCAGGCCGGTGTCCTGGGCGAGTTGGGCGAAAGCCGAGTTCACCGACCAGTCGGTGGCCTGCTGCAGGGTGATCTGCCCGTAGCTCTTGTTGCCCTCGTTCGGCGGCGCGTACGGCGTGCCGCGGCCGCCGACCACCGGCCGCTTGCTCCGGCCGTCGTACCCGGTCTGCGGGGTGATGGTCTGTCCGGACTGGGTCTCCGCGCCGCTCTCCAGCGCAGCGGCCAGCGCGATCGCCTTGAAGGTCGAACCGGCCTGGTAGTCCTGCCGGGTGGCGTTGTCGATCCAGTGCTTGGTGGCGTCCTGGCCGCCGTACAGGGCGACCACCGCACCGGTCTTCGGGTCCAGCGAGACCGCGCCGGCCTGCGCGGCGCCGTCCACCGGCCGGCTGTCCGGCTTGAGCCGGTCGGTCAGCTGCCCGCGCACGGCGGCGTCCAGGTCCTGCTGCCGCTTCGGGTCCACGGTCAGCTTGACGGTGTAGCCGCCCTGGGCGAGCTGGGCGTCGGTGAGCACGTTGTGCGCGGTGAGGTACTCGGTCGCGGCGGTCACCAGGTAGCCGGCCTGGCCGGCCAGGCCGGGGGCGCTCTTCGGCTCCTTCACCTCGGGGAAGGTGATCGCGGCGCGGTCGGTGGCGGAGAGCCAGTTCTCCTGCACCATCGCGTCGAGCACGTAGTTCCACCGGTTGGTGGCGTTCTGCTTGCCGGTGGGCGTGGCGGTCGAGACGTCGTAGGCGCTGGGCGCGTTGAGCAGGGCGGCCAGGTAGGCGCCCTGCGCGGGGTTCAGCTGGGCGGCGTCGATGCCGTAGTACGCCTGGGCGGCGGCCTGGATGCCGTACGCGCCGCGACCGTAGTAGGAGGTGTTGAGGTAGCCGGTCAGCACCTCGTCCTTGGTCTCGGTGGCGTCCACCTTGACCGCGATGAACAGCTCCTTCACCTTGCGGGCGACGGTCTGCTTCTGGTTCAGGTAGGTGTTCTTGACGTACTGCTGGGTGATCGTCGAGCCGCCCTGGGTGCTCCCGCCGGTCGCGGTGGCGAACGCGGCCCGGGTGAGGCCCTTCAGGTTGACCGCGCCCTCGTGGTAGAAGTTCCGGTCCTCGGCGGCGAGCGCGGCGTGCTGGGCGTCCTGGGAGATCTTGTCCAGGCCGACGTTCTGCCGGTTGGTCTGCCCGGTCCGGGCGAGCAGGGTGCCGTCCTGGTAGAGCCAGGTGTTGCTCTGCGCGGTGGCCTGCGCGTGCGCGTCGGGCACCTTCACCACCAGCAGCCCGAGCGCGAACAGGCCGACCCCGAGCACGGTGCAGACCAGCGTGCCGACCAGGGTGAACCGCCAGGTCGGTATCAGCCGGCGCCAGCCGGTCCGGCGTGGACGGGACCTACCGGTCTTCTGCGGGCGGGGGCGGGGACCGTTCGGGGCACTGCGGGGCAACGGGAGGCCTTTCCTGCGAGACCTGTGACGGTTGCTCACGCGGTCGGGATCAGACGATCCGTCCCAGCCTGCCCCGAACGGTATGGGCGATGTTAGGGACCTTTGTCCCGTTTTTTCTTACGCCGGTCTTATCGCACCCGTCTAGCGCTCAGGGAGTTCGCCCTCGACCCGCACCTTGGCGACGGTGTCGTAGAAGCAGAGGTACCCGGCGATCGCCGCCACCGAGTCGATCGGCTCCGGGTAGTACCAGGCCACGTCGGCCCGGTCGGCGAACGACCAGTAGGACGCCTCGCCCTTGAACGGGCAGGTGGTGTGCGTCGCGCTCGGCTGGAACAGCGTCAGGTCGACGTCCTCCGGCGGCAGGTAGTACCGGACCGGCAGCCCGGTCTCGAACAGCGCCAGCGGGCGGCTCGACTTGGCGACCTGGACGCCGTCGATCAGCACCGTCACCGTCTGCTCGGGGCGGACCAGCTCGATCCGGTGGCCCTGGGTGGGGTTCGACATGGGTGTGCTCCTCTGCTGGGTCGGCCTCTCCCGTCCATTGGACCTCGCGGCCGCCCGCCCCGGAGCGGAAACGCCGGAAGGCCCCCCACCTGAGTGAGGGGCCTTCCGACCGTCTGTGCGCCGCCAGGGACTCGAACCCCGGACCCGCTGATTAAGAGTCAGCTGCTCTAACCAACTGAGCTAGCGGCGCCTGTCCGACCCCGAGAACAATACACGCTCCGGCGGGAAGCTCCGAATCGGTTTCCGGGGCGGGCGGGGGCCGGCCGCCCCGGTGATTAGGCTGGTCCGGTGCCCAGCTCCGCAGCCCGCCGCCCAGGCCGGACCACCACGGCGACCGCCGCCCTCCTGCTGCTGAGCGCGCTCGCGTACACGGCGTGGGTGCTGGAGGTGGTGCTGAGCACCGGGCTCGACCCCGTGCAGGCGTACGTCAGCGAGCTGGCCGCCGAGGACCAGCCGCTCGGCGGCCTGTTCCGGGCCACCGACCTGGTCGCCGGGCTGGCCGTGCTGGCGGCGGCGGTCACCGCGCTGTGGCGGCTGGAGCGTCGCCCCTGGGCGGTGGCCGGCTGGTGGTCGCTGGCTCTGTTCGGCGCGGCCACGGCGGTGGACTCCCGGCTGCCGTTGAGCTGCACTCCGACCGCCGACCCGGAGTGCGCGGCCCGCGAGACGGCCGGTCTGGTCCCGGCCACCCACACCGCCCACGCCGTCAGCAGCAGCCTGGCCATGGTCGGCGCGATCGGCGCCGTGACGCTGCTCACCGTCGCCGCCCGCCGGTACGGCTGGTGGCCCCCGCTGGCCAGGTACGGCCCCTGGCTGGTGGGCGCCGAGCTGGCCGCCACGGCCTGGAGTCTCGCCGCGATCGCCGCCTTCGAGGCCGGGCACGGCACCTGGACGATGGGCGCGGGGCAGCGTTCGCAGATCCTGCTGATCGCGGTCTGGCTGGGAGTGCTGGCCCGGAGCGTGGCCGGCGGCGGGGCCGACGGGCGGCGGGAGGTGACGCGGTGACCGGCACGCGGTTCGTCCGGGTCGGCGGCCGGGCGGTGCACACCGTGGTCTCCGGCCGGGGCCCGGTGGTGGTGCTCAGCGGCGGGCTCGGCTGCTGCTGGTTCGACTGGGACCGGGTGGTCCCGCTGCTCGAACCGCACCGGACGGTGGTCCGCTTCGACCGTCCGGGCTTCGGCCTGAGCGAGTCCGTTCCGGGGCCGCCGACCGCCCGGGGCGAGGCGGACCGGATCGCCGCCCTGCTGGACGCCCTCGCGGTGGACACCCCCGCGACCCTGGTGGGCCACTCGATCGCGGCCTTCCACACCGAGGCGTTCGCCCGGCTGCACCCGGACCGGACCGCCGGGCTGGTGCTGCTCGACGGCAGCACCGAACCGACCGCCCGCCCGGGGCGGGCCCCGGCCCTGCGCGAGCTGACGGTCCGTACGCTCGGCGGGCTGGCCACCGCGACCGCCGTGCCGTACATGCTCGGCCCGGCCGCCCGGCGGGTGGTCGGGGCGGCGGCCACCCTCGGGCACCGCGATCCGGCGCCGGCCGAGCTGGTCCGGCGCTGCTACCGGACCAGCCGCTCGTTCCGGGCCGCGCTCGCCGAGAACACCCACTACCTCGACGTGGCCGCCGAGTTGAACCGACTGCGCCGGACGGCGCCGCTGCCCGGCGCCCCGGCGATCGTGCTGGCCGCCTCGACCGGCCGGGGCGGCCGGTCCTGGCTCGCGCGGCAGCGGGAGCTGGCGGCGCTGCTCGACGCGGAGTTCCGGGTGGCCGTCCCGGCCGGCCACCTGCTGATGCAGGACCGGCCCGGCGACGTGGCCGCCGCGGTTCTGGACGCCTCCGGCTGACGGCGCCACCGTGCTCGGGGCCACGGGAGGCACACCGGAGGCACTACGGAGGAACCGTCGGAGGTCAGCACAGCCGGAGGCCACCGCCACGGGAGCGGTCAGCGCCGGAGCACCTTGCGGGCCAGCAGGTTCCCGGTCAGCTGGGCGATCTGCACCAGCACGATCAGCACGGCCACCGTCACCACCATCACCGAGGTGTCGAAGCGCAGATAGCCGTACGTCATGGCCAGGTTGCCCACCCCGCCGCCGCCCACCGTCCCGGCCACCGCCGAGAAGTCGATCAGCGCCACCAGGATGAAGGTCAGCCCGAGGATCAGCGGGCCGAGCGCCTCGGGCACCAGCACGGTCAGGATGATCCTGACCGGTCCGGCCCCCATCGCCCGGGCCGCCTCGATCACCCCGGGCTCGACCGCGACCAGGTTGTTCTCGACGATCCGGGCCACCCCGAAGGTGGCCACCACCACCATCGGGAAGATCGCCGCCTCGGTGCCGATCATCGAGCCGGTGACCGCCCGGGTGAGCGGGGCCATCGCCACGATCGCGATGATGAACGGCACCGGACGGACCAGGTTGATCAGCAGGTTGAGCAGTGAGAACACCGCCCGGTTCTGCAGCAGGTTGCCCTTCCGGGTGGCGTACAGCAGCAGGCCGAGCACCAGCCCGAGGACCGAGGAGAGCAGCAGGGTGACCAGCACCATGTAGACGGTCTGCCCGGTCGCGTCGGCGAGCTTCGGCCAGAAGACGTTCCAGTCGACCTTCATGCGGCCAGTACCTCCGAACGACGCTCCCAGGCGGCCAGGAAGGCCGTCAGATCCGCTTCCGCGCCGTGCAGTTCGACGGTCAGGCTGCCCAGCGGGAGCGCGCCGACCTCGCTGATCCCGCCGTGCACCAGGGAGAAGTCCAGCCGGTGTTCACGCAGCAGCCGGGAGAGGCCGCGGCCGAGGTCCCCGTCGTGGGTGAACGGCACGGTGAGCAGCCGGCCCGGATGCCGGCCGCGCAGCCGCTCCAGGGTGGCGCCGGCCGGGCGGTCGGGCAGCACGGAGCGGACGAAGGCGGCGGTGGTGGGGTGTCGGGGGTGGGCGAACACCCGGTACGCGTCGCCGGTCTCCGCCAGCCGTCCGGCGTCCAGCACCGCGACCCGGTCGCAGATCCGCCGCAGCACGTCCATCTCGTGGGTGATCAGCACGATGGTGACGCCCAGTTCGGTGTTGATCCGCCGGAACAGGTCGAGCACCTCCAGAGTGGTCTCCGGGTCGAGCGCGGAGGTGGCCTCGTCGCTCAGCAGCACCTTGGGCGAGTTGGCCAACGCCCGGGCGATGCCGACCCGTTGGCGCTGGCCGCCGGAGAGCTGCTCGGGGTGGCGCTTGGCGTACCCGCCGAGGCCGACGAACTCCAGTGCCTCCAGGGCCCGTTGCCGGACCACCGGGCGGGAAAGCCCGGCCAGCTTCAGCGGGTAGGCCACGTTGCCGAGCACGGTGCGCGACTTGAACAGGTTGAACTGCTGGAACACCATGCCGATCTCCCGCCGGTGCTCGCGCAGCCGGCGTTCGCTCAGGTCGGTCAGCTCGGTGCCGTTCAGCCGGACCGAACCGGCCGTCGGCCGCTCCAGCTGGTTGATCAGCCGGAGCAGGGTGCTCTTGCCCGCGCCGCTGTGGCCGATCACCCCGAAGATCCCACCGTCCGGCACGGTCAGGCTGACCCGGTCCAGCGCACGGAAGTCCCCGTACTCCTTGCTGACCTCGACCAGCTCGATCACCTGCCCTTCACCTGCTTGGCCAGCCGGTCCAACTCGGCCTGCAGGGCGGCCCGGTCGAGGTCGCTCGGCACGCTGGCGCCCTTGGACTCCTCGGCCGCGGCGGCCTGCACCTCGGGGGAGTGGTAGAGCTCGGCGATCCGCAGATAGGTGGCGTTGTCCCGGTCGGTGGCGCGGGCCGCGATCACGTTCACGTACGGGCGGGTGCCCGGGTTCTTCGGGTCGTCCCGGAAGATCGCCTGCTTGACCTCGTACCCGGCCTGGCCCGCCACCCCGGAGTTGATCACGGCGGCGGCGGTGTCCTGCAGGCTGCGCGGGGTCTGCTGGGCGTCCACCGGCACGATGGTCAGGTGCTTGGGATTGGCCGAGATCGACTCCGGGGTGCCGTACAGGCCGGTGTCGGCCTTCAGCTCGATCAGCTTGGCCTGCTCCAGCACCCGCAGCGCCCGGCCCTGGTTGGACGGGTCGTTCGGGACGGCGATCTTCCCGCCGTCCGGGATCTGGTCGACGCTCTTGTGCTTCAGCGAGTACAGCCCGAGCGGGGAGACCGAGGTGGCGCCGATCGGCACGATGTTCGTGTTGTTGTTGGCGTTGAACTGGCTGAGGAAGGCCAGGTGCTGGAAGGCGTTGAGCTCGATGTCGCCGGCCGCCAGCGCCTTGTTGGGCAGGGCGTAGTCGTCGAAGGTGACCAGCTCGATCTCGATGCCCTCGGCCTTGGCCTTCTGCTTGAGCACGTCCCAGTCGGAGCTGGCCCCGGAGATGCCGATCCGGACCTTGCCCGAGCCCGCGCTGTCGGTGGAGCAGGCGGTCAGCAGGGTGGTGGAGAGGGCGATGGCAGCGGCGGTGGCCGCGAGCCGGACAGGGAAGGAGGGGTGTTCCATGCCTTTGATCCAAGCATGAGAAAAAGCGATGACCTTCAAATCCAAGGCATATTTCACATCGGTTCAAGAGATTGAAACATCCCGTACGAATGCGAAGGGCCGTCCGGGATGCCCCCGGGCCCGAACTGCCGGTGCCGTGGGCCCGGAACCAGCTCGCGCCGCCCCGCGACGACCCGGACATCGACGACGACATGAACGGCAGCATCGAGATCTGCCGGCCGCCCAATCCGCACCGGGGCGGCCGCCCAATCTCGGGATCGTGTTCAATCCATCGGTCGGCTGCCACGAGAAGGCCACCGTCGGCAGCAGCACCGCCAATGACGTGACCCGCGCGGTGCTGCTCGCGCCGACCGCCTCGACCCACTCGGTCGACACCGGTCAGCCGCCCGGTTGCTCCATGCTCTTCCTGCTGGACGAGGAGGGCGTGCCGGGCGCCGCAGCCGTGTGAGCAGCGCGTGATAGGGGTGTGATCTGCGCCCGAAAGGCCACCTGAAAGGCCCAAATATGGTAGCTGATCAGTATGTTGAGACCCCGTCAGGGTGATCCGAAAAACCGGCTATGCTACTCCCGCCCAGCCCCGCCCATCCTGTGCCTGTCAAGGTGGGCGAGGACCGGAAAGGCCCTCCCAGGCCGGTACGCGGCCCGTAGGTCCGTACACCTTCCGACAGTTGAGGACGCTGATGCTTGGTGCTGGAGAGACGCCCGGAGATCTGCGCCCCGCGCGCGCACTGGGATGGCTCCTGCCCACGGTGTTGACCGCCGTCGCGGCCGTCGTCGCCACCTTCCTGATAGCGGGGGAAGCCCGGACGGCGGTCGGCTGGTGCGGTGCGGTGGCCACCCTGGCGGTCGCCCTGGTGGCGGCCGAGGCGGCCCGTCGAGGTCGTGAGCTGAAGGTCCTGCGCGAGCGCTCGCTCCGCCAGGAGGCCGAGCTCAGAGGGCAGTTGGCCGCCCAGGAGGCGGAGACCAGCCAGCTTGCCGAGGTGCTGCCGAAGGCGGTGGCCCGGTTGCAGGCCGGTGAGTTCCTGGACGACGTGCTGCGCGAGCTGTCCCCCGACGACTCGCCCGGCTTCCAGCAGGCCAGGCAGGCCGTGCTGCGCACGGTGCTGGAGGCGGTCGACGCGGAGGAGGGGCTGCGCGAGTCGGCCCAGCGGGCGTTCGTGAACATCGCCCGCCGGGTGCAGGCGATCGTGCACCGGCAGGCCCAGGACCTGCGCGAGATGGAGGACCGGCACGGCACCGACCCGGCCGTCTTCGACGACCTGCTCCGGTTGGACCACGGCAACGCCCTGGTCGGCCGGCTGGCCGACTCGATCGCGGTGCTCGGTGGCGCGCGGCCGGGACGCCAGTGGAGCAAGGGAGTTCCGCTCTACAGCGTGCTGCGCGGCGCGGTCTCCCGGATCCTGGACTACCAGCGGGTCGAGCTGCACCCGGTCTCCGAGGTGGCGGTGATCGGCCCCGCGGTCGAGCCGCTGATCCACGCGCTGGCCGAGCTGCTGGACAACGCCACCCGGTACTCCCCGCCGCACACCAACGTGCACCTCACCGCGGTCGAGGTGCAGACCGGCATCGCGATCGAGATCGAGGACGGCGGCCTCAGCCTGAGCGAGGAGGGCCGGGCCCGCGCCGAGCGGATGCTCCGCGAGGCACAGGAGGGCATCGACCTCAACGACCTGGGCGAGACCCCCCGGCTCGGCCTCGCCGTGGTCGGCCGGCTGGCCCAGGCGTACGGCTTCCAGGTCTCGCTGCGCCCCTCCGCCTACGGCGGCGTGCGCGCGGTGCTGATCGTGCCGCAGGAGCTGCTCACCGCCACCCCGGCGACCACCGAGCGGGCGCACGGCATCGGCGTGGCCTCGGGCCCGCGCCGGGCGGTGCCGGCCGCGGTCCGTCCGACGCTGGCCGCCCGGCACGCGGCGGCCGCCCCGGCGGCGGTCCGGGCGCCGTCCGGGCCGCAGCCCTGGGAGAGCGAGCAGCACCCGCAGGTGACCGAGCGGGCCGCCAACGGCCTGCCGCAGCGCCGTCGGCACGCCGCTGCGGCGAGCCGACCGGTGCCGGTCCCGCAGGCCGCCCCGCCGGCGCCGGCGCCGGAGCAGCCCGGGATGTGGCTGGCGGCGTTCGCCAACGGCGTGAACGGACGGCCGGACCACCACAGTGACGAGTCCTCAGGTAAGGGTGAGCAGTGATTCAGCAGCGGGCCAACATGGACTGGATGCTCAAGGAACTGGCCGAGGGCGTACCGCAGACCCGGCACGTGGTGGTGCTGTCCTCGGACGGACTGCGGATGGCGCAGTACGGCACGGACACCGACACCGCGGACCGGCTCTCCGCCGCCTGCGCCGGACTGCAGAGTCTGGCCACCGCGATCGGCTCCGAGTTCCCGCACGGGGACGGCCGGATGCGGCTGGTGGTGATCGAGACCTCCGGCGGCTTCTTCTACCTGATGGCGGCCGGCGCCCGGGCCTACCTCGCGGTGCTGGCCGACCAGGGCGTGGACGCCGGACTGATGGGCCAGCGGATGCGCGACCTGGTGGCCCGGATCGGCGAGCATCTGAGCACGGCCCCGCGCCACGGTGAGCAGGTCGCATGACCGACCCGGGCGCGGACTGGGAGGCGGGTAACCCCGAGCGGCTGTACGTGATCACGCGTGGACGCAGCGGGCTGACCGAGCGGGTCGTGCTCGACCTGGTCACCCTGGTCGTCGCCAAGTCCCGTCCGCAGCCCGCGATGCAGCCGGAACAGGCGGCGATCCTGCGGATCTGCGAGTCGCCGCTCTCGGTGGCGGAGGTCTCCGCCCACCTCAACCTGCCGATGAGCGTGGTCACCGTGCTGATCGCCGACCTGCTGACGGAGGACCGGGTCGAGGCCCGGGCCCCTGTCCCCAAGGCCGAACTCCCCGACCGTGCCCTGATCGAAGCGGTGATGAATGG
Source organism: Kitasatospora sp. NPDC101801 (assembly GCF_044766665.1). NCBI lineage: Bacteria > Bacillati > Actinomycetota > Actinomycetes > Kitasatosporales > Streptomycetaceae > Kitasatospora > Kitasatospora sp. NPDC101801. Next base: position 75,122 of record NZ_JBIWML010000031.1, read on the forward strand.
ACTTCAGAAGCTCTGAGCCGGGCGGTCCGAGCGGGACCGATCTGCTGCCGGCCACCGCCGCCACCGCCGTCAAGGTGGTGATCGTCGGTGGTTTCGGGGTGGGCAAGACCACCCTGGTCGGCTCGGTCAGCGAGATCCGTCCGCTGACCACCGAGGAGACCATGACCCGGGCCGGGGTCGAGGTGGACGACGTCACCGGTGTGGAGCGGAAGACCTCCACCACCGTCGCGATGGACTTCGGCCGGATCACCATCTCCGACGAGCTGGTGCTCTACCTCTTCGGCACCCCGGGCCAGCAGCGGTTCTGGTTCCTCTGGAACGGCCTGTTCGAGGGCGCCCTGGGCGCGGTGGTGCTGGTCGACACCCGCCGCCTGGAGGTCAGCTTCGACGTGATCGGGCGGCTGGAGGAGCGCGGGGTGCCCTTCGTGGTGGCCGTCAACACCTTCCCGGAGTCGCCGAGCCACCCGATCGACGACCTGCGGGCCGCGCTCGACCTGCCGGACGAGGTGCCGATCGTGGCCTGCGACGCCCGCAGCCGGGAGGCCAGCCGCGACGTGCTGCTCGCCCTGATGCGTTACCTGTACTCCCTGTCCTCCTGACGCCTGATCACACTCACTCCCGGAGACCACCCGTGACCACCCCCGACGGCCAGCTCACCCCGCCGCCCGGCTGCCCGGCCCACGGCCTCGGCACCGACCAGATACGGCGGCTGTACGGCCCGGAGGCCGAGGCCGACCCGAGCGGCCTGTACGAGAAGCTGCGTGCCGAGCACGGCTCGGTGGCGCCGGTGCTGCTGCACGGCGACCTGCCGGCCTGGCTGGTGGTCGGCCACTCGGCCAACCTGACCGTGATGCGCAACCCGTCCCGGTTCTCCCGGGACTCCCGGCGCTGGACGGCGTTCCAGCAGAACCAGGTGGCGATGGACTCGCCGCTGATGCCGGTGCTGGCCTGGCAGCCGCTCTGCCTGTTCGCGGACGGCGCCGAGCACCGACGGCTGCGCGGCGCGGTCACCGACGCGCTGAACCGGTTCGACCGCCGGGGCATGCGCCGGTACGTCACCCGGTTCGCCGACCAGCTGATCGACGGCTTCACCGGCCGCGGCACGGTGGACCTGGTCGGCGAGTTCGCCGAGCACCTGCCGATGCTGGTGATGACCCAGCTGCTCGGTGCGCCGGACGAGTACGGCCCGCAACTCGTGGTAGCCGCACGGGACATGATGCTCGGCACCGAGACCGCGATCGCCAGCAACGAGTACGTGGCCACCACGCTCCGCCAGCTGGTCGCCCGGAAGCGGAACGAGCCGGGCAACGACCTGGCCAGCTGGCTGATCCAGCACGAGGCCGGGCTCTCCGACGACGAGCTGATGGAGCACCTGCGGCTGGTGCTGCTGATGGCCAACGAGTCCACCGTGAACCTGATCGCGGACACCCTGCGGATGGTGCTCACCGACAGCCGGTTCCGGGCCAACCTCTCCGGCGGTCACATGACCCTGCCGGACGCGCTGGACCAGGTGCTCTGGGACAGCCCGCCGCTGTCGATGATCCCGGGCCGCTGGGCCACCATCGACACCGAGCTGGGCGGCCAGCAGATCAAGGCCGGCGACATGCTGCTGCTCGGCCTGGCGGCCGGCAACGTCGACCCGGAGGTCCGCCCCGACCTGGACACCCCGCTCTACGGCAACCGCTCGCACCTGGCGTTCAGCGGCGGCCCGCACGAGTGCCCCGGCCAGGACGTGGGCCGCGCGATCGCCGAGACCGGCATCGACATCCTGCTCACCCGCCTGCCGGACCTCCAGCTCGCGGTCGCCGAGGAGGACCTGCGCTGGAGCGGCGCCTGGCTGGCCCGCCACCTGACCGGCCTCCCGGTCAAGTTCACCCCGGGCCGCCCGAAGCCCGCCCCGGCCCCGGCCGCCGTCCCGGCCGCTCCGGCGGCCCCGGTCGCCGTCGCCGAGCCGATCGCCGCTGCCCCGGCCTCGGCCCCGGCGCCGCGCCGCAGCTGGTGGCGCCGGATCTTCGGCCGCCGCCAGGGCTGAGCACGAAGGAAGGCCCCCACCGTGAGGTGGGGGCCTTTTGCCGTGCCCGCGCGGTGTCCGGGCACCGCTGGGTCGAGCCCGAACGAGCGTTCCGGCTGCCCGTCCGGACTGCCCAGCGGTAGTCCAGAAGGACTCTAGCGAGTGCCCCGACCCTGTCACGGGCGTCCTGGAACGCCCGTGCGGGCGACTGTCACATACCGCGGTCGCAGTTCTCGGAACGGCCACGCGGCTGCCGCGCGCGCCGTCCCAGACGTGAGGAACCGGGGGAATCGATGACGGAGCCAGTGACCTTCGCCGACGTGCTGTCACGGCACGCCGAGGAGCGGCCGGAGCAGGACGCCTACCTGTTCCTGCAGGACGACGGGGCGGGCCGGGGCACCAGGCCCGCCGACCCGGACGGGCTGCGGGCGGAGCAGCTGACCTACCGCGAGCTGGACCTGGCCGCACGCCGGGTGGCCGGCTGGCTGCGGGAGCACGGGCTGACCGGTCGGCACGTGCTGATCCTGCAGCCCGACGGCCGGCGCTTCGCGGTCGCCTTCCTCGGCTGCCTGTACGCGGGCGCGGTGGCGGTGCCGGCGCCCACCCCGAACGGCCGGCACACCCGGGACAGCCGGGTGCTGGGCATCCTCAAGGACGCCGCGGTGGCCCTGGTGCTGACCGACCGTCAGTCCGCCCCGCAGATCTCGAGACTGCTGGCGGAGGCCGGCAGCGCCCAGGTCCCGTGCCTGGCCCTGGACGGCGCCGAACTGCCCGCCGCCGACGGCCGCCGGCTGCCCGCGGCGGGCGCCGACGACCTGGCCGTCCTGCAGTACACCTCCGGCTCCACCAGCGAACCGCGCGGCGTGATGGTGACCCACCGGAACCTGCTCGCCAACCAGCGCCAGATCGCGGCCCTGCTCGGTACGACACCGGAGTCGCGGATCGGTGGCTGGCTGCCGTTCCATCACGACATGGGCCTGGTCGGCCAGTTGCTGCACCCGCTCTGGCTGGGCGGCACCGGGGTGCTGCTGCCGCCCGAGACCTTCGTCCGGCACCCCGTCCGGTGGTTGCAGGCCGTCAGCCGGTACGGGATCACCGTCAGCGGCGCGCCCGATCTGGGCTACGACCTCTGCGTCCGCCGGGTGACCGACCGTCAGCTCGAAGGGCTCGACCTGTCCGGCTGGCGGACCGCCGTGAACGGGGCCGAGCCCGTTCGGGCGGACACCCTGCGGGCGTTCGCCGAGCGCTTCGGCCCGGTGGGTTTCCGCCCCGACGCCTTCGTGCCCGCGTACGGGCTGGCCGAGGCCACCCTGCTGGCCTTCGGACGTCCGGCCGAGCCGGGCGGGGCCGGTCCGGCCGAGCGGGTGGTGGATGCCGGATCGCTGGAGAAGCACCGGATCGGCGACCCGCTGCCCGGCGGCTCCGTCCGCACCCTGGTGAGCTGTGGTCGGCCCGGCTTCACCGGCCTCGACCTGCGGATCGTCGACCCCCGGACCCGCCGGACGCTCGACGAGGGCCAGGTCGGCGAGGTGTGGGTGCGCGGCGAGAGCGTGGCACAGGGGTACTGGAAACGTCCGCTGGAGACCAACCGGACGTTCCGGACGGCCACCGCCGAGGGCGAGCCTGGCTTCCTGCGCACCGGCGACCTCGGGGGGCTCCGGGACGGCGAGCTGTTCATCACCGGCCGGATCAAGGAGCTGCTGGTGGTGGCCGGCCGCAACCTCTACCCCCAGGACATCGAGCGCACGGTGCAGAAGGTCAGCAGCCTGTTCGGCTCGGCCGTGGTGTTCGCGGTGGAGCCGGACCGCAGCCACCTGGTCGTCGTGCAGGAGGTGCGGACCGGCAGCCGCTACGACCTGGACCTGCCCGCCCTCAACCTGGCGGTCCGCAGGTGCGTCTCGCAGGAGTTCGAGGCGACGGCGGGCAGCGTGCTGCTGGTCCGGCCGGGAACGGTCCGCCGGACCACCAGCGGCAAGGTGGAGCGGTCCGCGATGCGGCAGCTCTTCCTGGCCGGGCGGCTGCAGGCCCTGCACCAGGTGGTCGAGCCCGAGGTCGCCCAGCTGGTCGGCGCCGCCCCGATACGTACGGAGGCATTCCGATGACCCTTTCGACGGCGGCCGTGACCACGGCCGGTGCCACCGAGCCGGCCGTGCAGCGGCGGCTCGCGCAGCTGGAGGAGGGATTCGGCGACCCGTGGGATCCGGCCAACCCGTACGGTCACAGCGCCGTGCTGGCCGCCGACGAACAGGGCGAACTCCCCGGTGGAGCGGTGGAGTTGCTGGACCGGTTCGGTTTGAACGAGGAGTTCGTGCCTGAGCGCCTCGGCGGCCGGTTCGACCGGGTGGACGTGCTGGCGCGGATGTTGCGCCCGGTCTTCCGCCGGGATCCCTCGCTCGGTGTCGGCTACGGCGCCGGGTCCTTCCTGGCGGCGACCTCGGTCTGGGCCGGCGGCACCGAGCGGCAACAGCGGCAGGCCGCCGGGGTGCTGCTCGGCGGCGGCAGGCTGGCCGTCGCCTACCGGGACCTGGCCCACGGGAACGCCTTCCTGCGGGACGAGTTCAGCCTCAGGTCCGAGCCGTCGGGCCGGGGCCTGCGGCTGGACGGTGCCAAGCGGGTGATCGTCAACGCGGCGCACGCCGACGCCCTGGTGATGTTCTGCCGCACCGACGCCCGTCCGGGCAGCCGGAGTCACTCGGCCGTCCTGCTCGACCGGGCGGCACTCCCCGCCGACCGGGTGCGCGACCTGCCCCGCTACCGGACGGTCGGCCTGCGCGGCTGCTGGATGAGCGGTCTCGGCTTCGAGGACTGCCCCGTCCCCCGGGACGCCCTGCTCGGTGGGTGGGGGGACGGTGTCGACCTGGCGCTCAGCTCCTTCCAGCTCACCCGCAGCGTGCTGCCCTCGATGGTGCTGGCCGGCTGCGACACGGTGCTGCGCACCGCCCTGCGGTTCGCCCTGGACCGGGGTCTGAACGGCCGCCCGGTGATGCGCAATCCGCAGGCCAGGGCCAGTCTGGCCGGCTCCTTCGCCGACCTGCTGGTCTGCGACAGCCTCGCCCTGGCCGCGACCCGCGGCGTGCATCTCCACCCGGAGGCCACCGGCGTCTACGCGGCGGCCACCAAGTACCTGCTGCCGATCCTGCTCAGCGACCTGGTCTACGACCTCTCGGTGCTGCTCGGCTCCAGCCTGTACGTGAAGGAGGGGGAGTACGGGATCTTCCAGAAGCACGTCAGGGACCTGCCGATCACCAGCCTCGGACACTCCGGCACGGCGGCCTGCCAGTCGACGATCATCCCCCGGCTGCCGGTGCTGGCGGACCGGGCCTGGTTCGCCGAACCCCCGCCGGACCCGGCGCTGTTCCGGATGCTGGACGACCTGCCCGCACTGGACGTCACCCGGCTGGGCGTGGTCGGCGACGGCGACCCGCTGGCCGCCGAACTCGTCTCTGCGGCGGCCTGGTTGGAGCAGTCCGAGGCGGGCGGGGAGAGCCGGAACGTGCTGCGGGTACTGACCCGGTCGCTCGTGGTGGAGCTGCACGAACTCCGCTCGGCCTGCCGAGGGCTGTCCCTCCAGGACCGCAACGGGCTTGCCAGCCCTCGCAGTTACGCGCTGGCGGACCGCTACGCGCTGCTGCTCGCCGCCGCCGCCGCACTGGGGGTCTGGCGGCACCGGCAGGGCGAGCCGGAGACCTTCCTGGGCCGGCCGGCCTGGCTGGTCACGGCCCTGCTGAGGATCTGCCGGCGACTCGGCCTGGGTCTGTCGGAGCGCGCTCCCGGCGCCGACGACCAGGTGCTGGAGGAGCTGTTCCGCCGCTACCACTCGGGTGGCAGCTTCGACCTGTACGACTCCCCGACGGCGGCCCGCCCGGCGTCCTGAGGGACCACTGTCCGAGAGCCCGCCGGACCACCGCGTCGCAGATGTCCATTGGAGGACCGAACATGATGATTCGTCGGATGTGCCGGCAGCGGTGCGCCACCACCGGGGAGCGGTCATGAGCCCCGGCGCGGAGAGCCCCGGCGCGGTGCTCGACCGGCCGGCCCGGGGGCTGTTGGAGCTGGTGTCGGCGGAGGTCGCCGCAGTGCTCGCCGACCAGGCCCCGGGGCCGGTCGTCCCGGCCGACGCCGACGCGCGGTTCTACGACGACCTCGGGTTCGACTCGGTGATGCTGATGCAGCTGAAGTACCGGATCGAGAACCGCCTCCCGGAGCTCGGTGAGCTGTCGCTCTCCGAGATGGTGGGCAGCTTGGTGAGCGTCACCACGCTGGTCGAGTACCTCACCGACCTCGCCGAGGAGGTCCGCCCGTGATGCCGGCCACCGTTCCGGCGGCGGCGGTCGGTGCGCCGATCCGGCTGACCGGACCTGACGGCCCGTGGGACGCCGTCCGGGAGGCGCTGGACGTACGCGGCAGTGCGGTCCTGGTCTCCCGGCTGGGGGACTGGCTTCCGGCGGCGGAGCCGGCCGTCGAGCCGTCGGAGCGGGAGGTCGCGGTGCTCGGCCGCGACTGGGCGCGCTACCAGGCGATGTCGCACGAGCAGGTCAGGTCCCGCTTCCTGGCCTCCCGGCTGCTGCTCAAGCACGCGGCGGGCAACGCGCTGCAGGCCGCCCCGGAGACGGTCGACCTGGCGTACAAGCTGGGCGGGCGGCCGTACCTGCGGGGCTGCGACCAGGTCGACATCAGCCTGAGCCACACCGAGGACCTGTTGGTGGTCGGGCTGACCCGCCGGGGCTGGATCGGCGTGGACGCGGAGCTGGAGAGCCGCCGACTGCTCGGGACGGGGGCGGAGAAGCAGATCTGCACCCCGCACGAGACCGCCCGGCTGCAGGAACTGCCGGAGGAGCAGCGGAACCTGGCCCTGGTGCGGCTGTGGACGCTCAAGGAGGCGTACAGCAAGGCGATCGGCCAGGGCCTGCGGTTCCGGTTCACCGAGTTCGGCTTCACGCCGACGGCGGGCGACGAGCGGGTCCAGGTGCTGCGTCCGGACGGCTCGCCCGGCACGGGGGACGAGTGGAGCTTCGGCACCTGGGCGGTGGACGACGGCGCCTACACGGTGAGTGTCGCCCTGTTCGACGCGGGTTTCGGCGACGCCGCCGACATCGCGGCCCACACCATGCTGGACGACGGTCTGCTGGACGCACTGATCGACGTCACGTAGCACCACCCCACTGCCCGGCGCCTAAAGTGATCCTTTTGCCACGGGGTTTACGCTTGATCATCTGACGTTTGTTCGTCGGATCGATTTGAGCGGGGGGGATTGTGATTCGGGTACTGCTCGCTGAGGACATGCACATGGTCAGGGGGGCGCTGGTGGCCCTGCTCGGAATGGAGCAGGACATCGAGGTGGTCGCGGAGGTCGACCACGGGGACTCGATCCTCCCTCAGGCCCTGGCCCACAGACCGGACATCGCCGTTCTCGACATCGACCTGCCCGGTGTGGACGGGCTGACCGCCGCGACCCTCCTGCACGAACAGCTGCCGAGCTGCCGGACGCTGATCCTCACCAGCCTCGGCCGCCCCGGCACGCTGCGCCGGGCGATGTCGGCCCGGGTGGGCGGGTTCCTGCTCAAGGACGCGCCGCCGGCCGAGCTGGCCCAGGCGATCCGCAAGGTGGTGGCCGGGGAGCGGGTGGTCGACCCGCAACTCGCGATGGCGGCCTGGGACTCGGGGGAGAACCCGCTCACCAAGCGGGAGGTGGACGTGCTGCTGATGGCCGCCGGCGGGGCCGAGGTGGTGGAGATCGCGGCGGCGCTCTTCCTCTCGGCGGGCACCGTACGGAACTACCTGACGACCGTCGTCACCAAGCTGAACGCCCGCAACCGGGTGGACGCCATCCGGATCGCGGAGGAGGCCGGCTGGCTGCTGCTCTGACGCCGCCGACGGTGGCTCAGGACGCCGCCCGGAGGGGCACGGCCGGTTCCAGCGGCGCCTCGGCGACCAGCTGGAAGCGGCCGTCCGGCCGGACGCCCGCGGTGAGCCGCCCGCCGATCGCCGCCACCCGGCTGTCGAGGTTGGCCAGCCCGCTTCCGCTGCGTTCGCCGAACTTCCGGGTGGCGGCGGCCGCCGTCTCGGGTTCGTCGGTCACCCCGTCGTTGACGATGGTGAGCCTGACCAGCGAGCCCTCCCGTACGGTCGCGATCAGGCAGTGCTGCACCTTGCTGTGCCGGAGCATGTTGGTGACGGCCTCGCGCAGCACGGTGGCCAGCACGGTGTCGATCTGGCCGTCGAGGGAGAGCGGGGGGTCGGAGAGCCGGACCTCGACGTCGATGTCGGCGGTACGGAGCATCGCCTCGGCCGCCGCGACCTCGCCGGAGAGCGACATGTCGCGGTAGCTGCTGGCGACGGCGCGGACGTCGGACAGCGCCTGACGCGAGATCTCCAGTATCGAGGTCAGCTCGTCGACCGCCCGGCCCCGGTGTTTGGGCACCAGCCGGATCGCCACCTCGCTCTTCAGGGTGATCGCGGACAGGCTGTAGCCGAGCAGGTCGTGCAGGTCCCGGGCGAACCGCAGCCGTTCCTGGGCCACCGCCATCCGGGCCAACTTCTCCCGGGCCCGGTGGAGTTCGACCACCAGGCCGGCCAACCGGCTGAGGCCGTAGACCACCAGCCCGCTCAGCATCGTCGAGATGGCGATGTAGACGGTGTTCTGGAGGTTGCTGTGATGGGCCACCGCGATCGCCGGGATGGAGAGCGTCACCAGGGTGAAGGCCGTCCAGCCCCAGGCGGCCGGCAGCAGGAGCAGCGCCGAACCCGAGAGGAATCCGCCGGCCGCGCCCCAGACCTCACCGAAGAGCAGGATCGGCAGATAGGTCAGCAGGGCCTGGACGCTCAGCGTCCACTTGCCGTATCTGCGCCGGAACGCCGCCATCTGGGGCAGTGAGTGGCTGAGTTGGATGACGTCGATGACTGCGAAGCACAGCATCCCGACCAGTGGAGTGGTCCGGCCGGCTTTCGCCACCGAGAAGAGGTTCACCGAGACCTGCACCATGAACGCGATCAGCACGAAGCAGAGGATGAACAGCGCGAACCGGGGTACCGGAGTGCCCGGGGTGTCCCGGGCCGGGCGTCGCACCACGGCGCGTAACCGCGCGAGTGGCCGTCGAGCCGCCTGCGGCAGCGAGGCCGAGGGCTGCCCTTCTCCTGACTGGACGCCCATCCGTACCCTTCCGACATGCCGATTCCAAGACCGAGCGTAAGGGCTGGCGGCCCGTTCCGGCACCGAATTCCAACTTGGCCGGCGGGTCAGGGCCGGCCCTTCGCCGGAGCGTGGGACGGGTCGATGATCAGTTGGCCGACGGGGGCCTCGGAGCGCCAGTCCAGGCCCACGCACCGGGGTGCCAGGTCGGCGTCCGAGTTCCCGAGAACGGCGGTGGTCAGGCCCATGACGGTGGCCGCCAGGGTCAGGGTCTGCAGCGCGGCCCCGGTGTCGCGGAGCACCAGGGCGTAGCCCAGGGCGCTGAACTTCCAGGTGACCCGGGAGAATCGGGCGGTCAGCGTGATGGTCGCCGGGGGAGCCTCGGTGAGACCCCCGGCGGTCCTGATACAGGTGAGGAATTCGGCCAGGTCGGCCTCGTTCCGGTTCACCAGGGTCAGTTGGTGCCCGGCCGGGTCGTAGTGGAAGATGCCGGGCGGCAGCCCGGCGCAGCGGGTGACCGTGAGATACGCCTCCAGCGGGTGGCTCCCGCTGATGCTGGTGTAGGGGCGGTCGCTGACCTGGTACGCGGCCGGCGCGGTCGGGTCCACCGACATCGAGCGGACCCGCAACGACCGGTGCAGGAGTTCACCGATCTGAGTGGTCGTCAGTTCGCCGCCCGGACCCGGCCCGCGCGGGCGCGGTCCGGCGTCGAGTGCGTCGGCGAGCGGTGCCGGATCGTCGGCCGTGGTGCCGCGGACGGCCGGCAGCGGGAACCGCGGCCCGTCCGGTAGCGGCCGGACGGCCGGCTCGGGCACCAGGCGAAGGGCGTGCGTGAAGGTGGCGCCGAAGTCGTGGTCGTGCCGGCCGGTGGTGCTCCGGGTGTGGAAGAGCAGGTCCACCGGGGACCAGGTGGCCAGGACGGGGTCGCTGTCCTCGGCGAACGTGGGCTCGGCGAGGGCGGATTCCGGCTCGGCGCCGCGGTCCTCGTCGGTGATCACGAGTCCGGCCGCCAGCAGGTGGGCGAGCAGCTCCAGTACGACGGCGCGGGGGAGCGGCACGGTCTTGAGCAGCTCCTCGGGTGTCGCCGTCCAGCCGAGCGAGGCCAGCAACTCGGCCCCCGCCCCTCGGTGGGCGGTCACCCGGAACAGCGAGAGCGGGGACTCCAACTCGAAGCCCCTGCCCTCGCTGTGCAGGTGGGCGAACCGGGACAGCCGGACCGGCCGGTCCGGCGTGACCCGGGGGAGATCCAGCGACGCCCTCGGCGACATGGGGACGAACGACAGCAGCGGGGACTGCGAGCCGGTCATCCCGATCGAGCGGACGATCAGGTGCTGGATCCCGTGCAGGGCCCGGGAGAGTCGCTCCTCGGCGCCGTCCTCGGCGCCGTCCAGCACGTTCCGGAGCGAGACCGGCCCGAGCCGCATCCGCCGCAACGCCTCGCGGGTGGTCCGGTCGGGCCGGACCACCCGCTCGGTCTGCCAACGGCTGTGCAGCAGGACGTCCCCGCCCGGATCGGGCAGCTCGACGTGGACGTCCTCCCGCAGGGACCACAGGCGTCGCGGAGCCAGCTCTTCGGGGTCGGGCGAGACGATCACGTCGGTCTCCGGCATCGGCGCTGTTCAGGACTCCGAGGCTGGCGGACGGCACTTGAGTCTCACTGGAGCCGGTGTCCCCGGACCCCGGTGACCAGGGGGTCTCAGACGAACATCAGGGTCGGGTTCAGGTCCTGATAGGCCGTCGGTTCGGCGAGCCGGCCGAGGGCGACCGGCACGTCGTACAGGCGCCCCGGGCCGAACCGCGACCAGAACGACCGCATTCCGGGCACCACCACCCGCACCACCGGGAGCCCGATGTCCGGGCGGGTCTGGTCCAGCACCAGCAGCTCCATGCCGTGGCGGCGGACGAGCTCACCGGCCGCGGTGACGTCGTCCCTGAGGTCGGGGCGCACGACCCGGAGGTGGGTGTCGGGCCCGGTGGCCGGCCGGTCGTCGTGCGGGAGCAGGTAGGGCTGGCCGGCGGTGGTGGCGGTGCGCCACCACCGGAGCGCGTCGGGGTCGCGCAGGGTGTAGCCGGTGCCGTCGGCGGTGGCGCCGACCGCTCCGGGGAGCAGCTGGTTCATCTCGGCCAGGGCCCGTCGGAGGGCGACCAGCGGGTCGAAGTGGGCGCCGAAGCCGAACACGATGTCCTCGGCGGGCTTGTCCGTCCGACGGGACAGCGCGGCCATCACCGGGACGCCGAGGTCGGCCGTCAGGTCGAGCGCCCAGACCTCTCTCCCCAACGCGCGGTGCACCTGCTGGAGTTCGCCGATCCACGGGTCCGCGAAGGCGGCCAGGTCCACCCCGGGCTGACGAGTCCGGTTGTACCACCACAGGGCGACGGCGTCCCGTTCCACCAGTTCGAAGAACCCCTGGAGGACGGCGTCCTCCAGACTGCTGCCGGCCGCGCACCCGTTGGAGTCCGCTCTGGCGAAGTGCTTTCCGGGGATCGGGCGTGGAGCGTCGTAGTAGAGGAGGGAGGTGGGCAGCATCCGCTGCCGGTGCTCGGTGAGCGACCAGACCGGCGTCCAGTCGATCGGGGTCCGGTCGTCGAGCGGGTCGCAGACGAAGTGGAAGCCGGAGTGCCGGGCGTTCCAGCGGGTGCGGTCACGGTACTGGCGCTCGTCGTACAGCTGGATCCGGTTGGGATGGACGGCCGCCTCGCCCAGCCCGCGCAGGGTGTCCCGGACCACGGGCTCGTTGTCCTCGTACGTACCGGAGCAGCGCTCGAGTGCCTCGCACAGCGCGCTGACCCTGGCGTCCAGTTCGGTGGTGCCCTTGCCCCCGCTGAACTGCCGGGTGCCCGGCAGGCCGGGCGAGTGCGTGGCGAGGTTGTGGCCGGAGACGAAGGAGTTGAGGAACGACGGCCCGTACCGGGAGCGGCTGATCTCCTTGACGGCCCCGGTCACCGGACTCACCAGGTGCCCGTAGCTGTCGAGCACCTGTTGCGGCGTCAGGCAGCGGTGGCCGTTGCCACCGGTGGAGGTCTTCGGCCGGGAGCGCAGCAGCACCGGTCGGGCGGCTGCGGACGATCCGGCGGCCGGGGTTCCGCAGTCCGGGCACTGCGGGCGGTGCACGAGCGTGTGGGTCCGCGCCTCCAGGGTCAGCGTGTCGAGGGTGTGGACCGCCCGCTGCCCCGGATGACGGTGCCCGGTAAGCCACTTGACGGCCTCCAGGGCGGCCAGTTGCAGGCCGATCCCCAGGGTCACCGGCAGCGCGGCGGTCGGGCCCTGCGGTGCCTCGCGCATCCGGAGCGCCTGCTGGAGGGCCAGTTCGGGCTGTCGGTGGGCGCGCAGCCGGTGGGTCAGGCAGGACCAGCAGGCGCTGGTACCCGGCTGGAACACCGGGCCGGTCCAGACGATCGAGCCGGTCGGGTTGGCGAGCAGCCAGGGCTGCCCGGCCGCCCGCTGCCTGGCGTCGATCCGGCGCAGCCCGGGCGCGAGGTAGTCGTCGCAGACGACCACGGTGAGATCCGCGTCCTCGATCCCGGCCCCGACCGGGAGGCAGGCGAGCCCGGCGCCCTCCAGGGCCTGCCGCACCGCCGTCCGGTCCACCCGGCCGACGGTCAGCACCCTGGTCCTGGCGGTGCCCGCCTGCTCGGCCGGGTTCGGTCCCTCCAGGCCGGCCAGGTCCCAGAAGGCCTCGGCGGCCCGGAGGCCGGGGGAGCCGTTCGCGCGCGGGGAGCGGTAGGAGACCAGCCCGGCCTCGGAGAGCGAGCAGAGCAGATCGGCTATCACTCCGGCCGTCGTGCCCGGGGCGTCGCGGACCAGTGCCGCGATGCCCCGGGTGCCGTCCAACAGCGGGCCGACGGTCTCCAGGTGGGGGCCGTGCAGACGGGTCGTGCCACGTTCCGAGACCAGGTAGACGCCGTCCCCTGCGACCACCTCGGCCCGTACGTGACGCTTGAACCCCACCAGGGCCCCTCGCGGCGACGGCACCTCGCGGACCGTCTCAGGCCTCATAACAGATGCTCATCATGGCCGCGGCCGCCCGGCCGAGATCCTCGACGACCACCGGCTCGTGCTGCGGCCGGCGGAGCGAGGGCACGGCGGTGCCGGGCGGCAGCGTCACGTCGAACTCGGCCAGCACGGCCCGGGGGTCGACGGCGTAACGGGCCCGCAGTTCCGGGTCGAGGTGCGTCCAGACCACGAGTTCGGCGAAACGCCAGTCGCACTCAAGGTCGTGGGTGGACGGTGCGGGGGGAAGATCGGTGGCACGCACGAAGACTCTCCGGTTGCTCAAGGCTGCCTGAAGTGGTGGTGGTACGTCACGGAAGTCTGTGTGATTCGGTGGCGCCGGGACAGTGGAACCGTCATGCGTCGAGGGTGAACTTCTCATGCCCGCAGGCGGGCTGAAGTCCCGGTCAACCCGTGAAGATCTCACTGTCGGAGCAGGCTGTGCGCGTGGCAGTCTCTTGAGAGCGCATCCGGGTGCGGTGGCTCCCGGGGCGCACACTCAGCTCTCGAAAGGAGGCGGATCCGTGCAGATCAATCTTCTGGGCCCCTTCGTCGCTCATGAGCAACAGACGTCGATCCTTCCCACCGCGGCCAAGCCGCGGCAGATCCTGGCGCTCCTGGCTCTCCAGGCGAACCAGATGGTGACCGTACCGACGTTGATGGAGGAGATCTGGGGGGAGGAACCGCCGCGGACCGCCACCACCACGCTCCAGACCTACATCCTGCAGCTGCGCAGAAGGCTCGCGACCGCCTTCGGTACGGACCAGCGCTCCGCGGCCAAGGGGATCCTGGTCACCCGGCACGGCGGCTACCTGCTCGACGTCCAGCCGGGCGAGGTGGACAGCTCCGAGTTCGAACGGATCCTGGGGCTGGGACAGGCGGCACTGACCGCAGGGGACGACGCGACCGCCTCGCTGCTGCTCGGGCAGGCCCTCAAACTGTGGCGCGGCCCGGCCCTGGTGGACGTCCAGGTCGGCCGGGTGCTGGAGATCGAGGTGCTGCGGCTGGAGGAGGCCAGGCTCGGTGCGCTGGAGGGCCGGGTGGCCGCAGACCTCCGGCTCGGCCGGCACGCCAACCTGCTCAGCGAGTTGACGGTGCTCTCGGCCCGCCACCCCATGCACGAGGGGCTGCACGCGCAGTTCATGCTCGCCCAGTACCGTTCGGGCCGCTCCTGGCAGGCGCTGGAGACCTACCAGCGGCTGCGCAGCACACTGATCGCCGAACTCGGCATCGAACCCTCCGCCCGGCTGCAGCGCCTGCACATCGCGCTCCTGGGAGCGGACCCGAGGCTCGATCTGGTCGACGACGAGCCGATGTTGGAGCTGCACCGGGTCGTCGGGTGAGCGGTGACCGCCGGCCCGTTCGAGCGGGCCTCCGGTGGGCGTCGAGCACAGACCGAGTGCCACTCTAGGCATCGTTTCTACGGTCCGCTGTCATGACCACCGTGGAGGAGTATCCAGCGCCCGAACCCGCCCCATCCAGCCCGCCCACCGCTGCGCGGGGGCGGGCTGTCGAGTTGCACGAACTCCGCAGTCGGGTGCTGCGTGGCCCGAGTGACAAGGCGACCGAGGCGCAGCATGCCAAGGGGAAGTTGACGGCTCGTGAGCGGATCGGCCTGTTGTTGGACGAGGGGTCGTTTCGTGAGGTGGAGCCGTTGCGTCGGCATCGGGCGACGGGTTTCGGTCTG
>NZ_JBIWML010000032.1:0-89833 GCF_044766665.1 Kitasatospora sp. NPDC101801
ATCGGGTGGATCGGGGGCAGGTAGAGCACGTCGAAGCCCATCGCGGCGACCGCGGGCAGGCGTTCGGCGGCGGTGCGGAAGGTGCCGGAGACCGGCGGCAGGTTGCCGTCCGGGTCGATCACCGCACCCTCCGACCTCGGGAAGAACTCGTACCAGGAGCCGAACAACGCCCGTTCCCGATGGACCGTCAGCTCCAGCGGCTCGACGGTGGAGAGCAGCTCCCGGAGCGGATGGTCGGCCAACCGGGCGGTGACCACCGGGTCGTGGGCCGCGGCCAGCCGTCGGACGGCCGGCAGGTCCGGGTCCAGCAGGGCGGCGGAGGCGGCCAGCACTGCGGTCCGGCCCGCTCCCCTGGGCCCGGCCAGGGCCGCCCGGCGCAGCAGCTCCGCGCCCTCCTCCAGGGTGACCTCGACGTCCTGACCGGCCGGGATCTTGATGTCGGCGCGGTGCAGCCAGCTGCTGACCGGGTCGCTCCAGGCTTCCACGGTGTACGTCCAGCGGCCGGGCGCGGTGGGCGTGACGTACGCGCCCCAGCGGTCGGTGCCCGGCGCCAGCTCGTGCATCGGGGTCCACGGGCCGCTGCGGCCGCGCGGGCCGCGCAGCACCACGTTGGCGCCGAGCGCCTCGTGGCCCTCCCGGAAGACCGTGGCGCTGACCAGGAAGCGTTCACCGGTCACCGCCCGGGCCGGGCGGCTGCCCGCGTCCACCGCCGGCGCGACGTCCAGCACGGGTATCCGGCCGATCGGGGTGGGCCGGCCGGGCGCCCCTGCCTTGATGGTGCTCATCTCGCCGATGTCCTCTCATGGTTGGGCGGTCGTGGTCGGGCGGTCACCCGCCGCCGGTCAGACCACGTCTCCGAGCCGGCGCCTGGTCCGGGCGGTGAGCTGGTCGATGATGGTGCGGGCGAAGACGTGGCAGTGGTTGCCGGTCCGGGCGGTGACCAGGTCCTCGTCGACGACGACGTCCTGGTCCACGTAGACGCCGCCCATGTTGCGCAGGTCGCCGAGCAGGTTGTTGTGCACGACCGCCCGGCGGCCCGCGATCACCGACGGGATCGGCGCGGCCAGCCACATGCCGTGGCAGATGATGCCCTTGACGATCGCGGGGTCCGCGAAGGCCCGGCGCAGGAAGGACACCGCCGGGGGGAGCGCCTGCACGTCCTCGGTGTACCTGAGCCGGTCGGCGACGATGCCGGAGGGCACGATGACGGCGGCGAACTCCCGGAGCCCGTACTCGTCCAGGTCCTCGAAGGACTCGGTCACCTCGAACGGCATCCGGTGCTCGTGCCCCCGGAAGACCAGCCGGTCGTTGCCCCAGAGCCGGGTCAGGAAGTGCACCTCGGCCCCCTCCTCGGCGAACCGGCGCTGGTAGTAGAGGATTTCGGGCTCGTAGAAGTCGCTCTCCATCAGGACCGCGATCTTCTGTCCGGTCAGCCGCACGGCGGCCCCGCCCTCCCGGTCAGTCACGGCCGATCACCAGGTCGATCAGGAACGGCCCCGGGTGCGCCAGCGCCCGGGCGATCGCCGGGGCGACCTCCTCCGGCTTCTCCACCCGCACCGCCGGGACGCCGAGCGACTCGGAGAGCGCCGCGAAGTCGATCTCGGGCCGGGAGAGGTCGAACAGGTCGGGGAAGTCGTGGTGCGCGATGTCCTGGCTGCGCCAGTACTGCTCGATGTTGTCGTCGAGCAGCTTGTAGCGGCCGTTGTTGCAGATCACGAACTTGGCCGCGATGTCGTACCGGGCCGCCGTCCAGAGGCCCTGGATGGTGTACATGCTGCCGCCGTCACCGGTGAAGCCGACCACGGTCCGCTCGGGGTGGGCGAGCTTGGCGCCGATCGCCCCGGGGATGCCGACCCCGAGCGAGCCGCCCCGGGTCTGGTGCCAGTGGCCGGGCTGGTTCGGCGGGTTGTACCGGAAGAGGCCGGGCGAGGAGGTCAGCGCCTCGTCGAACAGCACGGCGTCGGAGGGGAGTTGACGGGACAGCTCGCGGCCGAAGTACGCGGCGGTGAGCGGGCCGCCGTCGTCCGCCGCCAGGTCGTGGGCGACCGCTTCGGCGTACGCGGCGGCCTTCCGGTCGGCGAACCGCTGGATCCGGCCGGCCACCGCCGCCCGCCGCTCGGCGGACTGACGCTGCGTCAGCGCGTCGGCCAGCCTGCCCAGGGAGAGCTTGGGGTCGGCCACCAGCCCCAGGTCGACCGGGAAGTTCTTGGCGATCGCCCCGCTGTCCAGGTCGATGTGGACCACCGGAGCGCCTTCGG
The DNA here is from genome assembly GCF_044766665.1 of Kitasatospora sp. NPDC101801. NCBI lineage: Bacteria > Bacillati > Actinomycetota > Actinomycetes > Kitasatosporales > Streptomycetaceae > Kitasatospora > Kitasatospora sp. NPDC101801. Next base: position 2,259 of record NZ_JBIWML010000032.1, read on the forward strand.
CGAAGACGCCGCCGAGCAGCGGGTAGACCTCCGGCAGGGCGTAGGTGCCGACGATCAGCACCGCGTCCGCCGCTGCGGTCACCCGGCTGCTGTTCTCGCCGAACATGTGGCCCAACTGGCCCTGGTAGAGCGGGTGGTCGGCGGGCAGGTTGACCTCGGCCCAGTCCGCTCCCCAGACCTCGGCGCCCCACACCTCGGCGAACCGGGCGAGCTCCGCCTGGGCTCCGGCGAAGTGCACCCCGTCCCCCGCGATGATCAGCGGCCGCTCGGCGTCCGCGAGCAGGGTGGCAGCCAGGCCGACCGTCCCGTCGTCCGGGGCCACGGCGGTGTGCAGGTAGGAGGTGGGCACGGCCGGCTCGCTGGTCGGCAGGTCCAGCACGTCGGCGGGCAGCACCACCAGCACCGGTCCGTACGGCGGGGTGGCGGCGACCTTGAAGGCCCGCCGCAGCACCCGCAGGGTGGACTCCGGATCGACCACCCTGGTGGCCCACTTGGTGACCGGCTTGGCCATCCCGACCAGGTCGGCGGCCATCTGGGCGTCCATGCTGTCGTACGCCAGGCCGGACTCCCCCACCACCACGACCAGCGGCGCGTGGCCCCGCATCGCCTGGTAGAGCATGCCGATCCCGTTGCCCAGCCCGACCCCGGAGTGCAACTGCAGCAGGGTGGGGGTCCGGGTGGCCCGGGCGTAGCCGTCGGCGATGCCGACCACCACGGCCTCCTGGAGGGCGAGCACGTACTCGATCTCGGGGAAACCCCGCAGCTCGTCCAGGAAGCCCTGCTCCACGGTGCCGGGATTGCCGAACATGTACTTCACGCCGTCGGCTTTGAACTGCTCGAGCATCGCCACCCGGGCGGGCCTGCTGGCCATGGCTTGCGTACCTCTCGATCGGTGGACTGTACGGAGGGGCCGGGCACGGGCGGCCGGCCGGTGTGCGCCGAGGCGCGGCCGCCCGTCGCCGCGGGTCAGGCCTTGAAGCCCCACTGGCGCAGGCCCTGCTCCAGCACCTCGACGACCTTCTGGCCGGTGAGGTAGGAGTCGGGGGTCGAACGCCCGGTGATGAACGGGTAGTCGACGATCACCGAGGTCTCCTTGCCGAAGTTGCCGTGGTAGGCACCGTTCGGAGCTGTGGCGTCGCGCAGGATGTACTCCAGCGGGTACGGCGGCGGGCCGATCACGAAGTCGGTACCCATGAAGCCGGTGCCGTCCTTGTAGTCGTACTCGATGCAGTGCCCGGTGACGTGCTTGTTCCGGAGGATGCTGACCCGGTCGTCCTGCTCGCGGGCGAAGGCCAGCGCGGCCACGCCGTAGCACTCGGCGGCGATCGGCAGACCGAGGTTGTAGAAGGCCAGCACCAGGTCGTGCACCCGCCAGTTGTTGGCCAGGTCGACGATCGGACCACTGCCGCCGACGATCAGCAGCGCGTCGTACCGGTCGGCGATCTGCTCCTGGACGTGCTCGCGGCGGTGGTTGTAGCCCTCCCACGCGCGCAGGAAGTCGTTGCGGCTGCGGTACGGCCGGTCCGGCAGCCAGGACGACAGGTCGAGCGGGTTGTCCAGCCGGTCCGAGCCGTCGAAGGCACGGACCTTCTCCGCCATGTCGGTGCTGGTCACCGAGCGGCCGAGCGGCGGGTCGATGTACTCCGGGTCGTAGCTCGGCGGCAGGGCCACCGCGCGCTTGCCGGTCGGGGTCGCGAAGGTGATCTCGTAGCCGGCCTTGTCGAAGGTCTCCAGCGGGCCGATCAGCTCCTCTCCCCAATAGCCGTACTCGGAGAGGACGATGAGAATGCGCTTCTTCGCCATGGGCGATGGTCTCCTTCGGATGGAGGTGCGATGGGGGTCGGCGGCCGGCCGGGAAGGCGAAGCTGTCCGGCCGGCGCCGACCGCCCTGCGGCGGTCACCGCTGCGACTGCCGCAGGCGTGGGCCCGGTGGGGGCGGCCGGTCCGGCCACCCGAGCGCGTCCCGGGAGGGGGCTCCGGAGCGGTGCTCCACGGGCCCTGGTCCTGTCTATCAAGTGCCCGGCACCGGACGTCGTCGCGGTGCGCGGCCACTGGCGCCGCGTCAGGTCAGCGGTCGCACTTCGCCAGGTCAGCGGGGATCGGGACCGATGATCCAGGACTCGGTGGCAGCCAGCGAGAACACGTACTTCGGGTCGACCAGGCCGTCCTGAGCCGCCTTCAGCTCGGCGAACCAGGGGGAGGAGAGGGCGGCCCGCAGCGACTGCTCGTCGTCGAACCAGAGCTGCTCGACGCTGTCGAAACTCGCCTCGCCGAACACGTAGTAGCCGTCCCGGGTGTGGGCGTGCAGGTAACGGCGCAGGCCGGGGGCCTCGGCGACCACCCCGGCGTAGGCGCCGAGGGTCCGCTCGCGGTAGTCGGCCAGCTCGACCCCGGGCGCCCGCTTGAGCAGGACGGTGAGCTTCACCCGGCCCGGGTTCTGCTCGTCCAGGGCGGGGCCGGGGACGATCTCGTACGCGGTGGTGTCGATCACCATGCTCTGCCAGAAGGCGGCCCAGTTGGGCTCGTCGAGCCGGGCGCCCTGGAGGAACTCCTCGGTCTGCAGCGAGGCGAGCTGCTCCTCCTCGTTCTCCAGCCAGATCTCGGCGATGCCCTGGTGCGGCAGGGCCGGCGAGCCGAGGTCGGCGTCGAACGGTATCCGGCTGTCGATCAGGTACTTCCGGATCTGCGGGATCCGCCCGGCGAACTTCACCGCGTGGACGTTCACCCAGTAGTCCTGGAACTCGAGCGCGGTCATGCCGGGCTTCGGTGCGGCCAGGATGAACTGATGGATCATCATGTCTCCTTGGTAACGGGTGGGGCGGGGGTGGCGTCAGCGCCAGAACGCGTCGCTGCCGGTGGCGCCGTCGCCGAAGAAGGCCTCCTGGCCGGAGACGACCTTGCCGTTCTCCCAGTGCAGCAACTGGACGACGTCCGCCGCGAGGGCGCAGGAGCACTCCGTGTCGGAGCGGATGGCCGACTCCCGGCAGAGGTAGGCGGTGAGGTGACCGTCGATCATGATCTGCTCCTCCTCCGACCGGAAGGAGCCGCCGGACAGCTCCCGGCGGGCCGCCACGTACTTGAGGAAGGCTTCGAGCCCCTGGTAGCGGCCGGACAGCGCGTTGCTGCCGGGGACGGACCAGGTCAGGTCCTTGTCCCAGTACTGCACGATGGTGGCGAGGTCACCGCTGTCGAGGGCCGCGTAGGCGTCCTTGACCCGGCGCGGAGTGACCTTGACGGCGAGCTCCTGCTCGGAGCTGACGATGCCGCCACGCATCATCTCCTCGGTCAGCAGGTTGCCGCCGACCGAGGTGGCCCCGGGCTTCATGTCGTCCACCGTGACGTAGACGAAGGGCCTGGCCACCTCGCCCATGACCGCGACCAGCGCGTCGGTCATCTCGATGGTGATCTGCGCCTTCTCCGCCATGCTGGCGAAGCCTTCGATGAGACTGACCCTGATGATGGGCATGGATGGTTCCTCATTCCTGACGGGATGTGCGCTCCTCCGGGAGCGGGCGGCGGTCAGACGACCTGCAGGACGACCTTGCCCCTGGCCTGGCCGGTCTCGATCAACTCATGGGCCTTGTCGGCACGTTCGAGCGGCAGCACGTCGCCGATCACCGGGCGCAGGGCGCCCGCGTCGATCAGCGCGGTGATGTCCTCCAGGTCCTTCCGGTCGCCCTCGACGGTCAGCGACACGGCACGCAGCCCGCGCCGGGCGGCCTCGGCGACCGTCTCGGGGTCCGGCGGCACCGGGAGCGACACCAGCACGCCGCCGGTCCGCATCACCTTCAGCGAGCGCAGCCCGTTCTCCCCGGCCACCGTGTCGACCACGACGTCGATGTCGTGCGCGAGTTCCTCGAAGCGCACCTTGGTGTAGTCGTACGCCTCGTCGATGCCCAGGCTCTTCACCAGCTCCAACTGCTGGGTGCCGGCCGTGCCGCAGACGTAGGCCCCCCGGGCGCGGGCGATCTGCACCGCGAGGTGGCCCAGGCCGCCGGCCGCGCCGTGCACCAGGACCCGGGTGCCCGGGCCGGTCCGGCCGACGCTGACCAGGCTCTGCCAGGCGGTCAGCGCGACCAGCGGCACACCGGCCGCCTCCACATGGGTCAGCGCGGCCGGCTTGAAGGCCAGCTGACGGGAGTCGACCGTCACGTACTCCGCGTACGTGCCGCCGATCCGGGGGAAGTTGACCATCCCGTACACCTCGTCGCCCGGCACGAACCGGGTGACGCCCGAGCCGACCGACTCGACCACACCGGAGACGTCCCAGCCGATGGTGATCGGAAGCTCACCCTGGGACGGCGAAATGCCGCTGCCCGCACGGGTCTTGCAGTCGACCGGGTTGACGCCGGCCGCGTGCACCCGGACCAGCACCTCGGTCCAGAGCGGCTCGGGGCGCGGGATCCCCTCGTCGAGCCGCAACACCTCGGGGCCGCCGAAACTGTGCTGGCGGACGGCGCGCATGGTCTCCGGCATGTCAGGACTCCTTGTTCGCGATGGTGGTGAACGCGCCCGGCCCGGGCGGCCCGACGGGCTGCGGTGCCTCGGCGGACTGCGCCACCTCGGCGGGCTTCGGGCTGACGTCGATGAAGTAGGACAGCAGCAGGACGACGTAGAAGCAGATGCTGACCGTCGCGCTGACCCAGGAGAGCAGCACCGCGACCAGGTAGAGGAACGGCCCGACCCCGAACCTGGCCCGGATCCGCCGGGCCTGGGTCGGGGAGATGTGCTCCCCCAGGTGCTGGTGGCTGCGCGAGGCGTAGATCCAGATGGCGTTGAAGAAGACCCCGCCCATGATCAGCACGATGCCGTAGAACGCCGCCGCGACCTTCTCGCCCTCGCCCTCGGTGACCGCGTCCGCCAGGACCGCGGTCGGGAACGGCAGGAAGGAGACCGAGAGCAGCAGCAGCAGGTTCAGGATCATCAGGGTGCGGTTGATCCTGATGATGTAGTGGAACATCAGGTGGTGGTTGAGCCAGATCATCCCGATCAGCAGGAAGGTGATCGAGTACGCCAGGTAGGACGGCCACAGGTGCGCCAGCGCCAGCCCGAGGCCGTCCCGGAAGGTCGCCGGGTCCGGTACGTGGATCTCCAGGATCAGCAGCGTGATGGCGATCGCGAACACGCCGTCGCTGAACGCCTCCAGGCGTGCGGTGGACATCACCGGGGCGGCGAGGATGCTCTCGTCGTCCTCCGGTGGAACGGTCTCCGTCACCATGCGATCACTCTCCGGTCCTGGAAGAACTTGCCGGTGGGCCCGTGCTCGGTCAGGGTGGCCAACCACACTGCGGTGTCGGCCCCCTGATCGGGCGTCAGCGGCGCCCCGCGGCCGCCCATGTCGGTGCGCACCCACCCGGGGCACATGGCGTTGACCTTGACGTGGTCCGGCACGGAGTTCGCGACCACCAGCGTCAGCGCGTTCAGGGCCGCCTTGGCGATGCCGTACGCCGGCGGGTTGGGTCCGCCCCGGGTCAGCTGGCCGCCGGTGGACGAGACGTTGACGACCCGTCCGTACCCGCGTTCGACCATCCCCGGCACGAAGGCCTGGCAGGTGCGGAACGCGCCGAGCAGGTTGACCTGGAGCGAATCGGCCAGGACCTGCTCGGAGACCGCGAAGAACGGCTCGGTCGGGTAGATCCCGGCGTTGTTGACCAGGACGTCGACCACGGTCCCGGCCTCGGTCAGCCGGTCGGCACAGGCCCGGACGCTGTCCGGGTCCGCGACGTCCAGCTGCTCGGCCCGGACCGGGCCTCCGATGCCCGCGGCCGCCCGGCGCCCTCGTTCGAGGTCGCGCGAGCCGAGGACCACGTCCAGCCCGGAGTCCGCGAGCAGGCGGCAGACCGCCAGCCCGATCCCCCGGTTGGCTCCGGTGACGAGTGCGGTGTGCGTTGACGACACCAGTGCCTCCCTTCTCCAGGACCCGAGGGGTCAGCGCCCGCCGGTGACCTGGACGAACTCGAGCAGGTTGTCCTCCAGGTCCCGGACGAAGGCCACGCTGATGCCCAGCGGGGCGACCTCGACCGGTCCGACCGTGACGGGGACGGCGCGCAGCTCCAGCAGGGCCAGCACCGCGGTCAGGTCGTCGACGTAGAAGGCGACGTGGCTGGGCCCCTGGACGTAACCGTGCTCGGGCGGGTCGGCCCGCCGCAGCCCGGCCGAACCGGCCCGCTCGGCCAGTTCCAGGCGCAGCCCGTCGGCGCCGAGGAACGCGACCCGTTCGCCGCGTTCGGGCAGGTCGAGCCGGTTGACCAGCTCCAGTCCGAGCACCCTGCGATACCAGTCGACGGCGCGGTCGATGTCGGCCACCACCAGGCAGCTCGACACTCCCGTGACGTGCTGGGTGACCCGACTCGCCGGGACGGTGGTCATAGATCCTCCGTGGTGCGTCCGATGCTTCCAGTGACAGCCGCAGCCTAGGCGATTGACTGTGCGATTGACAAGAATTGACTAAGGGAGTTTTCTGTTGGAGCGCAGATTTTCCCGGCGCCTCCCCCGTCCCGACCGACCGACACATCCGAGGAGTCAGACACGTCATGACGACCATCGATCGCCCATCGACCGACGCGGGGGAAATCTCCGCGCGCAGGAAGCAGCTCTCCCTGCTGATCCTGTGCGGCGCCGTCTTCCTGGACGCGCTCGACATCTCCCTGCTCGGCGTCTCGCTGCCGAGCATCAAGACCGGCCTCGGCCTGTCGGACGGGGCCCTGCAGTGGCTGGTCTCCGGCTACACCGTGGGCTACGGCGGCTTCCTGCTGCTCGGCGGCCGGGTCGCGGACGTCTGGGGCCGGCGGCGCACCTTCATCGCCGCGACGGTGCTGTTCATCATCGCCAGCCTGCTGGGCGGGATCCTGACCTCCGGCGCGCTGCTGATCGCCACCCGGGTGCTCAAGGGCCTGGCGGCAGGCTTCACCGCACCCGCCGCGATGTCGCTGATCACCACCACCTTCCGGGAGGGCGAGGAGCGCAACCGCGCGCTCGGCGTCTTCGCGATGACCGGAGCCGGCGGCTACAGCTTCGGCCTGGTGCTCTCCGGCGTGCTGACCGAGATCGACTGGCGCCTGGTGTTCTTCGCGCCCGGCGCGATCGCGATCGCGGTCCTGCTCGCCGCCCCGCTGATCAAGGCCGACGCGCCGCGCACCGACGGGCCGCGGCAGAGCTTCGACCTGGGCGGCGCGATCACCGCGACGCTGGGCATCATGGCGCTGGTCTACGGCCTGGTGCAGGCGCCCGGCTGGGGCTGGGGCTCGATCGAGACCATCGGCGTGCTAGGCGGCGCGGTGCTGCTGCTGGTCGCCTTCGTCGCCATCGAGCGTCGGCACAGCTCGCCGCTGGTGCCGCTGTCGCTGTTCCGTTCCCGCTCCCTGAGCAGCGCCAACCTGGTCAGCGTGGTGTGGGCCGGCTCCACCATCGGCTGGCAGTTCATCGCCACCCTGTACCTCCAGGAGGCGCTGCACTGGAGCGCCCTGAAGACCGCCTTCGCGTTCCTGCCGCTGGGCATCGTGATCGTCGGCGTGGCCAAGTTCGCGGCGGGTCCGCTGGTCAGCCGCTGGGGCGTCCGCGCGGTCGTCACGATCGGCATGCTGATCCAGGCCGCAGGCGTCCTGCTCTACCTGGGCGTCGGCAGCGACAGCAGCTACGCGCTGGCCATCCTGCCCGGCATCATCCTGCACGGCATCGGCAACGGCCTGGTCTACCCGACCGTCAACATCGCCGGGGTGAGCGGCGTCGCGGACGAGCGCCAGGGCGTCGCGGCGGGCCTGATCACCGCCTCGTACCAGGTCGGCGCCGGCGTCGGCGTCGCGGTGCTGGCCGCCGTGCTGACCGCCACCGCCGGTGGCGGCGCGGGCGACGTGAGCAGCTACCGGTGGGCGTTCCTGGTCGCCGGCCTGTTCTCGCTGACCGGTCTGGCGATCGGCTTCCAGGGCCTGCGGCAGCCGCGCCCGGCGGCGGCCGCACCGGCCGCGACCGGCGCGGGCGCCGAGCGCGCCAAGGTCACCGCCGAGCACTGAACGCATCACCTCCTGGCGGCCGCTCCACCCCCCACGACCGGGCGGCCGTCAGGGCTGTATTTACTTGCTGATTGACAAATAATGACAGAGTTGATTGACTATGCTCCGAGCCGGGAGGGCACCCATGGCGCACCAGGACGAGCTCAGCACGGTCCGCGCGTTCGTCGCGGCCGCGAACCGGGGTGACCTGGCCGGCCTCACGGCGGCGCTCGCCCCCGACGTCCGGATCGACATGGCCGGAGCGGTCCAGTACGGCCGCGACCAGGTGCTCCGCTCGTTCTTCCTGCCCTGGGTGGTCCGGGTCTCCGGGCAGTACCGGGAGACCGGGATCGCCCACGGCGAGGACGGGCCGACAGTCTTCTACCGGTTCGAGACCCCCGCCGGGCTGGTCGAGGACCTCGCCTACACCTACCGCGTCCGGGCCGGTGCGGTCGTGGAGATCGTCGGCCGGTTCGCGTGACCCCGGCGGGCCGGCATCGGACCGGCCCGCCCCCATGACATCCACCGGAGCCAGCGGCCCGGTGACACGTCGAAGGAGAAGTCTGTGGACAACCCGGTAGCGGTGATCGGTGGCGCCGGCTCGGTCGGACGCCTGGTGGTGGCCGGCCTGGTGAGCCGCGGCGAGCAGGTCCGGGTGGTGAGCCGACGGGCCCACCCGGGCGGCTCGGTGACGGCCTTCCGGGCCGACGTCCGGGACCGGGCGTCGCTCGGCGCCCCGCTGGCCGGCTGCTCCGCCGTGGTCGTCAGCGTGGAGCCCGGCACCTCCGACAGCGGGCCCAACAGCCCGAAGGCGACCATGTACGACGGCGTGCTCAACGTGCTGGACGCCGCCACCGCCGGCGGCGAGAAGCCGCACATCGTACTGGTCAGCCAGATCTACGTGACCCGCAGCAACCACCCGATCAACTCCACCGGGCGGATGCTCGACTGGCGGCTGGCCGGCGAGGACGCCGTCCGCTCCTCGGGCCTGCCCTACACCGTGGTCCGCCCCAGCTGGCTGACCGGCGGCGGCACCGGCGGCGTCCGGCTGGAGCAGGGCGACACCGGGGACGGCCAGATCTCCCGTCAGGCCGTCGCCGACGCCTGTGTGCAGGCGCTCTACCTGCCGTCCGCCCGCTCGCTGACCTTCGAGATGTACGGCGCGCCCGGCAGCGCCCCGGCCGACTGGGACGACCTGTTCCAGGCCCTGGCGCCGGACTCCGCGACCGCCCGCTGACGCCGGTTCAGCTCATCCACCGACTCGTCTGATTGGAACCGTTCCCGATGGACAGCACCCGTACGCACGAGGTCATCTCCCAGTGGTTCGACGCACTCGGCCGGGGAGACCTGGACACCGTCATCGCCACCCTGGCCGAGGACATCGAGTTCGAACTGCCGATGGACACCTGGAACCGGGTCATCCCCTACCTGGGCAAGCACATCGGCCCGGCGGCGGTCGCGGTGGCCTTCGGCATCCGCGCGGAGACCACCGAGGTGCTCGAGTACGAGGTCAGGGACCTGCGGGCGGAGGGCGACACCGCCTTCGCCGTGGTGTACACCAAGGGCCGGCACACCCGGACCCTGCAGGAGTTCGAGATCGAGGACGCCCACCGCTTCGTGGTCGGCGAGGACGGCACCATCGTCCGTTGGAAGGTCTACTTCGACCCGAACGGCGAGGTCGCGGCGTTCACGGCGGACCGTCAGGAGCGGCTGTTCCAGGCCGTCCGCGCCGGTGACGCCGAGACCGCGGGCCACCTGATCGAGGTCGAGCGGGCCGACGTCAACCAGGCCGACCCTGACAGCGGCCTGACCCCGCTGCTGGTCGCGGCCGGCCGCGGCGACGAGGCACTGGTCCGGCTGCTGCTGGCGGCCGGCGCCGACCCCCGGACGGCGGACGCCCGGGCCGGGGCCACCGCCCTGCACAAGGCGTGCCAGAGCGGCAGCGTGCCGGTGGCCCGGCTGCTGGTCGAGGCCGGGGCGTTCGTCGACGCGGTGGTCCCCACCACCGGGCACACCCCGCTGATGGACGCGCTCTGGTTCAAGTACCCGGACCTGGTGGAGTACCTGCTGGAGCAGGGCGCCGGGCTGGAGCTGTACACCCACTACGGCTTCTCGCTGCGCCAGCACTTCGAGTACGAGCTCAACGTCAACACCCGGGGCAAGGACCTGCTGCTGCGGGCCGAGCAGCTGCTGGCGGACCGCCGCAACCAGGACGCCGAGCGCGTCGCCGAACAGCGGCTGATGGCCGCCGTGGTGGCCGACGACGTCGAGCAGGTCCGGGCGCTGCTGGCGGCCGGTGCCGAGGTCGACACCAGGGCCCCCCGGCTGAACGGCTTCAACGACGGCCACACCCCGCTGCACGTCGCCACCCGGGACGGCCACCGGGAGATCGCCCGGCTGCTGCTGGCCGCCGGGGCCGACGTGAACGCGGTGGAGCCGTGCTTCGGCGCGGTCCCGCTGCACAAGGCGGTCTACAACGGCCACGCCCCGATCACCGCCGACCTGGTCCGCCAGGACGGCATCGACCTGGACTTCCAGGGCGCGACCAACGGCTACACCCCGCTGCACGACGCGCTCTGGCACGGCTGGGAGGAGTGCGCCGCCATCCTCGTCGAGGCCGGCGCCCGCACCGATCTGACCGGCCACGACGGCAAGACCCCGTACGACCTGGCGGCCGAGGTCCTCGGCGCCGAGCACGAACTGACGGTCCGTCTGAACTCGGCGGCCTGATCCCGTCCATCCCCCCAGGAGAACTCATGCTGTTCTACGTCCAGATGAAGTGGAAGCACGAAGGCCGGATCACGCTCGAGGAGCTGTGGGAGGTCGAGCAGGAGGAGGCCGAGCACGCCAAGGAGACCATGGACTCCGGCTTCTGCGTCGGGATCTGGAAGGTCGCGGCGCAGAAGCGGGTGATCGCGATCATCGAGTCCCCCGACGCCGAGGAGCTCGACCGCACCGCCCTCGGCCGGCTGCCGATGCGCGAGTACCTGGAGTTCGAGCAGGTCTGGCCGCTGCGCGACTACCTCGGCTTCGCCGAGGACGTGAAGCTCCGCTACAAGGTCTGACCCCCCAGAAGGCCCCGGGCACCCGCCCGGGGCCTTCTCGCGTCCGTCGCCCACCACCTCCAGGAGGAGGCCCCACCATGCGTTACGCAGTCATCGGCACCGGAACCGTCGGCCGGACCCTCGCGGCCCGGCTGGCCGATCTCGGGCACGAGGTCAGGATCGGTACCAGGGACGTCGAACGGACCCTGGCCGGCACCGAGCCCGACGGGTACGGCAACCCGCCCTTCGCCCACTGGCTCGTCGACCACCCCGAGCTCCGCCTCACCACCTTCGCGGCGGCCGCGGAGTTCGCCGAGGTGGTGGTCAACGCCTCGATGGGAACGGCCAGTCTGGCCGCACTGACCGCCGCCGGGGCGGAGAACCTGGCCGGCAAGCTGCTGATCGACGTCGCCAACCCGCTGGACTTCTCCCGGGGCCTGCCGCCCACCCTGGACCCGGTCAACACCGACAGCCTCGGCGAACAGATCCAGCGGGCCTTCCCCGCCGCCCGGGTGGTGAAGACCCTGAACACCATGAACGCCGGGGTGATGGTCGACCCGCAGCGGGTGCCTGGTCCGCACGACGTCTTCCTCTGCGGCGAGGACGAGATCGCCAAGAAAGAGACGGTCGGGCTGCTGACCGCCTTCGGCTGGCCACCGGACCGGGTGATCGACCTGGGCGGGATCGGCAGCGCCCGGGGCCTGGAGCAGGTGCTGCCGCTCTGGCTCAGCCTCTGGGGCACGCTCGGCCACTGGGACTTCAACTTCCATGTGCGGAGCGCCCGGTGAACGCCCGCCGGGCAGCCGCCGCGCTGCTGACCGTCGCCGCCCTCGCCACCGCCTGCGGCAGCACCGGGCGAACCGCCGCCGGACCGGCACCGGTGGCCTCGGCCTCCGCCACCGCGGGCACCACCGCGGCGGGTACCGGCACCGAGCCGACCGCCACCGGCACCCCGGCCCGCCCGCAGGACCTGACGGTGATCCGGGCGTTCACCGATGCCGCCAACCGGGGCGACCTGGCCCGGGTCAGCTCCAGCTACGCCCCCGACGCGCACTTCGACCGGGCCGGCGCGCAGTTCGCCGGCCGGGACCGGATCGTCAACTCCTTCCTCCGCCCCGACGTGCTGGAGGACGGCGGCCACTACCGGGAGATCTCGGTGACGGCGGCGGGCGACCGCACCGTCGTGGAGTACGTCTTCACCGCCAGGGGCGGTGCCGTCACCGAGCACTTCACCTACGCGTACCTGATCCGGGACGGCGTGATCACCCACGTGATCGGACGCTACGTCTGACGCCCCGTCCGGACACGACGGAGCCCGGGTGCCGGACCAGTGGTCCGGCACCCGGGCTCCGTGCTGCGCGGCCCAGCTCAGCCCACCTCGGACCGGAGTTCCGGCCGCCGGGCGAACTCCAGCTCCCGGAGGGTGTGGAAGCCCAGCGCGGCGGAGGCCAGGGTGACGTGGTGGTGCCAGCCCCGGAACGACCGGCCCTCGAAGTCGGCCAGCCCGTAGTGCCGTTGCAGCCGTTCGCAGCCGGTGCCCGAGCTGTGCCGCAGGGCGGCGAGCGCGGCCACCTCGGGCAGCCGGTCCGAGGTCAGGTTGGTGACCCACTGGGTCCGCGGCTGCGGCCGGCCGAACGGCCACTCCACCACCAGGTTGCGGGGCGCCCGGCCCCGGATGCCGGACAGCCGGGTGGGCGGCACGACCGGGCCGCCGACCAGCGCCGTCGCCATGAACCGGGAGTGCCTGACCCGGCCGGTGCCCTCCTGCCAGCCGAGCACCGTCCCCGGGCTGCGGTTGCCGAGCGCCCGGGCCAGCTCACCGGCCGGCATCCGGCCGACCGGGGTCCGGCCGGGCGGGGTGGGCACGGTCAGCTGCGTGCCGACGCCCACCGCGATCAGGTAGGACAGGCCGCGCTGCTCCAGGCCGGCCAGCAGCGGTTCGATGTCCTGCCCGTGCGACCAGTCGGCGAGCACCGGCGCCCGGGGCACGTCCCATTCCAGGATCTGGTCCAACGACTCCAGCAGGTAGTCGTCGCGGGACTGGTGGCGCTGCTCCTCCGGCAGGTGCGCCTGGGCCCGCAGGTCCTGGTCGGTGTCCCACTCCCGGGGCAGCAGCAACCGCCAGTTCACCGGCAGGCTGCCCTCCGCGTGGACCAGTGAAGTGGCCAGCGCCAGCTGGCAGTTCATCGTGCGGCCGGCCGACGGGACGAACTGCCGGGCCACCCCGACCGAGCGGGTGCCGTTCTTCTGGAAGGCGACCTCGTCGAACGCCCAGGCCTGCGGCGCCGACAGCGCGCTGACCCGCTCGGCCAGGTGCCTGCGCACCCCGTCGCAGTCCCAGGTGGACTGGCTGACGAACTGTTGGATCGGCTGCACCACCCGTCGGCCGAGCACCTGCTCGGTGATGTTGGCCGGGGTCCGGCGGCCGGAGGCGTGGAGCAGTCCGCGCAGGTAGACCTCGCCCCAGCGCCGCTGGTCGGTCCTGGCGAAACAGGCGAACAGCTCCCGGCAGTAGTCGGAGAGCCCGTCGTGCCGCTCCCTGGCGGGTGCTTCGCGGAGGTGTGCGATCGTGGCCACAACAGTCCTTAGGAGTCTCGGAAAAGGGGCCGGTCCTCCCCCGCGCCGTGGTCAGCAGGGGAGGACCGGGGCTACGGGGTCACGCGTGCTGCGGGCAGCTGTGCTCCGGGTCGAGCACGAAGGCGTCGGTGGCGACCAGGGCCTGGGTGACCTCGTCCAGCGCCGAACCGACGATCACGAAGTCCACGTCCAGGCCGACCTTGGTGCGCTGGAACAGCAGCTCGTTGATGGCCGGACGGGCGATCGCGGTCACCTTGCACAGGTGGAACTCCACCCGCTCGGGCCCGACCGACAGGGCCTCGGTCATCCCCCGGCGGAACTTCTCCAGCTCCTCCAGGTCGACCACGCCCTCCAGGAAGATGTGCGTGGTCCGGCCGTCGAAGTCGCTCCTGATCCGCAACCGCATGTCGGCCGGCTCGACCACCACCCGGACCCGCAGCGGCTGGTCGGAGGCCGGCAGGTTGACCGTCAGCTGCTTCGGGTCGAAGTCCTTGTACGGCCGGTCGTCGATCCACACCCGGTCGATCTGCACCGACCCCTCCGGCAGCAGGTCCGGCGAGACCCGCAGCACCCGGCCGGGGAACGAGTCCGGCAGCGGCCGGAAGTGCAGGGTCAGCGGCGAGGAGGTGATCAGCAGGTTGGTGTACGCGGCGGCCAGGTAGCACAGCTCCAGCGCGTGGTAACCGGCCATCGAGTGGCTGCCCTTGAGCCGCTCGGTGCCGAGCAGGTACGGGATGCCGTTGGCCAGCACGTTGAAGTAGACGCCGCCGTCGTCGTAGTCCAGGAAGAAGGCGTTGTAGAACGCGGCCGCCTCCCGGCCCAGCCGCTTGTGCTCCGGGTCGCCGGAGACCCCGGCCAGGATCAGGTACGCCAGGATCGACTGCTCCTGCTGCCACCAGGCCTTGCGGTCGTGCCAGACCAACCGGTGCGCACCGCTGTCCGGGTCCGCCCGGCGCTCGACCACGTCGTACCAGCCGCCGCGCTGCTGGTCGCTGCCGACCGGCGGCATGATCTCGGCGATCCGCTCCGCGAGGGCGGTGTACTCGGGCTTGTCGCGCAGCGACCGGATCCGGGTCAGGTTCCAGGCGATCTTCAGGTTGTGGCCGACCACGGCCCGGTCCTGCTGCCAGCCCCAGGTCCGGTCCGGGGTCCAGTCCTCGTGGAACCGCTCCTGGACGAACGGGCTGGCCGGCTCGTCCGGGAAGTGCCGGGCGATGTCGTCGGCGGTCTGCTCCAGCAGTGCGGCGAAGTCCTCCCGGCCGGTGGCCAGGTAGGCGTTGATCAGGTACGCCGGGGCGTGGTCGCCGACCGAGTTCCAGTTCTTCCGGGCCCGGTTGCGGCCGAGCGCGTCGGAGCGCGGGTCCATCGTGATCGGGTCGAGGTGGGAGAAGAAGCCACCGCGCTCGTCGTCCTTGAAGTACCGGTGGAACAGCTCGACGGTGCGGTCGATGTCGTTCAGGATCCGCGGGTCACCGGTGATCCGGTAGGTCTGGGTCGGCCCGGCCAGCGCGTAGATCTGCTCGTACATCGGGATCGCGTCGAAGTCGTCGCCGAACTCGGAGGCGAACACCTTGCGCTGGCCGGCCGGCGTGATGTCGATGCCGTGGTACCAGTAGGCGATGCCCTCCCGGTCGTCGCTCACCCGCATGTGCTCGCGCAGGTAGTCGGTGCCGGACTCGGCCGCGTCCAGGAAGCGCTGCTCCCCGGTGAGCATGAAGGCGGTGGCCAGCCCGTAGACCAGCCGGGAGATGGTGTCGGTCTCCTGGCGCACGTCCTGGCCCGCCGAGTCCGGCAGGTGGGTGCCGCTCAGCGTCAGCTTGGTCCGGAAGTTGCGCCAGTCGTACACCCCGTCGGGGAAGTGCCCGCGCAGGTAGAAGTCCGCTATCTCGGAAGCCTGTTGGACCCACCAGTCGGGCTTCTCGAAGACGTAGGCGCCCCGGGTCTCCTCCGGGAAGGTGATCTGCCGGGCCTCGATCCGCTCGCCTCCGTCCCACTGGTGGAACAGGCCGTGGACGAAGACGTAGCGGCCCTCCGCGAGCATGTCGCGGGTGGCGCCGGAGGTGTCGCGCGACTCGTCGCCCAGGTTGCGGACGATCTGCGAGCCGAGGAAGCCCTCCAGGTGGATGGTGAACTCGCCTCCGTCGGAGGTGCGCAGGCCGAAGCGGTCGCGGGTGGGATCGTACGACGTCACGTAGCCGGCGATGCTGTCGGAGTACGTGCGGCGGGTCTCGGGTGCGCTCATCGGTGGAAGCCTCCGTCGTGGGGCAGCGAGGTCAGGACGACCACGCTGCGACCGTGGGCGTGGTAGGTGTGGCCGGCCACCGGCTCCTCCGAGCCGGCTGTCAGGACGTCCGCGGGTGCCTCCAGCGCCGTGTCGACGGTGCGGGCCCAGCGGTGGCCGCCGATCCGCGGCAGCTCGAAGTCGAGGCCGAGGTGGAACATGTTGAGGATCACGTGCAGGTCCGGCTCCCCGCCGAAGCCGGCCAGCGTGAACGCCAGCACCCGGGCGTCGGTGTCCTCCCAGCCCGGCTGCTCCAACTTGGTGCCGTGCCAGGTGACGTCCGGCAGGTCCCGGTCGTTGCGGCGGCCGGAGAAGAAGTGCGGCTCGCGGACCGCGGCGGTGCGCTTGCGGAAGGCGATCATCTCCTGGAAGAACCGCCGGGTCTCGGTGTTCTTCTCGGCCTGTTCCCAGTCCAGCCAGGCGATCGGATTGCCCTGGCAGTAGGCGTTGTTGTTGCCGTCCTGCGAGTTCCGGAACTCGTCGCCGGCCAGGATCATCGGCACCCCGCGGCTCAGCATCAGCAGCGCGACGTGGTTCTTGATCTGACGGACCCTCAGCCGCTCGATGTCCTGGGCGTCGGTCGGGCCCTCGACCCCGCCGTTCCAGCTGAAGTTCTCGTGCGAGCCGTCCGCGTTGGACTCGCCGTTGGCGTGGTTGTGCTTCTCGTTGTAGCTGACCAGGTCGTTCAGCGTGAAACCGTCGTGGCAGGTGATGAAGTTGACGCTGTTGGTGGGCAGTTCCCCGCTCTTGCTGAACAGGTCGCGGGAGCCGCCGATCCGGGTGGCGACCGCGCCGACCAGGCCGCCGTCGCCCCGCACGAACCGCCGGATGTCGTCCCGGTAGGGCCCGTTCCACTGCGACCAGCGCTTCCCCGGGAAGCGGCCGACCTGGTAGAGGCCGCCGCCGTCCCAGGGCTCCGCGATGATCTTCGTCTCGGAGAGGATGCCGGACAGCTCGATGCCCCAGAGCACCGGCGGCACGTCCATCTCGTACCCCTCGGCGCCGCGCGACAGCTCGGAGGCGAGGTCGAAGCGGAAACCGTCCACGTGGTGCTCGGTCACCCAGTACTCGAGGCACTCGATGATGAACTTGGCCACCGCCGGGTGGTTGGCGTTGATCGCGTTGCCGCAGCCGGTGAAGTCCATGTAGTGCCGGCGGTCCTGCGGCCACAGGTGGTAGTAGGTCTCGTTCGCCTGGCCACGGAAGCTGATGGTCGGGCCGTGCTCGTTGCCCTCGGAGGTGTGGTTGAAGACCACGTCGAGGATGACCTCGATCCCCGCCCGGTGCAGCGCCTTGACCATGTCCCGGAACTCGGTGATGTGCGTGCACTCGCAGGCGTCCGAGCAGTACCCGGTGTGCGGGGCGAAGAACCCGAACGGGTCGTAGCCCCAGTAGTTGTGCAGCGGCGTCCCGTTCGGGCCGGTCCGCAGCACCTGGCGCTCGTCGAAGTCGAAGACCGGCAGCAACTCCACGGCGGTGACGCCGAGTTCCTTCAGGTACGGGATCTTCTCCACCACACCGGCGAAGGTGCCGGGGTGGGTGACGCCCGCCGTCGGGGAGGCGGTCAGGCCGCCGACGTGCACCTCGTAGATGACCGATTCGGCCAGCGGCGTGCGCAGCGGCTCGTCGCCCTCCCAGTCGTAGCCGTCCAGGTCCACGACCATGCTGCGCATCGAGTACGCGCAGTTGTCCTCCGGGCCGATCGCCCTGACCCGCTCCCAGAGGGAGTTGACGTTGGCCCGGGCGTACGGGTCGAGCAGTACCTTGCGCGGGTTGAAGCGGCTGCCGGAGTCCTTCGTGTGGTGCGGGCCGTCCATCCGGTAGGCGTAGGTCTGACCGACCGTCAGGCCCTCGACCCGGCAGTGCCAGAAGTGGTAGCTGCGGTGCCGGTCCGGGTCGAGTTCGATCACCCGGCTGGGCGCCAGCGCGTCGTACCGGTCGAAGAGCAGGAGCTCGACCTTGGTGGCGTGCTCGGAGTACACCGAGAAGTTGACCCCGGTGGCATCGAGGGTGGCGCCCAGCGGCTGGGCGCGACCGGGGCCGATCACGGCCTCGGTCAACCCCGGGGGCGCACCCATGGGCGTGTGACTCTTTGTCATTTCCTCTGTCATTTCTGTCGCTGCGACGGGGGAAGATCGAGCGGCGGAGCGGGCCGGCCGAGCTCGCCGGCCGGCCCGTTTCAGGCCGGGTTCGGACCCGGTACAGGTCCGGTTCAGGCCACGGGGGCGCGGTCCAGTTCGAGCGAGGCGAACGCCCGCTCCCAGTCCGTGAGCCGCGCGCCGGGCTCATTGAAGAGCTCGAAGGTGAGGCCGCGCGCCGGGGTGGAGTAGAGGGCGTGCACGACCGCGTCCGCGACGTCCTGCCGGTCGACCTGACCGAAGCCCCGGTCGCCCTGCTCCAGCCGGACCCGCTCGCCCACCGCGTGATCGTCGATCAGCCAGCCGGGCCGGACCACCGTGTACGGCAGCCCCGACTCGCGCAGCAGCTCCTCACCGGCCCGACGCCACTCCAGCAGCCGCCCGTACGCGTTCAACGGGTGCCCCTGGTGGGTCGCGTGCAACTGGCTCACCAGCACCACGTGCGGGCGGGCCCCGGCGGCGGTGGCCGCCTCCAGCACGTTCCGCACGCCCAGGTACATGGTCGCCTCGGGCCGGTTCGGCCCCTGGTCGTCGGTGCCCGGCTCGACCGAGATCACCACCGCCGACGACCAGGCCAGCGGCCCGGCCAGGGTCTCCGGCAGGCGGACGTCGCCCTGGACGAACACCGCGCCGGGCGGCAGGTGACGTCTCGCCAGTTGCACCGTGCGGCCGATGGCACGCACGCTCTCACCTCGGTCCAGCAGGCGCTGCACGATCAGTCGGCCGAGTCGGCCGGCACCGCCGACCACCACTACCGGGCTGTCCATCGGTTCCTCCTCGTTGCGCTCGAAGGCTTGCCCCGTCCGTTCACCGGCCGCAGGAGGTGCCTGCGGCCGGACCTGTCGCACCGGTCGGGCCTTCGGTGTCGCGCCGCCCGGATGTCGGGTGGTCGCTCCGCCGGGCTCGTCGGGTGGTCGTTCTCCCGGGCTCGTCGGGTGGCTGCCCGCCCGGGCTCGTCGGGTGATTGCCCGCCCGGGCTTCCGGGCGGTGGTTCGCCCGGCCCTGTTCAGACCCAGCGCAGGATGTCGTCCGAGCTGGTCAGCGCCGTCCCGGAGGGCAGGTTGGCCATCGCCGGGACCTTCAGCCGGGGGTAGACGCTCACCCCCGACAGCCGCGTCCCCGGCCACAGGAACGCGCCGTCGCCCACAGCCGAGAAACCGTCCAGCCGCACCGGCTGCGCGCGCTCCGAGCGGATCTCCACCATCGGTCCGACATAGCTGTCCTTGATCTCCGCGTACGGGCCGATCACCGCCGAGTCGCCGCAGGACGCGCCGACCAGGCTGGCGCCCTCGCGGACCTCCGCGCCGTCCCCGATGTCCGAGTACTCGAGCCGGACGTCGGCGCCGATGGTGACGTGGCGGCCGATCCGGACACCCGCGCCGATCTGCACCGTGCCGTTGGCGAGCTTGTCGGCCAGCGTGGTGCCGGTGACGTCGTCCCGGGTGTCGAGCGAACTCTTGTGCACCCAGAACCGCGGGCGCTCGCTGTGCGGCGTCGTCATCAGCTGGTTCATCTGCGGGTAGTCGCCGGCCAGCACGTTCCGCAGCGTGACCAGGTAGTCCTCGACGTTGCCGAGGTCGCCGAGCCGGGCGATGTGATGCGCCGCCACCGGGTGGCCGTTGCGGACCAGCCAGGGCAGCAACTCACCGCCCCAGTCAAGCCGTTGCTGCGCCTGCCGCATCAGCTTCGGCTCCCGGGCGGCGGCCCGCAGCCGCCCGCAGTCGATCAGGTACATCCCGGCGTTGGTCGGGATGAGCCCGCAGCTGTCACCGCTGATGCCGGGGAAGAACTCGTGCACCTGGGCCAGGTTCGGCTTCTCCACGAAACCGGAGACCCGGCCGTCCGAGTCGGTCTGCACGGCCCCGTACTTGCCGGCCACCTCGAGCGGGCTGCGGGCGACGGCCGCCACCGTCACCAGCGCGTTGTTGGCGTGATGGGTGGCCCGCAGCTCGGCCAGCGAGAAGTCGAAGATCGAGTCGACCGGCAGGACCAGCGCCTCACCCGTGAGGTCCCACTGCTCCAGGTTGTGCAGGGTCGCCGCACCGGAGCCGACGTTGTACCGGTCGAAGCTGGAGCGCGAGTACCGGACCTCGACGCCGTACCGCTCGCCGTGCCCGAGCAGGAGCTTGACCTGGCTGCGGTTCTCCAGCCCCTGCGCGACCACGTAGAACCGGCGGATGCCCTGCTCACGGCAGGCGTCGATCACCCACTCGATGAGTCGGCGCCCGGCGAACGGGATCAGCGCCTTACTGCGGATGTAGTCAGTGGCTTCCAAGGTGATCGGTTTGGCCCGCTCACCCCTGCCTCCGGCCAGGATGATCCCGACCGTGTCACTGTCTCCCCCGGCCATCGCGTTCCTTCGCCTCGCATCGGCAACGTTGTCCTTCGAGATTCAACAGGCGTTGTCAAATCTTGTCAATCCCCGAGTTGATAGAGGCGCCGAGGGTACCGTCCCGGTCGGCCGAGGAGTCCCGCCAGTGTCGGATCAGGGCCCGTTTCGACCGTCGCGCCCCCATTTGATCCGGCCTCCGGTGAATGCTCCCAATGGTCGTGATCACGACCCGCTGGGAGCATTTCCAGGCAATCGGACGTGTTTCTCCTCCCGGCGGGCCCGGCAAATATTGGTCATCCACCGTGGCTGACCGATCACCCAATGCGCTATTTTCGGGAGAGACCATTGGCCGTCAGCCAATGGAACGAGCGGCGGGGGCCACGGCGTGACAGGCGGGACCGGCAAAGGAACATTGGCAGTGCCGCCAAGTCGAAGGGCTGCATTCTTCGATCTCAGAGGCGGCGCGGGCGATTCGGTCGATCCGGCCAGGGCAGCCATGCAGAGACACCGGGCCGAGGGCGACCTGGTCGTGCTTCTACTACCCATTTTTGACGGAGCGTCGCAGGACGGCTACAGAGGGGCAGCGGCCGACGTCGTCCTCTATTACTCCCCCACGGCCAATGCCTCGAACAGCCGACTTGCCATTGTTGTCGGGCTCATGGCAACAATGGAACTCTCGGCCTCCCGCTGCTTCGGCTACGGTGATCACCCGGAGAGCGCGGGAATGCTCTGCGCGGTCGGCAATCCACGGGTACTGGGTGACGATCCGGAAATTCGCCGGGTCGCCAAGGAGCGCGGCTGGCCCACAATCGAAGCCCCGTCTTCCGCGAATTCTTGACGGAGCACGTCAGATAGCGA
Source organism: Kitasatospora sp. NPDC101801 (assembly GCF_044766665.1). Classification (NCBI taxonomy): domain Bacteria; kingdom Bacillati; phylum Actinomycetota; class Actinomycetes; order Kitasatosporales; family Streptomycetaceae; genus Kitasatospora; species Kitasatospora sp. NPDC101801. The sequence goes on from NZ_JBIWML010000032.1 coordinate 23,477, forward strand.
CATTTGTCGGCCCGGGGGTCGGATCCGGTCGGCCCGTTGACCGGCGGCGTCCTGCTGGAGTGACTCCTCGCGTGACCTCCGCGAGCGCGTCCTGGCCCGGCGGGTCCGACAGGTCCGACGGGTCCGGCCTGCTCCGCCGCGGAGCGCATCGACCGGCTCTCCCCTCGCCTCCCTGACATCCCTGACATCCGAACGCCGGCGAGCTGAGATCATGGACCGATGCGACCTCTGTACTCCGTCCCGCTCGGAATCGCCGCCGCCGGCGCCGCCTGCCTCGCCTACTCCGCCGGGTACGAGGTCCGCTCGTTCCGGCTCCGCCGGGTCGAGGTACCGATCCTGCCGAAGGGTGCCCGACCGGTACGAGTGCTCCAGGTCTCCGACATCCACATGGTCAACGGCCAGACCAAGAAGCAGCGCTGGCTGCAGAGCCTGGCCGGCCTCCGCCCCGACCTGGTGGTGAACACCGGCGACAACCTGTCCGACCCGCTCGGCATCCCGGCCACCCTCGACGCGCTCGGCCCGCTGCTCGACTTCCCCGGCGTGTACGTCTTCGGCTCGAACGACTACTACGGCCCGAGCCCGAAGAGCCCCACCCGCTACCTCAAGGCCCTGAAGAGCGGCGTGCACGGCCTGAACAACCCCGACGGCTCCGGCCGGCGCGGCATCACCGGCGCCGTCCACAACCCGTGGGAGGACCTCCGCGACGGCTTCGACGCGGCCGGCTGGCTCGACCTCACCAACACCCGCGGCCGCCTCAAGCTGGCCGGCCTGGACGTCGAGTTCACCGGGCTGGACGATCCGCACATCCGCCGTGACCGCTACAGCGCCGTCACCGGCGGCCCGTCCCCCGAGGCCGACCTCTCCATCGCCGTGGTGCACGCCCCCTACCTTCGGGTGCTGGACGCCTTCACCGCCGACCGCTACCCCCTGATCCTGGCCGGGCACACCCACGGCGGCCAGCTCTGCGTCCCCTTCTACGGCGCCCTGGTCACCAACTGCGACCTCGACGCCCGCCGGGTCAAGGGCCTCTCCGCCCACCGGGCCGGCGGCCACCAGTCCTACCTGCACGTCTCGGCCGGCTGCGGCACCAACCGCTACACCCCCGTCCGCTTCGCCTGCCCCCCGGAAGCCACCCTGCTCACCCTCACCCCCCGCCGCTGACCCCCAGCTCAGCGCCCCGGCAAACCGGATTTCGCGTCTCGGCACCCGTCCGGTAGAGTTCTTCTCGTTGCACCGGGAACGGAGAGCAACGAAGCAGGACCGGGGTGTGGCGCAGCTTGGTAGCGCGCTTCGTTCGGGACGAAGAGGCCGTGGGTTCAAATCCCGCCACCCCGACCCAGTAGTACGAGGTCAGGGCCCTATCGGAGAGATTCGGTAGGGCCCTGCTTCGTTGTGCGTGTCTAACTGAGTGACTGAGCCTCAGAACAGGTCGTCCATCACCACGGCGCCGGTCCGGATCAGCGACCGGTACACCCCTCGGTGACAGCGGAGCTGGAGTGTCTGACCTGGCGTGAGATCTCCTCCAGCGACACGCCGATGGAGCTGTGCCGCGGCCGTGTGGCATCCACCCTGCGGGGGCCTGGCCCTTCAGCCGAGGCTGAAGGGCCAGGCCCCCCCCGGGACATGCACGGGAGGGGTGCCCCCCCCCGCGGGCCCAGCGCCCGACCCCCCGCGGGCGGGGGGGCCGGCCGGCCCTCCCCCCCCCCCCCCCCCCCCCCCGTGCTCGCGCCGCCGGCGGGGCCCGCACCCCCCCCCGGGGGCCCCGCCCCCCCCCCCCGCCGGGCGGGCCCCCCCCCCCCGCAGGGACTTCCAGGTCTGCGGTCCCCGCCGACGCGGACCGAGCGCCGGACCCGCAGCGTGCGGCGGGACAGGCGGGTACGCACCCGGGCCCACCCCACTGTCCGCGGCAGCTTCAGAGGTGGAAGCGATGGCGGGCGCGGAGCACACGGGCGCACTCAAGTACCGGCAGGTCGCTCAGCAGCAGTTCGACGGACGAAACGAGGGACCGGACGAAGGTCTGGGCGTGCTGTGCGGACCATGCTTCGGCCTCGTACTGGAGCAGGACGGAGGTTGCGGCGGGTTCGACCGTGACGCCGATCGCCACGCCCGGGCGGAGGGCCGGGGTGAGGTCGGCCTCCGTCGCGGACACCCGCGCGCCGGCCAGGCTGAGCGACGAGCCGCCCGGATGCTCCGAGACGTCGAGGTAGAGCCAGGGGCGCCAGAGCTGCTCGGTGTCGCGGCCCGGCTGCAGTTCGTTGACCAGCAGCGGCAGTGGCATGGCATGGGCCATACCGCTGAGCACCGAGGTACGGGCCGAGCGGAGCACCGCGGAGGTGGGCAGCTCGGAGTTGACCCGGAAGCGGAAGATCGACGAGGTGGAGAACCAGGCCACCTCGCCGTCCCATCCTGCCGGGCGGACCGAGGTGGGGCTGACCACGCCGATCACGCTGCGCCCCGAGTGCGCGAGCGAGCTGAGCGCGAGGGCGCTCAGAAACCCGCCGTACAGTGTGCAGCCGTGTGCGGCGCACCATTCCCGCAGGCGTTCGACGAGGTCACTGCTGATCACCTCACGTGCCTGCTCAGCCGTGGTCGGGTGTGCGGTGGGCTCGTGCATGCCCGGCAGTCGCATCTCGGGAAGGGCCTCCAGCGGGTCGAGGTTGCCCCGCCAGTAAGCCAGGTTCGTGGCCAGGCGCTCGGTGTGGATGTGGTGTTCGGTCTCGCCCCAACTGAGGCTGCCGGTGGGGGCGGCGCCGAGATCCGGGGCCCGACCGTCGAGGCGTGCGCGATAGGCGTCGGCCAGCGAGGCCAGCAGGATGCTGAACGACTCGCCATCGGACACCAGGTGCTCGACGGTGACGACGAGGCGCATGGTCGAGTCCGGCAGTCGGAGCACGGTCACCCTCAGCTTGACCTCCCGGTCGAGCTGGAACAGGCGGGTCGCGTCCTCGTTGACGACCCGGTCGGCGGCGTCGGCGCTGTCCACGGCCACGACCCGGAAGAGCCGGTCCGTGTCCAGTTCGTCCGGCCGACCGAGGCTCGCGTGGTGCCCGGCGTGGTCGGAGGCGAAGAGGGTGCGCAGCGAGGGGTGGCGGTCCACCACGTCGTGGCAGGCCAGACCCAGGGCATCGGCGTCCAGCTCGCCGGACACCTCGAACACCTCGGTGATGTGGTGCGGTATGCGGGCACCGGTGGACGTGGCGTCCCGTTCCCGGCGGCGCTCCTGACTGTACGTCAGGGGGATGGGCTGCCCTGCGAGCACCGGACCGGCCACCCGCTCGCCGGCGAGGTCACCGCTCGCTGTCCGCCCGGCCGCTCCGACGGCGCCGGCCTGGGGAACGGCGTTTCCCCCTGCATCAGGTACGGGGGCGGTCGGCGCCGCGGACGCGACCCGCTCCCGCAGTCGCTCGGCCAGGTCCCCGAGGACCGGGGCCTCGAAGATGTCGTCGAGCGAGACCTCCACACCGCCCAGGCCGCTGCCGAGCTGGGTCGCCAGCCGGGCGGCCATCAGTGATGACCCGCCCTGCGCGAAGAAATTGTCGGTGAGGAGGACGGGTGCTCCCAGCAACGCGGCTGCGGAGTCCAGCACGATGGCGCCGACCGCGGCAGCTGTGGGCGCTTGGGCCGGCTCGGTCAACGTGCTCTCGGTCATCGTCGTGTCCTTGTCGTTCGTTCGGTTGCGGGCGGCTGGGTGATGGCAGGGGTGACGGGTGCTGTCACTCGGCGGGCCAGACCGCCTCGCGCAGGCCGCGCTGTGCCGAGGCCACGAGCAGTGGCGCGGTGAGCAGTGCGCAGACGATAAGGACGGCGGTCTGCGGGGAGAAGGCGTCCAGCAGGAGGCCGGCGATCAGACTGCCCAGCGGGGTGCCCACCGAGAAGGCCATGAAAGTACCGGCGATGACCCGTCCGCGCACCTCGTCCGGCACTGCTCGGAAGACCAGGATGTCGATCATGACCATGAGGGCGGGCATCCCCGTGGCCACGGCGAGGAGCAACGCGAAGACCCAGACCGGGCCGGCCGGCACCGCCAGCCCGGCGAGCAGCGGCACGCACAGCCAGCAGGCGGTCAGCAGGAGCTTCCCCGGCTGCATCAGGTTGTGGAGCCGACTGATCAGGGTGGCGCCGATGATCCCGCCGACGGCCTCACCCGCGAGCGCGAAGCCGACCGCAGTGCTGGAGTGGTGCTGCTGGAGCGTCACCACGGTGATCAAGATGGTGGCGGCGCCCGCGAGGTTCACCGCAGCGGCGACCGCGGTGACGGCCCGCAGGGTGCGGTTCTGCCACAGCACCCGTAGCCCGAGGAAGGCGCCACCGCGAGACTTGCCCGTCCCAGCGGCCGGGCGGTCGTCGAACCGGACCGCAGAAGCGGTGCAGAGCGAGACCAGGAAGCCCATCAGTGCCACCACGAAGGGGGCGGTCCTGGCCACGGCGAACAGCGCGCCCGCGAGCAGCGGACCGAGCAGTCCGGCGACGCTCACCCGTGCCTCGTCCTGGCTGAGGGCCTGGGTCAGATGTTCCTTGGGGACGATGGAGCGTAGGACCAGCGCTCGGGAGGGCGCGCCGAGGGCCTGTGCGGCACCCAGGCCGACGGCCACCGCGAACAGGTGCGCCATGGTGGGCGTGCCCAGGCTCAGCGCGACGGCGACGGTCGCGATCATGCCGAAGCGGAGGGCCTCGGCCGTGATCAGCAGCGTCCGGCGGTTGAACCGGTCGGCCAGCGCGCCGGAGGGCATGCCGAGCGCCATCTGGGTCCCGACCTGGAGCGCGCTGAAGACGGCCGCCTGGCCCGGGGACCCGGTCATCGCCAGGATCAGCAGCGGGAACGCGAGGTTGCTGATGCCCATTCCGACGGCGCCGGCCGTGGCGCCCGCCCAGTAGGCCTGGAACTTCAGGTTTCGACGCAGCGGCGGGAGGGCCACGGCGGGACCGTCCGGGTCGGATAGCGGTGTTTCGGTCGTCATGGCTGCACCTTGTGGGGGGTCCTGGGTGAGGGCGGGTGTGGGATCAGCCACGGGAGAGCTCGGTGAGGTGCTGGGCCAGCGCCTCCAGGCGCGGGTGGGCGAAGACCGCGTCGATCGGCACCACCAGTTGGTGCTGCCGGAAGAGCGCGGCCACCAGCCGGGCTGCCGCGAGCGAGGTGCCGCCGGCCTCGAAGAAGTCCGCCGTGCCGTCGAGTTCGGGACGGCCGAGCAGGTCGCGGCAGATGCCGAGCAGGGCTTCGAGGCCCAAGGTGGGCTCGTCGGCGGAGGTCGGCGCAGCCGCTTCGGCCTGCCTGGTTGCTTCCGCCCGTGCCCGCAGCGCCGCTTCGGCCTGCGCACGGAGGGCGGTCTGGTCGACCTTCCCACTGGTGGTCATCGGGAAGCTCTCCAACGCGAGGAAGGCGGTGGGCAGCATGTAGGAGGGCAGGCGCTCGGCGAGCGCGTCGCAGAGTGCGCCCTGCAGCAGGCCGGTCGGCCCCAGCGTGCAGGCGGTCAGTTCGCCGTCGATCCGGAGCACCCGGGCGTCCTGGGCGGCGGACACCTCGACGATCGCGGCGGCGATCTCGCCGGGCTCGATCCGGTGGCCACCGATCTTCAGCTGCTCGTCCTTCCGGCCGACGAAGACCAGGGCGCCGTCCCGGTACCGGACGAGATCGCCCGTCCGGTACCAGGGTGTCCCGTCCTCGGTGGTGGAGAACCGCGCACCGGTCAGCGCGGGGTCACCCTGGTAGCCGTCGGCGACACCGGGCCCACCGATCAGCAACTCACCGACCTCCCCGGCCCCGGCGTCTGCGCCGTTCTCGGCGAGGACGCGGATGGTGACCTCCGGCAGCGGCACGCCGATCGGTGCGGTGCCACCCTCACCGAGGACGTCCTCGGTGAGCCGTCCGGCGATCGAGGTGACGGTCGCCTCGGAGACCCCGTAGGCGTTGAACAGGTCGATGTGCCGTGTCGAACCCTGCAGCCACGTGCGCGCGGTCTCCAGCTGCACGGCCTCGCTGCCGGCCACCACGAGCCGCAGTCCCGGCGGTGGTGCGGGCCGGGCGGCCAACTGGCGGGCCCAGCCCGCGACATAGGAGGCCGGGAGGTTGGCGACCGTCACCTCCGTCTCGGCCAGGAAGCGGGTGAACCGGTCGTAGTCGTACTCGCCGAGGGCGCTCGCCAGGACCACCACGGTCGCGCCGCGGGCGAGCGTCGGCCACAGCTCCTCGGCCGCGACGTCGAAGGTCAGCGAGGTCGAGTGGAGCACGCGGTCCTCGGGGTCCAGGGCATAGCCGGTGCCGACCGCGCGGGAGTGCCAGGCCAGTGAGTCGTGCGAGACGCGGACGCCCTTCGGCTCGCCGGTACTCCCCGAGGTGAACACCAGGTACGCCGCCGGGCGCGGGGTGACCCCGTCGGCCGCGGTCGGCCCGGGGGCGAAGGCGCCGGGGGTCGAGGTCCACTGCGCGCAGCCGTCCGACGGGTGCAGCTCCAGCACGGGGCGGGCGGTGCGCAGGATCCGCTCGCGGCGGACCTGCGGCAGGTTCGGGTCGACGATCACGTAGCCGGCCTCGACGGACAGCACCGCCAACATGGCGACCACGGCCCCGTAGCCGCGCCGGGCGTGGAGGGCGATCAGGTCGCCGCGTCCGGATCCTGCCGCGATGAGCCGGGCGGACAGCGCCTGGGCGTCGGCGCGCAGCCGCCCATAGCTGTACGAGTGGGCCCCGTCGACGACGGCGATCCGCTCCGCCTCCACTTGGTTGATCAGGGTGACCGGGTGACCGGTGGCGTACACGTTTCCTCCAGTACTGACATGCATGTTCGGCACCTGTCTCAGCCCGCCGCCGCGGCCAGCCAGGCCGCGGGCTTGGGCTCTTCGTCCAGCCGCAGCGGCTGGTCCACCGCGCCGAGAGCGGCCAGGTAGTCGTCCCGGTCGACCGGCCGGGCCCCCAGGCCCTCGGCCAGCGGGCCCGGCATCTGCGCGTCCAGGAGCGCCACCCCGCTCCCCGCGAGCCGGCCCTGCAAATCGGCGATGGCCACCTTGCTGCCCTCGGGGCGGCGGTGGAACGTCGAGTCCATGCTGAACACTCCGCCGAAGCCGATCCCGAAAACGCCGGCGATCAGTTCCTCGCCCTCCCAGACCTCGACGCTGTGCGCCCAGCCCTGGCGGTGCAGGTCCGCCAGCGACTGCGCGAACGTCGCCGAGAGCCACTGGCGTTCGTGCGCCCGGTTCTCGGCGCACTCGGCGACCACCCGCTCGAAGGCCGTGTTGCAGGTGGTGGTCCAGCCCAGGCGATTGCGGAGCCTGCGGCGGAGATTGGTGGACAGGTGCACGTCGCCGGGGCGGAAGACGGGGCGGCGGGCAGGGTTCCACCACACGGTGGCGAACCGGCCGAGCGGGTTCCGGGTGGGCAACTCCTGCACGGTGCCCAGCTCGACATGGACGGCGAACATGATCTCGTTGATCTCCACACCGTCCGCGTGCTCGGTGGGGAGCGGGAAGAAGCCGTGCCGGAACGCCGCCAGCAGGGTGTCAGGGGCAAGGTCGGCGCCCACGGCGCACGGCAGTCCGTCGGGTACCCGGCTGGTGTCGATCGACTGCCAGGCGACATCGGCCTCGGTCTTCGGCATCAGGCCACCGCCTCCGGCAGCGCTCCGAGGTGAGCAGCCGTCAGGACCGCTACGGCCTCCTCGGCTGCCGTCCGGACCGCGTCGGCGGTGAACAGCTCCGCCTGCGGCAGTGGAAGCATCTCGACCCTGGCACCCGCCCAGGGCGGCGAGCAGGCGATGCCCTCGCTGAGGAAGACCCGAGTGGGTTGCCGTACCCGGGTTTCGTGCGCCGAAGCCGCCAACCCGTAAGAGAACCACGCGAGTTGCTTTCCGACGAGGCTCTCCGCGATCGGCGCCGGCAGGTCCGGGGCCACGGCCGTCAGGACCTCGACCAGAAAGCTCCGCGCCGCGTCGAAGGCAGCAGCCTCGGTCCGACCGCGCAGCTCGGGCAGGTTCGCGAGGTCGACTCCACCGTCCAGCTTCCGGGCCAGTTCGACGAGGAGGGCCTGCGGGTCGTCGGGCCCGAGGTCCGCCGGATCCAGGAGCAGCACGGAGGACTGGCCGGGCCACGCCTCGGCGAGAGCCTGAGCGAGCACCGCACCGGAGCAGTAGGCGACCACCAGGAGCGGTCCCTCCGACAGCGCCGACTCCCCGAGCCAGTGGGCGGCTTGCTCGGCCACGGGGTGCGGCCCGACGAGCAGTGCCGGGTTGGCAAGCGGGTCGATCCGATGCCGGACGACGGACGGGCCCTCGGGGAGCACCGCCTCCAGCGACCGGCGCGGGATCTCGTTGGCGAACTCCAGCACGAGCACGGCGCACCCGGCCTCGTGCCGCTCGCCCGACGGAGCCTCGGGGGTGGGAAGGGTCGTGTTCACGGTGCCACCAGGTGAGAGGGGGTAGGTTCGCGATCGGAGGAGGCGGGGCAGGGCGCCGCCCCGGTGCCCAGGGGCTCGGTCAGCGGCTCGTAGAGGCACCAGACCATGGTCGGCTTGAAGATCTCGTGGACCAGCAGGTTCGGCGCCTTCGAGACCACGTCCAGTGACCCGACGCAGGCGTCCACCACGCCTTCGTTCGCCTGGTCCACCGCGATGGGCTTGGCGTTGACGTAGTGGATCTCGGCCTGCGGGGTGTACTTCCGCGCGAAGAAGGCTGTGGCCGGGTGGATCGCGATCCGGCGGACGCCCTCCAGGGTCCGCGAGCGCTGCGCGTTGGTGGCGATGCACATGTCCTTGGTCTGCCGCTCCCAGACGGCCGCGAGGGACATCCGCCCGTACGCCCTGAAATGCAGATCGACCCAGCTGTCCACGACCTCCGTGCCACCGCGTTCGATGAAGCCCGCAGCCACCAGGGCGTAGGTGCCGTGCTCCTCCCCGTACGCGACCGCATCGGCGAAGGAGTCCGCCAGCACCACCTCGGGGAAGAGCCGGGTGGCCTCCGCGTGCGCATCCGTCCCGGCCGGGCCGAGTGTTGCGACCCTCATCCCCGGTTTGCTCGTCCACGTGCCGGTGTGCCCCGGCAGTACCTCGGTCACGACAAGTCCCCCTCATGTGTTCCAACGGGCGCGTGACGGTGTCGGTCGGCGCCCGCCTGTCGGCCAGGACCCGGGGGTGTCCCGGGGGCTGGCCTCTGTGCTTCGGGCTACGCCAGCGGGATCGTGCCCCGGATGACGAAGGTGTCCCGGATCTCGTACAGCCGACGCACCGTCACATTCCGGCCGCCGATCAGCTGGGACGGCGTGCGGGCCGCCAGGGAGCGGACCCCCTGACGCTCGTATGCGTCGACGTCCAGGGTGGCGAGGCCGTGCGAGCGGGCGTCCCCGACCGAGTAGTCGGTCCACAGCAGCATGGGCAACTCCTGCTCTGGGGGCAGAGGTTCGGCCACGATGAGCTCATCCGTCCGGGGCCGCAGGTCGACCTCGAGCCCGGGCGCCGTGAGGATGCCCGGGTCGGTGGCCCTGGGTGCGAAGAGCTTGTTGAAGCCCAGCAGGTAGCCGCGGATCAGCGAGTACGGGTGGTCGACGTAGGTGACGACCGGAAAGAGGAAGTCCCTGCCGTTCAGCCGGACCGGGACCTTGAACAGGGTCTCGACGAAGTCGATGGACTGTTCGCCGGACACCTGGGAGGCGACCCGCGCGGTCGTCACGAGGAAGCGCCGGGCCTGCAGCTGCTCCACCAGGGCCACCGGTAGGCCGTGTTGGGCGAAGGGCCGGAAGTCGACGGCCTCCGGCTCGTCGAACACGGCCGTGGTGGCCGAGACGACAAAGCTGTTCGGGAGGTTGATGGACACGCTCACTGGCTCCGATCGTCGGCGGGGGTAGGACGGGCCGTCAGGCACGAGAGTTCGAACGGGAGGCCCTGGTTCTCCAGGAAGGCTCGGTCCCGGACAGCGCGGAACGTCGCCTCCCCGGTGGCCCCCTCGGCGGCGCGCGCCAGGAACTCGGCCGATGAGGGCAGCAGTCGGACGCCGTGGTCCGCGGCCAGGGTTCCCAACGCCGCGGTACAGACCTGGTACAGCGTGGTCAGGTCGGACGGCGGAACGTCCCTGGTCGGGTCGTCGGCCGGCGCACCGATGGTGCGGGTCAGCTCGGGTTCCGCCAGCAGCCGCCGGAGCGCGCCCACGGCCTTCCCGACGTTCTCCTCAGGGCCTGCGAAACCGGACTTGGCCAAGTAGTACGCGACCGGCTGGGCCAGCCACGGCAGCACGCTCTCCGACGCCCGCTCCGGCAGGCCGTCCAGGTGGGCCTGGAGGCCGAGCGGGTCGCTGATGAACGGCCGGGTGGCCATGCTGGTCACGTAGGCTGCGTGCCGGACCCGGAAGAAGTTGTCCGCGAGCGTGATCGCCGCACTGACCGTCAGACCGGATTCGGCGGCCAGCGACCTGAGCACCGGGGCGAGTTGGGCCCGCACCGGACCGGCGTCCGCCTCGGACCGGATCACCGGGATGAGGTCCAGGTCGGAGACCACCTGACCGTCCCGGGTGCGGAAGTCGCCGCGGGAGAGCGAACCGGACAGCGCGACCGAGGCCCCTGTCACCGGGGCGAGCGCGGAGGCCAACCGGCCCCTGAGCTCGTCGACGTCGGTGGACCTCATGCTCGCACCGCCGGTCCGGTCACCGCGGTGAAGTCCGCCGCGCCACCGTAGGCGTCCTCGGCCGCCCGGAACGAGCGGTAGACCAGGTCCAGCAACTCGTTGGAGTCACCCAGTACGTCGTGGGCGTAGCGCAGGTCCTTCACCAGGTGCCGCAGGGCGAAGTCGGGGTCCGAGTAGTCCTGCGCGACCGTCCGGTCCAGCTTGCTCGCGCAGACCGGAGCCATCCAGCCTTCGACGCCCAGGATCTGCCGGGCGACGTCGAAGTCCTGGCCCAGAGCCTCCTGCAGGGCGGGCACGTACGCGGCCACGGAGTGCATGATCGAGGCCCCCCAGGCGTTGTAGACGAGCTTGAAACGGGCCGGGTTGCCCGGCGCCGCGAAGTCGTAGCGGTTGCGGACGAACGTGCCGAGCACCAGCTCCGCACGCGCGTCGTCGGCACTCCCGTGCACGAAGGCCGCTAGGGTGCCGTCCGTCGCGCCGGCCCGGCTCCCGGTCACCGGCGACTCGAAACTCACACCGCCGGCCCGCGCGATCCGGGCGTGCCACTCGACCGCCCAGTCCACGCTGAGCGTCGACATCTCGATGCAGGCGGTGCGCAGTCCGGAGAGTGCGCCGACCACGCGCGGATCCGTCCAGAACTCGCGGCTGCGCTCGTCGTCCGCGAAACAGCCGAGGACGACGTCGAACGGCGCGTCCGCCAGGTCGTCCGGCGAGGCGATCTCCACCCCCTCGCACGGAGGCGTGAGTTGATGCCTGCTCAGGAGGGAGACGGTCATGTCAGCTCGCCTGGCGAGGTGGGGAACGACCCCGCGGGTCATCACCCCGTACCCCGCCACCAGCACCCGGATCACTGCTGTCCCACCCCTGTTCGTTCTGCTGATTCGACGTGTGCGGGCGGCGGCAGCCGGCGCCGGTCCGCAACCGCTCCGGCCATCGCGGCCAGAGCCCGTTCCAACTGGTCCGGCGGGAGCGCGAAGTTGAGGCGCGCGAAGCCCGGACTGCCGAACTCCTCGCCGTCGCACAGGGCCACACCCGCGTGCTCGCGGAAGTACGCCGCCACGTCGGTCACCCCGAGGCTCCGGCAGTCCAGCCAGGCCAGATAGGTCGACTCCGGTGGCGTACACCGCACACCGGGCATGTCTGCCGCGACGGCCTCCGCCACGGTCCGGCTGTTCTCCCGCAGGCGCCCGAGGGTGGCCGCCAGCCAGTCCAGCGAGCCCTGTTCCCCATAGGCGGCGCAGAGGGCGGCGACACCCAGCCGGGACACCGACCGGATGTAGAAGTCAGCTACCCCGGACCAGAGTTGAGCGTCCTGTTCGGCCGAGAAGACCAGTTGCGCGCACTTGAGCCCCGATATGTTCCAAGCCTTGGACGCGGAGGTCGCGGTGATCGTGTGCCCGGCGGTCCGCTCGTCCAAGGACGCGTACGGCACGTGGGGCCGACCCGCCAGGTTGAGGGGCGCGTGGATCTCGTCACTGAACACTCGGGCCTGGTGGGAGTCGACGATCCCGGCCAGTGCCGACAGTTCCCCGCGGGTGAATGCCCGGCCGGTCGGATTGTGCGGATGGCAGAGCACCACCAGGCGTCCGCCCGCGGCGAGCGCCCGGTCGACACCGGCCAGGTCCATCCGATGACCGGACGGCCCGTCGATCCCGGGAACCCGCAGCACCGGATGGCCGAACTGCTCCGGCACGGTCAGGAACGGCGCATAGGCCGGCGTGGGCACCACCACGGGCGCCCCCGGCGGAAGGAAATGCCGCACTACCGCCTGGAATCCGCTCACCACGTCGCTGACAAATCCGATGGTGGCCGGATCGACCCGCCAGCCGTAGGAGTTCCCCAGCCATGAAGTCAGGGATTCACGAGCCCGTCCGACGCTCCCGGGGTCGTTGTATCCCAAGGTGTCGAAGCGCACCTCCCGGGAAACTGCCTCGCGGATCGGATCAGCAGTGCCGTAGGCCATTTCGGCCACCCATGCCCCAATGGAACCGGGGTACTTGGTGGCCAACAGGGACCTCGGGAGAATCATATTCATCCCATTCTGTCTTATCGGTAAGTCGCAGTCCGGATTGGATCCCAGACGGTATCCCAGGCTGTTCACCCCGTCGCCTTAATTCTTCCGTCCCCCTGGCGCACCGGCTGCAGCGGTGGTCGATGTTACTGACCGGTTCGAGCATTGGCAATGCCCTGACCTTGGTGTTTTCAAAGTCGCCCCTTCTGCGCGCTTGCGACTCTGATCGCCCCGAAATGTCCGAATAATCCAAGCGTCGACGTGAATCGAGTGATGCGACGGGGAATGCGAGCGCCATACCCTCCGGACCAGGACGTTGATTACGCGTCAACTTGCTGGCAGCACGGCAAAGTTGGGGCGGTCGCACGCGACCCCAATTGGATCGTATTGATATTCGGCACTCCCTTATCCGAACCCCGACAGACGGGTCGGCCACCGGGAAGTCACCCTGATCGAGAGAGATTTCCACCTGCCCGCTATCCTTCTCGGTATCCGATCTACAGACGGGGCCACGGCCTGTCGTGGGGGCGACGTCGGCACTCACCGCTGTGGCCACCCGCGCCCCGAGGTCCGCTCGATCGGTCACCGACAACAGGGCCCAGTGCATGGGCACACAGAAGGGTTGGTCCGACCTATGAAGGTTCTGATCTCCGGGGGTGCCGGGTACATCGGCTCCACCGTTGCCTCGGCCTGTCTGGATGCCGGGATCACTCCGGTCGTCCTGGACAACCTGGTGACCGGTCGGCGGGAGTTCGTCACGGGCCGCGCCTTCTACGAGGGGGACATCGCCGACGGCGCCCTGGTGGACCGGATCTTCGCCGAGCACCCGGAGATCGAGGCCGTGGTGCACTGCGCCGCGCTCATCGTGGTGCCGGACTCGGTCGGTGACCCGATCGGCTACTACCGGGCGAACGTCGCCAAGAGCCTGGATTTCGTCGGCCACCTGATCCGGAACGGCTGCGAGAAGATGATCTTCTCCTCCTCGGGGTCGATCTACCTCCCCGGTGCCGACTTCAGCGTCGACGAGCACTCCGGCATCTCGCCGCAGAGCCCGTACGCCCGGACCAAGGCGGTCTGCGAGGGCATGTTCGCCGACATCGCCGCCACCCAGCCGATCCGCATCCTCTCCTTGCGTTACTTCAACCCGATCGGCGCCGACCCCCAGCTGAGGACCGGCCTGCAGCTGCGTCGGCCCAGCCACGCGCTCGGCAAGCTGATCGAGGCCCAGGAGGCCGGCGTGCCGTTCCAGATCACCGGCACCGACTGGCCGACCCGGGACGGCTCCGGCATCCGTGACTACGTCCACGTCTGGGACCTGGCCACCGCGCACGTGGCCGCACTGCAGCACTTCGACCGCGCGCTGGAGGAGCAGCAGTCCTCGGTGATCAACCTGGGCACGGGCACCGGCACCACCGTCACCGAGTTGGCCGCGGCCTTCAACGACGTCGTCGACCAGCCGGTCTCCCTGGTCGAGACCGGCCCCCGGCCGGGCGACGTGGCGGGTGCGTTCACCCGTAGCGACCGGTCGAAGCGGCTGCTCGACTGGGAGCCGCGCTTCTCCATCGAAGAAGGCATCCGGGACTCCCTTCGCTGGGCCGAGGTCCGCGACGAGCGCCTCGGGCTCACCGACCTCGACTGACCTGCTGCGGGCCCACCGGCCGGAAAAGTAGTACGAGCAGGGCCCTGTCGGAGAGATCCGGCGGGGCCCTGCTCCGTTGTGCGGTGCCGGTCGGTGATCGGGCGCCCGATCCGAGGCGGCGCTGTGCGTGCTATTTTGTGAGCAGTCGTTCAACTAATTCGGAAGGTGACCGTGGGACGTAGGCAACTCTGGGACCGGGCCGAGGTGTTGGCCGCCGCCATGCGGCTGTTCCGCCGTCAGGGGTACCAGGGGGCTTCGCTGCGGGACATCGAGGAGGCGACCGGGCTGCACCCGGGCAGCCTGTATCGGACCTTCCGGAACAAGGACGGCCTGTTCCAGGCGGCCCTGGAGGCGTACCACGAGCAGGTGGTGCAAGGGCGGGTCCGGACCCACCTGTCGGAGCCGGCCGATCCGGTGGCGGGCATCCGGTCGTTCTTCACCTCGGCCTACGGGACGGGGCTCGACCCCGATCCCGGCTGCCTGCTCACCAACACGGCGGTGGAGTCGTTCACCGTCCCCCAGGCCGCCGCCGGCGTACGGCAGGGCCTGGCCACCATCGAGGCGGGGTTCGCCGACGCCCTGACCCGGGCCCGGGCACTCGGACGCGTACCGGCGGAGCTGGACGTCGAGATGACGGCCGCTCAGCTGCTGGCGCTCTACCAGGGCCTGTTGGTGCTGGTCAGGGCCGGCCTGCCGATCACCAAACTGCACACCGTCACCGATGGCGCGCTCGCGTCGATCGGCCCCGCGAACGAGGGACAGCGATGAGTGACACACAGCAGCTCTGGACGGACTACGCGGCCTGCTGGTCGGCCGAACCGGGCGAGCGGCTCGCCGCGCTCGGGGCGGTCGCGGTGGACGAGGTCGGGTACCGCGACCCGGGTACGGAGGTCAGCGGCCTGGCCGAACTGGCCGACTACATGGCCGGGTTCGCCGGTGCGTTCCCCGGTCACCGGTTCCGCATCGACGAGGTGCTCGAGCACCACGACCGCTCGCTCGCCCGGTGGACCCAGCTCAGCGAGCAGGGTGAGCCAGCGATGGCGGGCGTCAGCACCGCGCTGCACCGCGACGGCCGGCTCGCCGACGTGACCGGGTTCTTCCTCCCGGCCTGAACCGTCCCCGGCGGGACCGAACGAGCGCGCGCCCGCACCGGCCCGCTCGTTCAGTCCCGCCGTCCCGTACCACCGCGCCGGTACCGGCCCGGGGCCAGGCCGTACTCCCGCTTGAAGGCGTTGGCGAAGGCGAACTCCGAGCCGTAGCCGACCCGTTCGGCCACCGAGCTGAGCGGGCTGTCCGTCTCCCGGAGCAGGCGGGCGGCCGTGGTCATCCGCCACCAGGTCAGGTAGCCGAGCGGCGGTCGGCCGACCGTCGCGGCGAACCGCTTGGCGAAGGCCGCCCGGGACAGCCCGCCCCTGGCGGCGAGGCTCTCGACCGTCCACGGGGCGTCGGGTGCGCGGTGGACGGCGTCCAGCGCGGCGCTGACGGCCCGGTCACCGAGCGCGGCGGCCCAGCCGTGGGCCGGGCCCTGCTCCCCGGCCGGAGGCCGAGGCTGGTCGAACCAGGCGCGGAGGATGAAGAGCAGCAGCATGTCCAGCAAGGCCGGGACGACGGTGTCCGCACCGAGCCGAGGGCGCTCCAGCTCACCGCCGAGGAGTTCGACCGCGGCCCGGATCTCGGGGTGGCGCCCGAGCCGGGCGGGCAGGTGCAGGACGTCCGGCACGTCCCGGAGCAGCGGGTGCGCCCGGGACGGGTCGAGCTGGTACGCGCCGCAGAGGGTGACCGTGGCGGGCCCGGTGACCGTGGCGGGCCCGGTGCCGTCCGGCGGCAGGCCCACCGAGGCGGCGGCGTACCGCTGTGCGCTCCAGGTGCCGTCCTGCGGGTCACAGGCGGCTTCGGCCAGCGGAGTTGACGGATGGTCGGCCAGCGCGTGGTCGTGACCGCGCGGCATGAAGACCACGTCGCCGACGCCCAGTGCGACCGGCTCGCCCTCCCGGGGGATCAGCCAGCACGAGCCCTGCAGGATCACCTGGAACCCGCCGCCGGGGGCGGGCAGGAACCGCTGCCCCCAGGGGCCGTACCACTCCACCCGGGCCGAGCGGGGCTCACCGGTGCGCATGGCCGCCACCACGTCGCTGAGGACATCCATCCGCAGAAGATATCGGCCCGGCGAAGACGATCGCGTATGAATCGGAGATCTGAGCGCATGGGAAGTCTTCTTCAGGCGACCTACGGTCGACCCAACGGCACCACAACGGGTGAGGTGCCGTCAGGGAGAGGCAGTCCGGTCATGGTTGAGCAGTCACCGAAGGTCCTGGTCGTCGGAGCGAACGGCACGGTGGGCCGGCACGTCACCCCGGGTCTGCTGCGGAGCGGGGCGGAGGTGCTGGCGCTGACCCGTGAACCGGAGCGCGCAACCCAACTGCCGCGCGGGGCAACGCCCGTACGCGGTGACCTGACCGATCCGGAGAGCCTGGCGGCGGCCGCGCGGGAGGCCGACGCCGTGTTCCTCGCCTGGCCCCTGCACTCGGCCGAGGGCGCCGCCGAGGCCGTGGCGGCGCTGACCGGGAACGCCCGCCGGGTGGTGTACCTGTCCTCGGCCGCCGTCCGGGACGTCCCCGGCGGGGAGCCCGAGTCGCCCGGTCGGCCGGACGCCGAGGTCGAGGCGCTGATCGCCCGCTCCGGCGTGCGGTACACCTTCCTGCGACCGCACGGTTTCATGGCCAACGCCCTGCGCTGGGCTGCGGAGATCCGGGCCACGGGCATGGTGCGCGGCTACGGCGGCGCAGCCGGGCTGACCCTGGTCGACGAACGGGACATCGCCGCCGTGGCGGTCCGGGCCCTGACCGAGGACGGGCACCACGGGGCCCGGTACGCGCTGACCGGGCCCGCGTCGCCGACCCAGGCGGAGCAGGTGCGGATCATCGGTGCGGCCGTCGGCCGGCCGGCCCGGTGGGAGGAGATCTCCCGGGCGGCGGCCCGTCGACAGCTGGTCGACAGTGGCTGGCCGCTCGGGATCGTCGACGGCGCGCTCGACTTCGTCGCTGCCCGGATCGACGCACCGGAACCGGTCACCGGTACGGTCCTGCACGTCACCGGCGCCCCCGCCCGCTCCCTGCACGACTGGGCCGTCGAGCACGCCGACCGGTTCCGCTGAGCTCGACCGGCGGGCCACGACTCCGCCGGCCGAGCAGGCAGCAGTCCGGCAGCGCGCTGGATCAGCCCGCCCGGTACGCCCGTACGAAGGCCAGTACGCCCGCCTCGATCAGCCGATCGGTCTGCTCCTTGGGCAGCGGGAGGACGCCGTAGTGCGAGAGCTGCACGATCGAGTGCGAGGTGAGCGCCATGAAGTGGGCCGCCGCCATGGCCGCGTCCCCGTGCAGGTCGAGCAGCCCGGCCGCCGCCAGGCCGGCCATCGTCTCGGCGAGGGCCCGGCCGACCGGGCCGGGGCCCGCGTCCTTCCAGGCCGCCAGCACCTCCGGCGGCACGTGGTCCGCCTCGGCGTGGATGTGGCGGACCAGCGCGAAGTGGTTCGGATGGTCGGCCATCAGGCCGACGAACGCGCGGGCCAGCGCGATCAGGTCGCGCTCCAGCTCCTCCGGGCGGGGCGGCCGCCCCGGGTCCACCAGGGCGCGCAGAAGGGCGAGTTGGGCGTCCCGCACCTCACCGGAGGTCCAGATGACGACGGTCCGGAAGAGATCGGCCTTGCCGCCGGGGAAGTGGTTGTAGAGGGTGCGGGTCGACACGCCGGCCGCCGCGGCGAGGGCGTCGACCGAGGCCCTCGCGTAGCCCTCCCGGCCGAAGACCGAGCAGGCCGCGCTCGCGAGAGCGATCTGCTTCTCCAGCTTCCGGGGCGACAGCTCGCGCTGCGCCTCCGCCAACCAGGTCTCGTTGCCGCTGCTCACAGATGCCTCCCGAGAAATTACAACGACCGTTGCACTTTCGACAACGCTCGTTGTACTTTACCGGAGGGGAGGCCGCGACGGGCGGTCGCCCAGGAGGAGGGGACACCACCATGCCTGCCAGCGAAGCCACAGCCGCCGCCGTCAGCACCACCGCCAGCACCGTCGACCGGGACGCGCCGCTGCGGGTGGCCGTCATCATCGGCAGCGTCCGGGAGGGCCGCCAGGGGCCGGCCGTCGCCGACTGGTTCGTCGGGGCCGCCGCCGCCCAGGCCGGCCTGGAGTTCGACGTCATCGACCTGGCCGAGGTCAACCTGCCGCTGGTGATGCCCGGTTGGGGCAGCACGCCGAGCCCCGAGACCGCCGCCGCCCTCGCGGACGTGACCCCCCGGCTGGCCGACGCCGACGCGTTCGTGGTGATCACGCCCGAGTACAACCACAGCTTCCCGGCCGCCCTGAAGAACCTGATCGACTGGCACCACCAGCAGTGGCACGCCAAGCCGGTCGGCTTCGTCTCGTACGGCGGGCTCGGCGGCGGGCTGCGCGCCGTCGAGCAACTCCGGCTGATCTTCGCCGAGTTGCACGCCGTGACGGTCCGCGACTCGGTCAGCCTGCACGGGCCGTGGTCGGGCCTCGGTCCGGACGGGGCGCCGCGCGACACCGATGTGCCCGCAGGTGCGGTCAAGGGCATGCTCGGCCAACTCGCCTGGTGGGGACGGGTCCTGCGGGACGCCCGGAGCACCCACCCGTACCAGGGCTGAAGGCGCGGGAGATGACCACGGCCCGGCTCACCGAGGCACCACGGCACCTCCGCCGGCCCTCGGCCACGGTCCTGAACCGCACCCTCGTCGTGGTGGTGACCGGCTCGATGATGTCGGTGCTGGACACCACGATCGTCAACGTCGCGCTGCGCAGCCTGGCCGAGACCTTCCACGCCCCACTGGCCACCATCCAGTGGGCCACCACCGCCTACACACTCGCACTGGCCGCCGTGATCCCGACCGCCGCCTGGGCGATGGGGCGGATCGGCGCCAAGCGCAGCTACCTGACCGCCCTCACCCTGTTCACGCTCGGCTCCGTGCTGGCCGCCTTCGCCTGGGACGCGGGCAGCCTGAGCGCCGCCCGCGCCGTGCAGGGGCTCGGCGGCGGGCTGCTGATGCCGGTCGGCATGACGATGGTGATGCGCGCCGCCGACAGCGAGCGGCTCGGGCGGGCGATGGCGGTCGGCGGGCTGCCCATCCTGATCGGGCCGGTGTTCGGTCCGGTGCTCGGCGGCCGGCTGCTCGACGTCGCCTCCTGGCACTGGATCTTCCTGGTCAACCTCCCGGTGGGCGCGGCCGCGCTGCTGCTCGCCGGGAAGCTGCTGCGGTCGGACCGGCCCGCCGACCCGGCCGCCGCGCCCGGGCTGGACGTCGCCGGGCTGCTGACGCTCTCGCCCGGCCTGGCGCTGCTGCTGTTCGGCCTGGCCAGGGGCGGCGAGCGGGGCGACTTCGGCGCCGCCGGGGCGCTGCTCCCGACCCTGGCCGGAGCATTGCTGGTGGCCGCCTTCGGGTGGCGCGCGCTGACCGCCCGTCAGCCGCTGCTCGACCTGCGGCTGCTGCGCGACCGCAGGCTGGCCGCCGGGGCCGGCACGCTCGCGCTGTTCACCGCCGGCTACTTCGGCTCGATGCTGCTCGGCCCGCTGTACTGGCAGCTGGCCCGGGGTGTGAGGGCCACCGAGGTCGGGCTGCTGGGCGCGCCGGTCGGACTGACCGTCGGCCTGTCCTTGCAGGTCGCCGCGCGACGGATCGACCGGGTCTCGCCCCGGCGGCTGATCACCACCGGCGTCGCCCTGGGCGCGCTGGGGATGGTCCTGACCGGACTCCAGGTCGGCGTGCCGGAGGTGCCGGCCTGGCGGGTGGTCGGCTCGGCGATGGTGATGGGCGTCGGCGCCGGGACGGTGCTGATGCCGACCATGACGACCGCGAGCCGCGACCTGCCGAAGGAGCAGTTGGCTGCCGCCAGCACGGTCCTGAGCATCAACTCCCAGGTCTGGGCCTCGACCGGCACCGCGCTGATCTCGGTGGTGCTGGGTGCGGCCGGCCCGGATCCGGCGGGGTTCCGGCTCACCTACCTGGTCGCGGGTGGCGTGCTGGCGCTGGGGCTGCTGCCCGCCGCGCTGCTCCCGGGACGGCGCTCCTGAGCGGGCGCGGCACCAAGCGGAACCGCACGACCGAGGGCCCCGCCGGATCACTCCGGCGGGGCCCTCGGTCGTGCCCGGCCCGAGGTCACGCCGGTCAGGGGATCGGTCCGGCGAGCCGGTCGGTCCACCGAGAACTCGATCGCCGGGACCACCGCGCCCCGTCCGGCCTGGGCAGATCCGGCGGCCGGGTGGGCAGATCGGCTCTGCCGGCCGCTTGAAGCGCGGCTGCATACCGGGTATACATACTCGGTATGCAGGCGCGTCAGGGTGGTTCGACTGACCGGGTCTGACAGGACAGTGACCGGGGTGCCGCCCCGGGTGAGGCCGCCTTCCGGCCCCGCCGACGGACGGCAGCTGTGCTGCGCCCGGTGCCTCGGGTGACGGCCGACGAGAAGGAGCCGACGAGTGACAGCCACAGAGATCAGGGAAAGCGAAGGGGCGGTCCTCCGCCTGCGCGGGGTGTCCCGGGTACACGGTCAGGGCGCGACCCAGGTGCACGCCCTGCGCGGGATCGACCTGTCGGTCCGTCCCGGGGAGTTCGTCGCGGTGATGGGCCCCAGCGGGTCCGGCAAGTCCACCCTGCTCACGCTGGCCGGCGGGCTGGACACCGCCAGCTCCGGCCAGGTCCGGGTGGAGGGGCAGGACCTGGGCAGGCTGTCCAGGACCGCGCTGTCCGCCGTCCGCCGCCGGGCGATCGGCTACGTCTTCCAGGACTTCAACCTGATCCCCGTGCTGACCGCCGCCGAGAACGTCTCGCTGCCGCGCGAACTGGACGGGGTGACCAGCCGCCGGGCCCGGGCCGAGGCGCTGACCGCGCTCGCCGAGACCGGCGTGGCCGAGTACGCCGACCGCTTCCCCGACCAGCTGTCCGGCGGACAGCAGCAGCGGGTCGCGATCGCCCGGGCGCTGGTCGGCGAACGCCGGCTGGTGCTCGCCGACGAGCCCACCGGCGCGCTCGACTCGGCCGCCGGGGACACCGTACTGTCCGTGCTGCGGGCCCGCTGCAACGCGGGCGCGGCCGCGGTCATGGTGACCCACGAACCCGCCCACGCGCAGTGGGCGGACCGGGTGGTGGTGCTCACCGACGGGCAGGTAGTGGAGGAGCGCCAGGGCGGCGCCGCCAACAGGACGGACCAGAACCGATGAGCCTCTCCGCCTGGCGGGCCGCGCTCCGGATCGCCCGCCGCGACGCGCTGCGGGCCAAGGGGCGCAGCGCTCTGATCATCGCCATGATCGCGCTGCCGGTGGTGGGTGTCACCGGCGCGGACATCGTGGCCCGCAGCACCCAGCTCACCACGCAGGAGCACAGCACCCGCCTGATGGGCACCGCCGACGCGTACGTCAGCACCAGTGCCCAGCCCGGCTGGCGGCTGGTGCAGGGTGCGGAGCCCAGCAGCGAGAACACCTTGATCCTGTCCCAGAAGGGGGAGAAGCCCACCCCCACGCCCGAGGAGGCGGCCCGCAGCGCCCAGCCGCTGCAACGGCTGCTGGAGCAGGCGCTGCCGGCCGACGCCAAGCTGCTGCCGGTCGAGGCCACCACCGGCTACCACCTGACCAGCACCACGTACGGTCAGGGCCAGGTGCAGGTCTGGGGGATGGACCTGGCGGACCCGCTGGCCGCCGGGATCACCACGCTCCGGCAGGGGGCGTGGCCCGCCGCGCCGTTCGAGATCGCGGCGACCACCGCCTTCCTGACCGAGTCCGGGCTCCAGGTCGGCCAGAGCACCACGCTCAAGGGCACCACCCAGCCGCTCCGGATCAGCGCCGCCGTCGAGTACCCGGGTGAGCTGCGGGCGAACCGGCTGGTCGGCCGGCCGGGCGAGCTGAGCGGACTGCTCAACGCCCTGCCGGAGAAGACCGGTCTGGCCACCGCCGTCGGCGCCCGCGACTACCTGGTCGCGCTGCCCGGGCACGCCGCCTTCAGCTGGGAGGCGGTGCAGCAGGCCAACGCCTTCGGCTTCACCGTGGCCTCCCGGGCCGTGCTCGCCGACCCGCCGCCGGCCACCGAGGTCAGCTCCAGGGCCAGCGCCCTGGACACCGAGGCGCTGCGCAAGACCGAGACCATCGCCGCCACCGCGGCCGGGCTGGCCCTGCTGGAGATCGTGCTGCTGGCCGGTCCGGCGTTCGCGGTCGGTGCCCGACGCTCCCGGCGGCAGCTCGGGCTGCTCGCGGCCTGCGGCGGCAACCGGGCGCACATCCGCCGGGTCGTGCTCGGCGGCGGCATCGTGCTCGGCGGCGCGGGTGCGCTGGCCGGCGTGGTGCTCGGCGGGGTGACCGCCCTGGTCGCCCGGTCCTACCTGGAGGGCAGGTCGGGGGCCCGGTTCGGGCACTTCGCGCTGAACCCCACCGACCTTTCGGGCATCGTGGCGCTCGGTGTGGTCACCGGCCTGCTGGCCGCGTTCGTCCCGGCGGTGCAGGCCGCCCGGCAGCCCGTGGTGGCGGCCCTCACCGGACGGGTCACCGCCCGGCCGCCGGCCAAGTGGCTGGCCGTCGTCGGCGCACTGACCGCCCTGGCGGGTGCCGCCCTCGCGCTGACCGGCGAACTCTCCGACTCGGGCTCGCGCTCGGTCCTGGCGGGCTCGGTGCTCGCCGAGCTCGGACTGATCGCCTGCACCCCGCTGCTGATCAGCCTGTTCGGCCGGCTCGGCCGGTTCCTCCCGCTCTCGCCCCGGCTCGCACTGCGCGACTCGGCCCGCAACCGCGGCCGGACCGCCCCGGCGGTCGCCGCCGTGATGGCCGCCGTCGCCGGTGCCGTCGCGGTGCTGACCTTCCAGGCCGGCAGCGAGTCGGCCGCCCGGTCCGGGTACGTGGCCTCGGCCCCGTCCGGTGCCGTGGTGCTGAAGGCCGAGTCCGTCCGGGGCCCCGACAGCCTGGCGGTCTCCACCGCGAAGAACGCCGCCGCGCTGCGGACCGCCGTGGAGGCCACCGTGCCCGACCTCGGGCAGCGCGCGGACCTGAGCGTACTCAGCTACGGGGCCTGCGACAGTACGCCCGGCTCGTTCTGCGGCCGGGTACAGGTCGCCCCGGCGCCCGGGAACACCTGTCTGGCCCCGCCCGGTCCCGGCGGCATCGACCTCCGCTGCGCGCGCAGCGCCGCCGCCGAGCCCGAGGACATCCGGGACGTGATCAGCGGTGATCCGGCCGTGCTGCACAACCTGCTCGGCGTGGACTCGCCCGCCGCCACCAAGGCGCTGGCGGACGGTCAGGTGGTCGTGCTGAACCCCGGCTACCTCCAGGACGGCAAGGTCACCCTGCAGCTCACCCGGTTCGGTGCCACCGGCCCCGAGGGCAACCAGACCAGTACCGTCAGCCTGCCGGGCGTGGCCGTGACCGGCACCGCCCAGGCCGCCCGCGCGGTGATGTCACCGGCGGCCGCCCGAGCGGCCGGGCTGCTCTCGGTCGACCAGCAGTCGGTGTGGCGGCCCGCCCGGACCCTCACCTCGGCCGAGGTGCAGCGCGTCACCTCCGCCGTGGTGCAGACCGGCCCCGGCAAGCTCGCGGTGGAGCGCGGCTACCAGGAGGGCTCCGGCAACGCCCTCGTCCTGGGTCTCGCCGCCGCCGCCTCCGCGGTGGCCATCGCCGCCGCCGCCATCGCCACCGGCCTGGCCGCCACCGACAGCCGGGGGGACCTGGCCACCCTGGCCGCCGTGGGTGCCACCCCGGGCATCCGCCGCCGGCTGTCCGCCTTCCAGTGCGCCGTGGTGGCCGCGATGGGCGCCTCGATCGGGGCACTGGCCGGGCTGGTGCCCGCCGCCGCCCTGCAGCGGGTGCAGAACCTCGGCATCGAGGCCAAGCTCGGCTCCGGCTCGTTCCGGATCGGCAGCAACCCGCTGGTGATCCCGTGGCCCGAGCTCGCCGCACTGGTGATCGGGCTGCCGCTGCTGGCCTGGGTGCTCGCCGCCGCCTTCACCCGCTCCCGGGTGGCCCTGGCGCGGCGGACGGAGTGAACCGGCAGTACTGAGGGGAGTGCGGCGGCCCTACCGGGGAGACCTGGTGGGGCCGCCGCACTTCTTCGCAAGGAGGAGATCTGTCGCGCGGCTCACGGCGAAAGTGCCTGGCCGTTTACGGACGGATCACCTTGCAAGGGTGGGCGTCGCAGTCCCCCGAGCCCCTGATGACTGGTGCCGTTCGCCGGATCCGGGTGCTTCCAGAGGTCGGCCATCAGGTCGGCGATCCGCGCGGCGGTGAGCGGCCCGGTGGCCAGGGCGGCGGCGAGGGCGGGCAGCAGGTTGGGCGGGAGGGTGCGGGGGTCGCCGATCAGGACCGACTCGTCGGGGAAGGTGAGCAGCACCAGCGGAGCGCCGTCGTCGAGTTCGGCGTGGTACCAGGTGACCCTGTTCATGTGCCCCTCCCGGTGACGGCGGATGCGTGCGACTCCCGATGGAATCGAACGTACACCCGATTACGGGAGTAGACGAGGACGGCGCACGGGCCCGGCAGTCAGTACTCCGCCGCGCCTTCGGAGTCGCCGCGAGCCGCCACCAGGGCCTCGATCACGACCCGCACCCGGGGCAGGTCGGCCGGGTCGAGCTCGGCCAGGTGCGCCACGATCGCCCGGGCGTCGGCGGGCAGACCGGTGAGCTCGGTGGTGACGTAGTCCAGGTACTGGGCCGCGGCGGCGCGCTGGACCTGGAGCACCGGCAGGCCGAGCCCGGCCGCGAGCGCACGGAGCACCTGCGGCTCGGGCGCGCGGACCACCTCGTTGCGGACCAGCTTGTGCAGCCAGGTGGTGCCGGGGCGGTAGCCGGTGGCCGGGTCGACGGTGCTCTCGGTGAGCCGCCGGAAGGTCACCCCGGGACGGTCCAGCGCCTCGCGCACCAACCGGGAGAGCGCGTCGCCGGTGTCGCCGGGCACGGTCGCGGGCATCTCGTCGTCTCCCCTCACGGCAGTCGGCCCCTCGCTCCGGCCCGGGCGAGGGCGCGGGCGGTCGGCGGACGACGGCCGCGTTCGCGAACGAGGCTGACAGCGCCAACCCGCCGATGCTGCCACCACCCGGCGCCGGTGACCAGTCGGTTCGGTGACCTGCCCAGGAAATCGACAGTAAATCGAATACGTGTTCGCGTTCGCGAACGCATCTAGGTAAGGTCCTGTCCGCGAGCAACGACCGGCGGTTCAGCGCAGCAGATCAGAGCAGCAGCAGGAGGCAGTCCGTGACCACGCCGACCGAGTTCTTCGGGGTCCCGATCCAGCGGAGCCGCCAGCCCGTCGCCTGCCGGGTGCAGCAGCGGCCGCTCTCCGCCCTCCGGCCGCTGTTCGAGTCGGTGCTCCGGGATCCGGTCATCACGGCCTTCGGCTGGTCCCAGACCGGCCCGGTCCCGGTGGAGCCCGACGGTGCCCGGCTCCGGGTCGGGCCGCCCTGGTTCCGCACCACGGCCGACCGGGGCGAGCACGACCTGTACGCGCTCTCGCTCGCCCTCCCGCACCCCAGCCTCGGCGGCCACCGTTACGGGCCGGGCGCCTCCCCGGCGCACTGGCGCAGACTGCCCTACCAGGGGCCCGACCAGGCCCGCTTCGACCGGGCCCGACGGCTGTCCGAGGCACTGGAGTCCGGTGCCTTCGACCGGGTGCTGGCCGAGTCGTTCGGCGGCCCGGCCGGCGGCGCCACGGCGGTGACGGTCTGGCGGGACCGGATCAGGGTGGTGCAGTGCGCCTTCGTCTGACCGGCGGGGCCGCACCGTTCCGCCGGGCCGCGGGGATCGGGTTTGATGGGGGGATGAGCAACGAGAAGAGCCCCGTACCGGAGTGGGAACAGCGGTTCCGGGCGGCACGGGTCTCCCTGCCCGACTGGGCGGAGCAGGCCCCCGACCGCGCCCTCTACGTCTCCAACTCCACCGGCACGTACGAGATCTACGCCTGGGACCGGTCGGCCGACACCCATCGCCGGGTGACCTCCCGCCCGAACGGCACCACCGACGCCGAGCTCAGCCCGGACGGCGCGTGGATCTGGTGGTTCGACGACACCGACGGCGACGAACTGGGCGTCTGGCGCCGCCAGCCGTTCGCCGGCGGCCCCGACGAGCACGCCGTGCCCGGGGTGCCGGCCGCGTACGACGCGGGTCTGGCGCTCGGCCTGGACGGCACCGTGGTGGTCGGCACCTCGGACGACGAGCACGGCACCACCCTCTACCTGCGCCGCCCGGGCGCCGCCGAGGTCGAGCGGATCTACCGGCACGAGGAGTACGGCGGCGTCGGCGACCTCAGCCACGACTCCACCCTGCTGGCGATCGACCACACCGAGCACGGCGACGCGATGCACTCGGCGATCCGGGTGCTCCGGCTCGCCGACGGCGCCACCGTGGCCGAGCTGGACGAGGTGACGGGTCGTCAACACCCCAGTGGGGTGGCCTGCCTGGGCTTCGCCCCGGCCGACGGCGACACCCGGCTGCTGATCGCCCACCAGCGCACCGGCCGCTGGGAGCCCGCCCTCTGGGACGTGGCCACCGGCACCGAGACGGCACTGGTCCTCCGCGACGACCAGGGCCGGGAGTTCCCCGGCGACCTGTCCGCGCAGTGGTTCCCCGACGCCCGCGCCCTGCTGGTCGAGCACGAGTACGAGGCCCGCAGCGAGCTGTTCTGCTACGACCTGGCCACCGGCGGGCTGACCCGGCTGGACACCCCGCGCGGCACCGTCTCCGGCGCGACCGCCCGGCCGGACGGGACGGTGGAGTTCCTCTGGTCCTCGGCGGCCGAACCCTCGGCGGTCCGCTCCACGGCGGGCACCGTGGTGCTGCGGGCCCCCGGCCCGGTGCCGCCGGGCTCGGTGCCGGTCGAGGACGTCTGGGTGGACGGGCCGGGCGGCCGGGTGCACGCCCTGGTCCAACGCCCGCCCGGGACCGGCCCGTTCCCCACCCTGTTCGAGGTGCACGGCGGCCCGACCCACCACGACAGCGACTCCTTCGCGGCCGGGCCCGCCGCCTGGCTGGACCACGGCTTCGCGGTGGTCCGGGTCAACTACCGCGGCTCCACCGGCTACGGCCAGGCCTGGACCGACGCGCTGCACGGCCGGGTCGGCCTGATCGAGCTGGAGGACATCGGCGCGGTCCGGGACTGGGCGGTCGACTCCGGCCTGGCCGACCCGTCCCAGCTGGTGCTCTCCGGCGGCTCCTGGGGCGGCTACCTCACCCTGCTCGGCCTCGGCACCCAGCCGGACAGCTGGACCCTCGGCCTGGCCGCCGTACCGGTCGCCGACTACCTCGCCTCGTACCAGGACGAGATGGAGGCGCTCAAGTCGCTGGACCGCACCCTGTTCGGCGGCTCGCCCGAAGAGGTGCCCGAACTCTGGCACGCCTCCTCGCCGTTGAGCTACGTGGAGCAGGTGAAGGTGCCGGTCTACCTGAGCGCCGGGGTGAACGACCCGCGCTGCCCGATCCGGCAGATCGACAACTACGTGGCCCGGCTCGAGGAGCTCGGCAAGGAGCACGAGGTCTACCGCTACGATGCCGGGCACGGCTCACTGGTGGTCGAGGAGCGGATCAAGCAGCTCCGACTGGAGATCGACTTCACACTGCGGCACCTGGGGAGAGCGCGTTGAGCATCAGACGTGGGGTGGTGGCCTCCGGCGCCGTACTGGCACTGCTGCTGACCGCAGCGGGCTGTTCGTCCGGCTCGGACGACTGCGACGACCGGTCGGCCGGCACCGTGGCCGGGACGGTCTCACCGGTCCAGGCCCAGCTGCTGGCCAAGTCCGGCAAGGGCTCGAAGAGTTCGAAGAGCGCGAAGAAGTCCAAGGGCCACAAGAGCACCGGTCACAAGGGCGCGGACAACGACGACTGCGACGACTGACGGTCAGTCGGTGACCGGGTCCAGTCCGAGGGCCCGGTCACCGGCGTTCTCCGCCTCGCGGCGGGCCAGCCGGAACCACATGAAGACCACGAAGCCGCCGAAGACGAACCACTCCAGGGTGTAGCCCAGGTTCTGGAACGCCCGCAGGCTCAGACCGTTGCCGCCCTGCGGCTGCACCGTCGGCACCACGGTCAGGCCGTCCGCCACCGTGTCGGCGGCCACCCAGCCGTCGTACCCGACGTCCGGCAGCACGTTCACCAGCGCCGCCGGGCTGATCGTGCCCAACTGCCCCTCGGGCAGGCCCCCGGCCACCGCACCGTTGCTGCCGCTGTTCTCCGGCGCCTGGAGCCGCCCGGTGACGGTCACCGGGCCGGAGTCGACCTCCGGCGCGGTCCGCCCTGCGGCCGGGCCCGCCGCCCAGCCGCGGACCACGGCCACGCAGGCGCCTCCGCTCTCCCGGCCGTCCGGGCAGAGCGGGGTGAGCACGTAGTAGCCCTGCTTGCCGTCCACCGTGCGGTTGGGGACGAGCAGTTGGTGCGCCGCGTCGTACCGGCCGGTCAGGGTGACCGCGCGGCCGACCGTCTCGGTGGTGACCCGGGCCCGCGCGTCCGGCAGCAGCTCGGCGAACGGGACCGCCGCACCGCCGGTCGCCGCGTCGGCGGAGCGGACCGCGTCCTGGTGCCGCTTCACCTGGTCCTCGAACCGGCTGAGCTGCCAGGAACCGAGGAACAGGCAGACCACGACCGCCAGGACGGCGACCACGGTGCCGCCGAGCCAGCGCGAAGTCAGGAGAAACCGGTACACACACACCACGGTAACGACCCCTACACCCACCCCCGACACCAGGGCCTCACGCTGCCGACTTTTGTGCAGGTGCTTCGGGTCTACGGTCCAGGGGCTCGGGGCTCTGCTGATGTGCGGCTCCGCCGCGTGGGCGACGCCGACTTTTGGCAGGTGCTCAGCCCGCTACGGAGTCAGGGGCTCGGGGAACTGCGACGCCGGCCTCGGAACAGGTGATCCGTTCAGGGGTGGTCAGGGACTTTCGTCTGTGACCCGAACGCCAGATCTCCTCGCAGTTCCCCGAGCCCCTGGATAGTGCAACGGAACGCCCTGCCAAAAGGCACAGCCCCCAGCCCCTGGATAGTGCAACGGACTCGCCTGCCCACGGCACAGCCCCGAGCCCCTGGACCGTAGATGCTCAGGCGCCTGCCAAAAGTGCAGCCCCGAGAACCTGGACGGTGGCGGCAGCCAGGCCCGCCGGGCTACGGCCCCGTGGAGGGGGAGGTGCCCGGGATGCGTTCCGGTCCGTTGCGGTAGACGGTGCCCGTGCAGGCGTTGGCCAAGGTGGCGACCACCTGGGGGCCGCCCGGCTCCGGGGTGTGGGTGAGGGTGAGGGTGGGCCGGCCCGGGGTCGGGCTGGCCGTCGGAGCGGGTGACTCGCCCGCCGACGGCGAGGTTTCGGGGCCCGGGGCCTCACTCGCGCCCGCCGTCCCGGCCGATCCCGGACCGGCCGCCAGTGCCCGGGAGTTGACGACCTCGGCACCGGGGCAGGGCCCGTCCGGCACCCAGCCGAACCGGACCTGGTAGCCCGCCATCGGCGGGAGCAGCACCGGCCCGCCCCCCACCGGCTCGGCCAGCCCGGCGGCCGGCCCGCCGGCCGTGTGCGGGGCCACCTTGACCGTGGCAGAGTCGGTCACCAGCCGGCCACCGCCGACCAGTTCGCAGGCCCGCCCGGAGGTGTTGACCACCCGGAACCACCCGTACACCCGGCCCTCCGGATCGGCCGCCGCCAGGTGCGAGCTGCCCTGCCCGAGGTCGGCCGGCCCGCAGCCGGGTACCGGCGTCGTGCCCGCCGTCGGCGAGCCGGGGACACCGGCCAGCGACCCGCTGGTGGTCACCTCGGGCAGCGGCCCGGTCGGGGAGCCGACGGGCGAGGCGGTGACGACCGGCATCGGCAGCGAGGTGGACCGCCCGGTGCCGCCGCTCCTCGACGGCCCCGGCGTGACGGCCGGGCCGGACGGCCCGGTCGCGAGCGGGCCGTCCACCGGCCCGCCGGAGAGGTCGAGTTGCTGCACCCCGTGGATGGTCGGCAGGGCGGCGGCGGCGAGCAGCGCGGCTGCCACCACGCCCGTCCACCTGGTCCGGTGTCTGGCGCGGCGCCGGGGCACCTGGTCGTGCAGCCGGGGCAGCGCGGTCGGGTCGGGCTCGACCTCGGCCACCGCCCGGTGCAGCCGGTCGCGCAGTTCCCGCACCAACGGGTCCTCCCCCGAGGGCCGCCGGCCGTCAGTCATCGCTGCTCTCCATCAGCACCCGCAGCGCGGCCAGACCGCGCGAGCCGTACGCCTTCACCGAGCCGACCGAGATCCCGAGCGCGTCGGCCACCTGGGCCTCCGTCAGATCGGCGTAGTAGCGCAGCACCAGCACCTCCCGCTGACGGCGTTGCAAGCCTCGGAGCGCGGCCTTCAACTGGTCGCGCTCCAGCGCATCGTAGGCGCCTTCTTCTGCACTGGCCATGTCAGGCATCGGCTTGGGCAGCAGCCGCAGGCCCAGGATCCGCCGGCGCAGGGTGGAGCGGGACAGGTTGACCACGGTCTGCCGCAGGTAGGCCAGGGTCTTCTCGGGTTCGCGGACCCGGCGCCGGGCCGCGTGCACCCGGACGAAAGCCTCCTGCACCACGTCCTCGCAGGAGGCGACGTCGTCCAGCAGCAGGGCCGCCAGCCGGAGCAGGGAGCGGTAGTGCGCCTGGTAGGTGGCGGTCAGATGGTCGACGCTGGCTCCCGCCGCGTCCGCCGCGGCGGTGCCCATCCGGCTACCGACCGGCCGCGCCGCCACGCGCACCGTGCCCACCCGCACTGCCCCCACCACGTTCGCCACGCATGTTGGACACTTGATCCCCTGTCATGGTTGCCCCCGACTGCGGGCTCATTCTCCCGCACCTGCCGAGGTGCCTCCAGTGCCCTTGCGGGGGAATCTGACGGATCGTCTGCCGTTCACCCGGACTCAACCTCCACCGGACGACCACACCCGGGGGCTCAGCCCAGCCGGGAGAACTCCGCCGCCACCAGCTCGGCGATCTGCACCGCGTTCAGGGCGGCACCCTTGCGCAGGTTGTCGCCGCAGACGAAGAGGTCGAGCGCGGTGGGGTCGTCGAGCGCGACCCTGACCCGGCCGACCCAGACCGGATCCGTCCCGACCGCGTCGTTCGGGGTGGGGAACTCCCCCGCCGCCGGGTCGTCGTAGAGCACCACGCCCGGGGCGTTCTGCAGGATCTCCTGCGCGGCGGCCAGGCTCACCTCGCGTTCGAAGACCGCGTGCACGGCCAGCGAGTGGGTGGTGACCACCGGGATCCGGACGCAGGTGGCGGAGACCTTCAGGCCCGGCAGGCCGAGGATCTTCCGCGACTCGTTGCGGACCTTGAGCTCCTCGGAGGACCAGCCGCCGTCCTCCACCGTGCCGGACCACGGCACCGCGTTCAGGGCCAGCGGCGCGGCGAACGGGCCGTTGTCGCCGACCACGGCCCGCAGGTCACCGGTCTGCTCACCGACCGAGGTGCCGGCCACCTCGGCGATCTGGGTCCGCAGGGCGTCCACCCCGCTCTGCCCGGCGCCGGAGGCGGCCTGGTACGCGGCGACCACCAGCTCGCTCAGCCCGTACTCGGAGTGCAGCGCGGCCAGCCCGCCGATCAGGGTGAGCACGGTGCAGTTGGGGTTGGCGATGATCCCGCGCGGGCGGATCAGCGCCGCCGGGGCGTTCACCTCGGGGACCACCAGCGGGACGTCCTGGTCCATCCGGAACGCGCCGGAGTTGTCGACCACCACCACGCCCTTGGCGGCGGCGATCGGGGCCCAGCGGGCGGCGATGTCGTCCGGTACGTCGAAGATCGCCACGTCGATCCCGGCGAACGCCTCCTCGTCGAGCCCGACCACCTCGGTCTCCACCCCGCGGACCGTCAGCCGACGGCCCGCCGAACGGGACGAGGCGATCAGCCGGATCTCCCCCCAGACGTCCCGCCGGATGGAGAGGAGACCGAGCAGTACGGCTCCGACGGCGCCCGTGGCGCCGACCACCGCGAGGCTCGGCCTCCTCTCCGGGGTCATCGGCCGGTACCGCCGTAGACGACCGCCTCGTCCGTCTCGGTGTCCAGACCGAAAGCGCTGTGCACGGCCCGGACCGCCTCGTTGACGTCGTCCGCGCGGGTGACCACCGAGATCCGGATCTCCGAGGTGGAGATCAGCTCGATGTTCACGCCGGCCTCGGAGAGCGCCTCGAAGAAGGTCGCGGTCACGCCGGGGTTGGAGCGCATGCCCGCACCGACCAGCGAGATCTTGCCGATCGCGTCGTCGTAGCGGAGCGACTCGAAGCCGATGCCCTCCTTGACCCGGCCGAGTGCGTCGATGGCCTTCTGGCCTTCGGTCTTCGGGCAGGTGAAGGAGATGTCGGTGAGACCGGTGGACGCCGCCGAGACGTTCTGCACCACCATGTCGATGTTGACCTCGGCGTCCGCGATGGCGCGGAAGATCCGGGCGGCCTCGCCCGGCTTGTCGGGCACGCCAACGACCGTGACCTTGGCCTCGGACGTGTCGTGGGCGACTCCGGAGATGATCGCCTGCTCCATCTCGCCCCCTTCGGGCTTGGTCGGGTTGATGCTGCTGACAATGGTCCCCGGCAGGCCGGAGAAGGACGAGCGTACGTGAATCGGGATGTTGTAGCGCCGCGCGTACTCCACACAGCGGTCCAGCAGGACCTTTGAGCCGGACGAGGCCAGCTCCAGCATGTCCTCGAAGCCGATCCAGTCGATCTTGCGGGCCTTCTTCACCACCCGCGGGTCGGCGGTGAACACGCCGTCCACGTCGGTGTAGATCTCGCAGACCTCGGCGCTCAGCGCGGCGGCCAGCGCCACCGCGGTGGTGTCCGAGCCGCCCCGGCCGAGGGTGGTGATGTCCTTGCTGACCTGGGAGACACCCTGGAAGCCGGCCACGATCGCGATGTTGCCCTCGTCCAGGGCGTTCCGGATCCGGCCCGGCGTCACGTCGATGATGCGCGCCTTGTTGTGGACCGAGTCGGTGATGACCCCGGCCTGGCTGCCCGTGAAGGACTGGGCCTCGTGGCCCAGCGACCGGATCGCCATGGCCAGCAGGGCCATCGAGATCCGCTCTCCAGCGGTCAGCAGCATGTCGAACTCGCGTCCGGAGGGGATCGGGGAGACCTGCTCCGCGAGTTCGATGAGCTCGTCCGTCGTGTCGCCCATGGCGGACACCACGACGACGACCTCATGGCCGGCCTTCTTGGTGTCGACGATCCTGCGGGCTACGCGCTTGATGCCCTCGGCATCCGCTACGGATGAGCCGCCGTACTTCTGCACGACAAGGCCCACGTGCGCTCCTCGACTAGTGTCGTTTTCGGGGGACTGGTGGCCCCCGCACCCCCGGGGGAACGGGGGCGCTGCGGTCGGCGCCAGTCTAGCGAGCGGCCTGGGCCCGACCTGCGGTTTCCATATGATGAGACGCGGATATCACGAGGTGGGCAGCCGTCCGGCCGCCGGGACCGGCAGGTCTGCGGGCCCGGCCCGACCTCCCCGGAGAATCGCCGGGGAGGTCGGCGCGGCACCTCGGATTTCGCGTCGGCGGGTCGGCGGTGACTGGTGCGTCACACCGGCGCGGCGCCGCCTACAGGCCGAGCTCGGCGACCATCAGGTCGCCCGCCTGCTGCTCCAGCTGCTCGTCGGTCAGCCCGTCGTCGTCGGTGTCCGCACCGTCCGCCGCCGCGCCGATCGGGCTGTCCAGCCGGACGTGCGCGATCAGCGACTGCAGCGCCCGGAGCACCGCCGTACAGGTCGAACCCCAGCTGGACAGGTAGGAGAACTGCCACCACCAGAGCGCCTCGCTGACCCGGCCCTCCTGGTAGTGCGTCAGACCGTGCCGCAGCTCGGCGACCACACCCGCCAGGTCGTCCGAGATCCGGAACGCGCTCGGCTTCTCCGGCGGCCCGTACGGGTCGAAGACCTCGTGGTAGACGTCGATCGGGGCGAGCAGCGCGGCCAGCCGCTCGCGCAGCTCGACCCCGTCCGGCTCCGGGCCCGCGTCCGGCTCGAACCGGTCCTCCGGGACGACGTCCTCGATCGCGCCCAGGCGGCCACCGGCCAGCAGCAGCTGCGAGACCTCCAGCAGGAGCAGCGAGACCACGCTGCCGGGCTCGTCGCCCTTGGCGACCTCGGTGACCGCGAGCACGAAGCTCTCCACCGAGTCCGCGATCTGCACCGCGAAGTCGTCCGGCTCGTGCCGGTGCTGCGGGCCGCCGGGTGCGGCGGCACCGGGGTGCGCGCCGGCGGGCTGGGTACTGCTGGGCTGCTCAGACATCGAGAAGTCGTCTCCCTTCGAAGGCCCGTCCGAGGGTGACCTCGTCGGCGTACTCCAAGTCCCCACCGACCGGCAGGCCGCTGGCCAGCCGGGTCACCTTCAGGCCCATCGGCTTGCACAGCCGGGCCAGATAGGTGGCGGTCGCCTCCCCCTCCAGGTTGGGGTCGGTCGCCAGGATCAGCTCGGTGACCGTGCCGTCCGCCAGCCTGGTCATCAGCTCGCGGATCCGCAGGTCGTCCGGCCCGATGCCCTCGATCGGGCTGATCGCGCCGCCCAGCACGTGGTACCGGCCGCGGAACTCGCGGGTCCGCTCCACCGCCACCACGTCCTTGGGCTCCTCGACCACGCAGATCACCGCGAGGTCGCGCCGCTGGTCCAGGCAGACCCGGCACCGCTCGGCCTCCGCGACATTGCCGCAGACCACGCAGAACCGGACCTTCTCCTTGACCTCCAGCAGCGCGTGCGCCAGCCGGCGCACGTCCACCGGGTCGGCCTGCAGCACGTGGAAGGCGATCCGCTGCGCGCTCTTGGGCCCGACGCCGGGCAGCCTGCCCAGTTCGTCGATCAGGTCCTGAACCACGCCCTCGTACAACTTCGCGCCTTCCCTCGGGCCCTGGCCACCGGCGGTGCCGTCGGCTCCGGTGCCATCATCCAACGAATCGGGCGTCGGACACACCGTCCGACGCCCGACTCACCATAAATCTCGCGCCGCCCCACCGGTGCGGAACCGGCGGCCGGGCAGAACAGCAGGTCAGAACGGCAGACCGGGGATGCCGCCGCCGAGGCCCTGGGCCAGCGGGCCCATCCGCTCGGCCTGCATCTTCTGGGCGGTCGCGTTCGCGTCCCGGACGGCGGCCAGGATCAGGTCGGCCAACGTCTCGGTGTCCTCCGGGTCGACCGCGGCCGGCGCGATGGTCAGCGAGACCAGCTCACCCGCACCGGTCACCGTCACCTCGACCAGGCCACCGCCCGCCGAACCGGCCACGTGCGCCTCCGCCAGCTCGCGCTGCGCCTTGGCGAGCTCCTCCTGCATCTTCTGCGCCTGCTTCAGCAGCTGCTGCATATTGGGCTGGCCACCACCAGGGAACACGGCTCACTCCTGTACCTGTACGACTACGACTCACGCCTGCGGAAACACTTCCGACCCGAGCCTACGTCGACCGGGCTCAGCGGTTGTGGTGAATCTCCTCCAGGACCGTGGCGCCCAGCTCACGGACGATCAGCTCCTGGCTGTGCGCCCCCTGGTCGACCTGGGTGGGCGACGGGCCGCTGAAGCTGGCGTCACCCTCCAGGTCGTAGTCGTCCGGCGGGTAGTCCTCCGCCGGCGGCCCGTCGACCGGCGGCGCGGGCGCGCGGACGGGGGTGGGCACCGGGGCGGCCGGCGAAGGCGCGGCCGGCTGCTGCGGGGACGCGGGCGCGGTCTGGGCCGACCAGGACTGCGGCGGTGCGGCCTGCACCGGCGTGGGCTGCGGGGGCTGGGCCTGCGGCGGAGCCTGCTGCTGGTGCTGCGGCTGACTCTGCTGCGGGGCACCCCAACCCCCGGTCGACGGCGGCGGGTTCCCACCGGCGCCGGCGGCCACCCCGCCGCTGGTGCCACCGGACGGGTCGACGATGCACTCGACCCGCCAGTCCACCCCGAGGGAGTCGGCCAGCGCCTGCTTGAGCACCTCGTCGCTGTTGCTGCCGACGAAGCTGTCACGGGCGCCCGCGTTGATGAACGAGACCTGCAGGACGCTGCCGTCGAAACCCGCGACCTGACCGTTCTGGCTGAGCAGGATCCAGGTGAACCGGCGGCGGTTCTTCACCGCCTCCAGGATCTGCGGCCAGAGCTGCCGGACCTGGCCCGCGCCCTGCTGGGCGGAGACCGAGGGCTGACCGGCCGTCAGCTGCGGAGCCGCCGACTGGACCGGCGGGGCGGGCTGGGCGGGCTGGGCCGGTGCCACCGGGGCGGGGGCGGGGGCGGGCGCCTCCTGCGCCGGCGCACCGGCGGACGGGAAGCTGCGCGGGATCGGCCACGCGCCGGGGGCGGCGGCTGCGGGCTGACCGGGCGTCACCTGCCCGGGCGGGGCGGCCTGCGGCGGTGCGGCCTGGACGGGCGGTGCGAGCTGGACGGGCGGTGCGGGCGGTGCCACCTGGACCGGCGGTGCCTGCTGCTGCATCGGGGGTGCCACCTGCATCGGCGGGGCGGCCGACGGCGCCGCGAAGCCGCCCGTGGCCGCCCGGCGCTCCAGCTTGTCCAGCCGCGCCTGCAGCGACAGCTCGTCGCCGTACGCGCCGGGCAGCATCACCCGGGCACAGATCAGCTCCAGCTGGAGCCTCGGCGCGGAGTTCCCCCGCATCTCGGTCAGCCCGGTGTTGACCAGGTCGGCCGCCCGGCTCAGGTCGGCCGGACCGAACCGGTCCGCCTGGGCCTGCATGATCGCGACCCGGTCGGCCGGGGCGTCGATCAGCCCCTTCTCCCCGGCGTCCGGCACGGTGGCCAGGATCACCAGGTCACGCAGCCGCTCCAGCAGGTCGGTGACGAACCGGCGCGGGTCGTGCCCGCCCTCGACCACCCGGTCCACCACCTGGAAGACCGTCGCCCCGTCCTGCGCGGCGAACGCGTCCACCACTTCGTCCAGCAGCGCCGAGTCGGTGTACCCGAGCAGCGCGGTGGCCATCGCGTACGTGACGCCGCCCTCGCCGGCCCCGGCGAGCAGCTGGTCCATCACCGACATCGAGTCCCGGACCGAGCCCGCGCCGGACCGGACCACCAGCGGGAAGACCGAGTCCTCGACCGCGATCTGCTCCCGCCCGCACACCTGCGCCAGGTAGTCCCGCAGCGTGCCGGGCGGCACCAGCCGGAACGGGTAGTGGTGCGTCCGGGACCGGATTGTCCCGATCACCTTCTCCGGCTCGGTGGTGGCGAAGATGAACTTCAGGTGCTCCGGCGGCTCCTCCACCACCTTCAGCAGCGCGTTGAACCCGGCCGGGGTCACCATGTGCGCCTCGTCCAGGATGAAGATCTTGTACCTGCTGTGCACCGGCGCGAAGAACGCCCGCTCGCGCAGGTCACGCGCGTCGTCCACACCACCGTGCGAGGCGGCGTCGATCTCGATCACGTCGATCGAACCGGGCCCCCCGGTCGCCAGGTCCGTGCAGGACTGGCACTCTCCGCACGGGGTGGGCGTCGGGCCCTGCGCACAGTTCAGGCAGCGGGCCAGGATGCGGGCGCTGGTGGTCTTCCCGCACCCGCGCGGCCCGCTGAACAGGTAGGCGTGGTTGACCCTGTTGTTGCGCAGGGCCTGCTGGAGCGGAGCGGTCACGTGCTCCTGCCCGATGACCTCGGCGAAAGTCTCGGGGCGATAGCGGCGGTACAGGGCTAGGGACACACCCCCGACGATATCGGGACGGGCGGACAAACGCGGTCCCCCGGGAACGCAAGGACCCCTCGTGCACCCGCCAGAGCCCTCCTACCCTTGCTGCCTTCCGGCCCTGGGGGAGTTCAGAGAGATAACGCCGCACGAGGGGCTGCCCCAAGAGTAGCGGATCCCCGACCGAAGCCCCACCACCACCCCTCCACCCCGAACCGCAGGCCACCACCCCCACCCACCTGCGGATGGGTGGTCGCGAGCACCCCCGAACATGTACTAAGCTCTCCCACGGAGGATTCGCCTAGTGGCCTAGGGCGCACGCTTGGAAAGCGTGTTGGGATAAAACCCTCACGAGTTCGAATCTCGTATCCTCCGCCTTCACGAAGGCCCCGGACCGCTCAGCGGTCCGGGGCCTTCGTCGTTCTCCGGCTTCAGTCGTCGGTGATCCCGGCGGCGAACCGGGCGCCGGCTTCGATGTCGTCGTAGTGCACCCGCACGTCCTGGATGCGGAGCTCGCGCAGCAGGTCGGGCATCCGCACCACGTACGCCCGCCCGACCCTTCGCAGCGGACACGGAAAGGTGCCGCGCCCGACCCACCGGTAGGCAGTCGCCATGCTGAGACCCAGCGCGGATGCAGCCACTCGCAGCCCGACCTCTGCGGGAAGACCGAACACCACCGTGAACGGGACGTACTCGTCAGGACGGCCCGTCATGAGCCTCCCCTTCCAAAACGAACAAGGTGGGCTGTTCGGCTCGGCCGAGGAGGCCTCCGCCGAGCGACACCGCTGGCCGGGACCGGCCGGCCCGTCGTATCTGACGCACGTGCGGCAGGAGGCCCAGGCGATGCGCCAGCGAACCCAGGCGCTCGCCTTGAGCCTGCTGGAGCAGCCTCCCGGACATCGTGGTGACGGCCACGATGCCAGTGGGCCCGCCGACCGGCACACGGGGCTCGTCCGTGCTCCGTGCAGCACTCCCTTCCTTCACCAATGTCTCCAGAGAGCCACGCCGACCGGTCTGCCATCCGGCGGCGAATGCCGCGTCCACCAGGTGTCGTTCGAGGCCCGCTCGCAGCTCACCCCCGGTCCGCATACCCTGCAGCACTCCGAGGAGCAGAGCGGAGGCGACATCGGCCTGCTCGGCTCCCGTTCGACGGGAGATCACATACGCCGCTCCGCGGAGCCGCGGCGCAAGCAATCGCATCGCGATCAGAGCCCAGATCCGCTCGGCCCCACCCTCCCCCTCCGCTTCCGCGCGGAGGTGCCACGCCACGTGTCGCCAGGCAGCCGCTCGTTCCGGCGAATCGAGGTCGTCGCCGCTCGCGAGAAGCCTGAGCTCGTCCAACGTGGCGGACGTGCCCCCCTCGCAGGGAAGCGCGGTCCCGCAGGGCAGCATCACGCGGCAACGCGCCTCGACAAGGCTACAGACACCGGCGAACACGTCGGACGTCCTCAAGACCGCTCACCCCGGCTACCGTCAGCCTCTTCAGCGCGGGCCGCGTCCTTCGCAACATCGGAGGACCTGGACTCCGGGTACGGCTCGGTCATCCGGTAGAGGTGGCCTGTCCCTGTGTGGGCCGAACCTCGCACCACACCGACGAAGGTTCCCGAGAAGTCACCGTTGACGTTCCCGATCCCGCCGTCCTGGAAATGCTGGATCTCCTGGATGGCGCCAGCCCGCCAGGATGAGGTCAGTCGCACCGAAGAGGGCGGGCTGGGCCGGTGCCCATTGGGCCGGGCGGCAACGGCGAGTCGAGGCAGCAGTTCCGTGAGGTCCTTGACCAACCCTGCCAGGTCAGCGTCGGTCGTACGGTGATCGAGCCTGCGGTGCCGGCAGTCAGCGAGGTCGCCGATCTCCGCAGGAAGGTTCGCACGCCGCAAACGCTCCGCTCCCCCGACCAGCAGCGGAATCACCAGCGCTCCAACTTCGAGTGCCTCAAGGATCTCTCTCCTGACCCGATCCCCCTCGCTGTCCGGTGTGCCTGCCCCAGCTGAACCCGCGATCTCCGACGCCCAACGAGGCCCGATCACCGCCAGCAGCGCGCCACTGCGACTGGCAGTCGCGAGCAGGCCGCCCGGGAATCGGCCACCCGGCCCGATCGGCCTGCTCGCCCGGAGCACGTTCTCTGCGCCGAATGCATGCGTCAGCTCTGTGTTCACCAGCGTTGCGACCGCCTCTTCGTCGCTGGTTCGGTAATTCACAAAGATCAAAGCCATGGAGAGTTCCGTCCTGTTCGCACAGCAAAGGTCTCCCGGGCCGCCGATCCAATCCCTCTTCAGCCCGTCTCACATCACTCTGGCAGCACCCGGAACCATCTCGCAGGGAAGCACCCGGTTTCCCGTTTCCTCCTGGCCCGCAACCGTCCGAGCCATCGGCCGGAGCCTCCATGCCGGGCGGCCGGCTGGTACCTAACTCCCAACAGGAGAAGGCATGTTGAATCAACATGAGACGCGATAGGCATCTGCGGAAAACTGCCCCCACGCACGGCTCCGAGCCGCTATGGTGGCGACGAGCTACCAGGGGGAGCATGTTGTCGGATTCCTTGCATGCAATCGCGTCCGAGGCTGGTTTCGCCGTAGTCCAAACGGCTGGAACCGACTTGTGGCCGGCATTCCACCATCAACTGGCCAGCTGGATCGCGCGTGAGGACAGGCAGGTCGAACGGTCAGCACTGGCCCACCTGTCGGAAACGGCTGCCGCTCTGCGCACGGCCGACGAAGCGGATGTCTGGAGCGTCTCAGCCCGCCACACCGTGGCCTGGCAAGACCGCTTCGTCACCCTGCTGGAGCGGCTCGAGGCCACCGAACGCGATTCTGCGGCCTCGCAACTGCAGTTCCTCATACGGGGCCACTCGACCGGGGCCCCCCGGGAAGCCGGCACTGCAGGTGCCGTCACCAGCCAGAACCTCCGCCTGCAAGCAGGCGACAATTCCCTGGTCGCAGCAGTGGTGAACGGGGACGTGAGGCTGGTTTTTCGTCATGCCCCGGATCTGCCCCAGGGCTGAGCGGACCCGGTGGCTCTGGCAAGCCCTCCTGCCCGGACAACGACGAAGCCGACCGTCGTGCCATTCGAACGGCCCAGCAACGCTTCCTGCGCCGCACTGCCCGGGTACGCCCGCCATTCGGTCTGGCCGCCCGCCCCCATGCACAGGAGTTGTTCAGGCGCCTGGCCTCGGCGGGCGGGCCGACAGTCTTCGTCTGCGAGGGTCCTGCAGGCATCGGGAAGTCAGCAGTGGTCGGTGAGGTCGTCACCATCGCCGAGCAACAGGGCTGGCCGGTCCTGGCGTTCCGCATGGACGAGGTGGAGGCGGAAGACCGGACCGCCGAGGCCGTCGGACGGCGACTGGACCTCCCAGCTTCTCCGGCAGCACTGATCACCCGAGTGGCAAGGGGTGGCCCGGCGCTGCTCGTCGTGGACCAACTCGACGCGGCGAGCAGCTACAGCGGACGCATGCCCGACGTCTTCGAGGCGGTGGACGACATGCTCGAACTACTGGCAGCCGCACCGAACGTCAGGGTCGTCCTGGCAGCCCGGACGGTCGACGTCGAGAAGGATCCCCGGCTCACGAGCCTCGTCGGCCAAGAGAGCACGACCGCACGCTTCCGGCTGGACCTCCTCGAAGACCAAGCCGTGAGTGCCGTCCTCGAAGCCGGCGGTACGTCCCCGGACACCCTGGGAGCGAAGACCCTCGAACTCCTTCGCACCCCCCTGCACCTCGCGGTCTTCAGCCGCCTCTCCTCAGAGGCACAGACGACGCCCTACCGGAGCCTTCAGGAGCTCTACGCCCGGTACACGGAGGAGCGCCGCCGCGAGATCGAGCGGTCGCTGCCCTCCGACGCCTGGCCTGACGTCACCGGCCGGCTGATCGACGAGATGAGCCGACGCGAAGCCGTCACCATCCCCTACGCGTTCCTGGACCGGTTCGCCCGGGCCGATCTGGCCGTGCTCATCTCGGCCGGCGTCCTGGTGCACGCGGACAGCGACCGCATCGGGTTCTTCCACGAGACCTACTTCGACTACCTCTTCGCCCGGTCGTTCGTCGGGTCTGGGCACGACCTCCATGACTTCCTCGCCACGAGCGGCCAGGCCCTGTTCCGCCGAGCCCAGACCCGGCAGGTCCTGGAGCACCTGAGCAGAACGGATCGAGCGGAGTTCAGACGTACGGTGGTCCGCCTGCTGGAGTCGGACGCGGTCCGGCCACACCTCCACTTCATCGTCCTCGCCGTGCTCGAGGACCTCGACCCCACGGGTGAGGACTGGGCAGCCCTGGACCGGCTGGCATGGGGCGAAGGAGTCACGGCCGAGCAACTACGACAGCTCCTCGCACGGCCCGGTTGGTTCGATGCGGTGGACACCGGCAGATGGGAGCAGTGGCTGGCCGACCCCCGAATGGTTCCTCTGGTCTTCCAGCAACTGGAATGGTGCACCCAGCACCGTCCCGTGCGGGTGCTGGAGCTCTTCGAGCCATACGCCGAGGCCGACGACTCATGGCGTCAACGGATCCTCAGCTGGGCCTGCACCTGGCCCACCAGCCACTCTGCGGACCTCATCCGAAGGCTCGTCGAGCGCGGCGACTTCGATGACGAGCAGTACGGACCTTCCGAGCGCGCCATTGATTTCTGGCAACTGTTCGAGAATCTGGCGGACCACGACGCACCGTGTGCGATCCAGGTCCTGGGCCAGTTCCTTGATCGCGGACTTCGACGGACCCTGGCCGCCGGCTGGAGTGACCCCTTCGACTCCGGCTACCTGTCCTCCCCCGCAGCGTCCTGGGTGAGCGCCTGCGTCACCGAGACGGCAACCGCCGCTCCCCAGGCGGTGCTCGACCACATCCTGCCGTTCGTGATCTCTGTCGTGGAGGCGAGCCGCGCAGCTGATCCGTGCGCAGACCCCCCGGTCTCTCGGTGGTCCCACCCACCCTCCCCATTCCAACCCGAGCTCGACGGCGCGCTGTACACGGCAGCGCACGACGCCCTGCGCACCCGTGCTGCGCAGGAACCCGCCGCCGTCGCGGACGTCATGGAGCTCCTGTCAGCAGGACGTGGCTGGGCTCTGGACTACCTCAGCTGCCGGACGTTCACCGTCTGGAACCGCCCGGACGAAGCCATCGCCTGGCTGATGGCAGCCGGTGGACGTCTTCGGCTCGGCTGGCCAGACAGCCCACACTCCGCCTCGCGTGAACTCATCTCCGCAGCGACCCAGAGCTGCCAGGAGCAGAGCGTCGAGCAGCTCAGTGACCTCCTCCTCCGGCACTACCCGGACCGAGAGTGCTCCCCGGCGCACCGTGACCTCTTCGGGCGGTCCCAGTACGTGCTCCTCGAAGCGGTCGCCGAGCATCGCCGGAGCCCGGCAGTGGCGCGACGCCTCGCCGAGTTGAAACGCAAGTTCGGCCAGGATCCTCTGCGAGGCCCACGCCCGGTGGAAGCCGCGTGGGTCGGCCCTCCGATTGCCCCCTCTGCGGGCTCGCACATGACGGACGCCCACTGGCTGAAGGCCCTGAAGAAGTACACCGCGGACAGCGTCGACTGGGACGGTGAGCACCCACGAGGCGGTGCCCGTGAACTGGCTTCTCTGCTGAAGGAAGCAACCCGTCGCCAGCCGGATCGATTCACCCGGCTGGGCTGCACGTTCGACAGGAACGTCCCCGCGGCCGCCTTCGCCGCAGTGATCGACGGAGCGGTTGGCCGGGCGAAGGTGGACGGGCTGCTGGCACTCTGCTCCCATGCCCGCCGCCTAGTCGGGGTTCAGGTGGGTCGAACCGTCTGCAGAGCGATACTCGGTGCAGCACAAGACGCGGTGACACATCCCGCTGCCCTTCCGCTCCTGACCGCCTGTGCCGGGGATCCCGATCCTGCCGCCGAGGTGGCGTGGACCGGGTCGCAGCACGGAAAGTACTACGGCGGAGATCTCCTGACGGCGGGGATGAACTCCACCCGGGGCGAGGCGGCCCTCGCCCTCGGTGCCCTCCTCAGAGCGGCGGAGGCCCCGGCAGAGGAACTCCTCCCGCTGCTGGGCCTGCTCATCCGAGATCCGATCATGGCCGTCCGAGTGTGCGCCGCCGACGCCGTGGTCGCCGCACTGCGTCATGACCGGGCAGCAGCCCTGGATCTGACGGAGTTACTGTTCGCCGGGACCCCAGTCGCCGTGCACGAGGCACGGACCACTCACGAACTGCTCATGCTGGCCCTCCTGTACGACACCGAGCGCTTCGCACCGGAGCTGACCCGAGCGCTCGACGGACCTGAAGGAACGGCGCGCTACGCCGGAGCAACCTGGGCCGCCCTGGCTCTGCGGGAGCGACTGGTTCCCGGTCTGCCGGAGAGTGTGAGCGGACTGTCCTGCTCAGCACGCCGGGGCGCCGCCGAGGTGGCGGCCAACGACCCCGCCCGCAGCAGGTTGCTGCTCAGGGCGCTCTTCCACGACGACGACAGGGAGGTGCGCAAGGTGGCGGCAGGTGCCCTGCGCGCCATGACCTCGTTGCCGACAGATGCTTCCGACGACCTCATCGACTCGTTCCTCCCCAGCCAGGCGTTCGCCGAGCACCCTGACGCACTGGCAGCGCCCCTTGCCCGGTCCACACTGCGTCTACCGACCAGAACGCTCGACGCGTGCAGGAAGTTGGCCTCGGCGGCAGAGCACGGGCGGACCGGGGGAAAACGCGGGAACGCGCTGCTCCAGCAGCACCTGATCGAAACGGTTCTCCGGCTGTACCGACAAGGAAGCACCGGGACGAGGAGCCAGTGCCTCGACATCATCGACAGCCTCTACCGGGTGAATGCACACGGGTTGAGCAAGGCGCTGTCCGAAGAACGCTGACGCCGCCGATTGTCC
Organism: Kitasatospora sp. NPDC101801; assembly: GCF_044766665.1. Classification (NCBI taxonomy): domain Bacteria; kingdom Bacillati; phylum Actinomycetota; class Actinomycetes; order Kitasatosporales; family Streptomycetaceae; genus Kitasatospora; species Kitasatospora sp. NPDC101801. Next base: position 68,124 of record NZ_JBIWML010000032.1, read on the forward strand.
GCCCGGCGGCCAGGACCTCGCAACACGCGCGGAGGTGCATCAACCCGGAGCGGGTCGGCGCCTGACGGGGTGTAGTGACAAGCGGGCACAAATAGCCGGCGCAGCAGGGGATTTGAGCGCAACAGAGGACGCGGAAGGCGCACACTCGTATGTCTCCCGAGGAGCCCAGGGCCGCAATCGCTACTTGGAGAACAGCCGCCTGGACACCACGGAGACGAAAATATTTGGAGACCTGAGCCTTCCCCGGGAAGGTGGGCACCGGAGTTTCATGCGGCGAGGGTGATCCTACGGGACGCTGCTGTCTGCTGTTCGAACTGAATCGGGCTGAGGTAGTCGAGCGTGGAGTGGCGTCGGCGGAGGTTGTAGAAGGAGAACCAGCGGAACACGTACAGCCTCGCCCGGTTCCGGTCAGCCCAGCGCACTTCGTGCATCAACTCCCGCTTCAGCGAGGCGAAGAAGCTCTCCGCGGCGGCGTTGTCGTAACTGGAGCCGACCTTCCCCACGCTTCGCCGGATCCCGTGGCATCGGCCGAGCCTCGCGAACTCGGCCGAGCCGTATTGGGCGCCCCTGTCCGAGTGGCACATCACGCCGTCGACCCGGCCGCCGCGGGTCGCCACTGCGGCCTCCAGGGCGTCGGCGGCCAGCTGGGTGCGCATGTGGTCAGCCATCGACCAGCCCACGAGCCGGCGCGAGTGCAGGTCGATGACGGTGGCCTGGTACATCCCCGAGCCTCCGACCGGCAGGTACGTAATGTCACCGACCCACCGGGCATCGGGCTCACCCGCTGTGAAGTCGCGCCCGATCAGGTCCGGCGCCGGCGACGCGTTCCTGTCCCGGACGGTGGTTCGGCAGCGTTTGCGCAGGTGAAGGCCGACGATGCCGTGCTCGCGCATCAGAGGGGCTATCCGCTTGCGGTTGACCACCCGCCCCTGGGCCCGCAGTTCCGCGTACACCTCGGCACCCCATAGGCTCCCCGCGTCTCGCACAACCGCTGGACGCCGAACTCGGCCCGGGCTCAAGGCCGACGGACTCTCCGGCAAGGACCAGTTCACCAGCACGCCCCGGACCGCTGTCGGCGAGCGGATCCAGTCCGAGCACTTCCCGGCCGGATCGGGCGACCCCGGCTTCGTCGTGGCCAAGGCAGCCTCGGCCGAGCAGGTGCGGACGGCGCTGTCCGGCGTACCGGGAGTCGTCGGTGTCTCGACTCCGCTGGTCCAGGACCGCGAGGCCGTCATGCTCGGGGAGCTCGGGGACGACCCCAGCGGCAGCGCCGCGATGCGCACCGTCGAGCCGGCCAGGATCGCGGTCCACCGGGCCGAGGGGGGCGGATGCCCAGGTCGGCGGCAGCACGGCGATCATGTGCGACACGCAGGAGGCGGCCGCCCGCGACTCGAAGGTGATCATCCCCATCGCGCTGGTGGTGGTGCTCCCCGTCCTCGCGCTGCTGCTGCTCATGGCAACGGTGGTGCTGTCGTTCGGAGCGGCTCTCGGCGTGAGCAGTCCGGTGTTCACCCACGTGTTCCTCTTCGCCGGCGCGGAAGTCTCGTTCCCGCTCCTGACGTTCGTGCTCCTGGTCGCCCTGGGCATCGACTACCGCATCTTGCTGGTCATCCGGGCACGCGAAGTGGCGCTGCTGCACGGCACCAGGCGCTGCGCCCTGACGGGCCTGTCCAGCACCGGAGGTGTGATCACCTCGGCCGGGCTGGTGCTGGCCGGCACCTTCGCGGCGATGGCCTCGCTGCCGCTGGTGTTCGCGGCCGAGCTCGGGTTCGCGGTGGCGTTCGGCGTGCTGCTGGACACCATGATCGTCCGCTCGGTGCCGGTCACCGCGCTGACCCTGGACCTGGGGCGGTGGATGTGGTGGCCCAGCAGGCTGTTCAGGCGGCCCGACGCCCCCCGGAAAACGGCCCGGACGGACGGTCGGGCTGAGCAGTCCACCGCCGGGGCGGTGCGCTAACCTCCTCGAATGTCCCTCACAACCCAGGCGCCCGCCCCCGAGATACCCGAGGGCCGGGCCAAGCTGGCCTCCGACTCCGCGAAGCCGAGGCTCGGCTGGCTCGACGCGCTGCGCGGATTCGCCGCGTTGGCCATCATGATCGGGCACTTCGTCCAGAACGTGATGCCCGAGGAGTTCGCCCGTACGGCGGGCAAGTTCGACATCGGGACCTACGCGGTCTTCCTGTTCTTCCTGGTCAGCGGCTACATCGTGCCCGCTTCCCTGGAGCGGCGGGGCAGTGTGCGGGGCTTCTGGATCAGCCGGCTGTTCCGGATCTACCCGCTCTGCCTTGCCGTGGTGGCCCTCGGGGCCGTGGTCTGGAAGCTGGGTGGGTACACCGACTCCCTGCCGCCGCTGGGCTGGTTCACCATGGACCACCCGGCGATCGCCGCGCTGGGCAACGTCACCATGCTGCACGACTTCCTCGGCGTCGGCGGCACGGTCTTCGTCATGTGGACGCTCTCCTACGAGATGATCTTCTATCTGCTGGTGGCGTCCCTGTTCGTCCTGGGCGTGCACCGGCGCAGCGCGGAGCTGTCCACCGCGTTCTCGCTGGTCGCGCTCCTCGCCGTGGGTGCCTTCCCGCTCTACACGATCACCCACGACCTGCCGGGCCTGCGCCGGGCGGTCGTGCTGGCGACCGTCGTCATGGCCGTGGGGCTGTTCGCGGTGATGAGCCGCCGCCGGAGCCTGGCGGTGCTCGGCGCGGTGGTGCTCGGCGCGCTGGCGCTCGGCCTGCTGGTCGCCAACAGCCGGATGCCCGGCTGGTTCAGCATGACCATCCTGGCCACCATGTTCGCGGGCACCGCGATCTACCGGGTGGAACAGGGCCAGACCGGCTGGGTCAAGTGCGCCGTGGCGGCCGTGGTCGGCATCCCGGCCCTGCTGTACGTCGGCGGGCGTTACGGCGAGCACGGCGAGGTGACCCCCGAGTTCCAGTGGCACTGGGTCACCACCATGGTGGCCACCTGGGCGACCTTCGCGATCGGGATGGCCCTGCGGCGGTTCCGGATGCCCAAGGCGCTGACCTGGCTGGGGTCGATCAGCTACTCGGTCTACCTGGTGCACGCCGTCCTGCTGAGCGTGCTGCTCTGGCTGATCACCCCCACCCCGGTGACCTCCCTCTCGCTGGGTACCCGGGTGGTGCTCGGCGTCGGGTTCTGCGCCGTCGTGCTCGCGGTCAGCCACCTCACCTTCCACCTGATCGAGCGCCCGGCCCAGCGGCTCGGCAGCCGGCTGACCAAGGCCGTCGAGCGCCGCAGCGCCAAGCCGGCCGGCACGCCGGAGTAGCCGCCCGGACGGAGCACCACGGTGGGGCCGGTACGCGCGACGCGTACCGGCCCCACCGCCATGTCCGGGCCCAGGACGATCCCGAGCCCCGGGGAGCCGGGCGGATGTCCGGATCTGACAGGGAATCGTCATTGCAGCCATCGTCCTGAGCGACCACGATGGAGGCATGCCCACTCCCCACCGCGTCGTCATCGCGGTCTTCCCCGACGTCGACCTGCTCGACGTCACCGGTCCGGCCGAGGTGTTCGCGCTGGCCAACCGGGAGACCGCGGGCCGGGCCGGCTACCGGGTACGGCTGGCCGGGCCGACGGCCGGTACGGTGCGGACCTCGGCGGGGGTGCGGCTGCTGACCGATCTGACCTTCGGTCAGGTCGGCGGGCAGGTGGACACCCTGCTGGTGCCCGGGGCGGTCGAGATGACCGGGGACGGGCCGGTGGCGAAGGTCGACCCGGAGATCGTGGCGTGGGTGCGGGAGACCGCCCCGCTGGCACGCCGGGTGGCCTCGGTGTGCGTGGGCGCGCACGTACTGGCGGCGGCCGGGCTGCTGGACGGGCGGACGGCGACCACGCACTGGTCGACGGCGGCCCAACTGGCCGCCGACCACCCGGCCGTCACGGTCGACCCGGATCCGATCTTCGTCCGGACCGACCGCGGCCGGCTCTGGACCGGTGCGGGGATCAGCGCCTGTCTGGATCTGGCCCTCGCCCTGGTGGCGGAGGACCAGGGCGAGGAGGTGGCCCTGGCGGTGGCCCGGCAGCTGGTGATGTACCTCAAGCGGCAGGGCGGCCAGAGCCAGTTCTCGGTGCCGCTGAGCCGCCCGGCCTCCGCCCGCCGCGACATCGACGAACTGCGCCTGTGGATCGCCGACCACCTGGACGAGGACCTGTCCGCCGCCGCCCTGGCGGCCCGGATGTGCCTGAGCGAGCGTCACTTCGCCCGGGTGTTCAAGCAGGAGACCGGCACCGGTACGGCCGACTACGTCCAGGCCGCCCGGGTGGAGGCGGCCCGTCGGCTGCTGGAGAGCACCGACGCCCCGCTGGAGCAGGTCGCCACCGTCGCGGGCTTCGGTTCGTCCGAGACGCTGCACCGGGCCTTCCGGCGCCAGCTCGCCACCACGCCCGCCGCCTACCGCCGCCGCTTCCGCACCCAACCGGCCTGACCCTCCCCCTTCCCCTCCCCCTCCCTCTCGCCCGAGCTGCGAGCCAGCTGGCTTCGCCATGCCCGGACGACGACCGAAAGGCCAAGAGAATGACCACCGTCAGCCCTTCCACCACCCTCCGCGACCTGAGCGGCCTGGACAGCGAGCCGCCCCGGCTCGCCGACGCCGTCCTGGTGATGATCGACTTTCAGAACACCTACCGCACCGGCGTGATGGCCCTGGACGGCGCCGAGGAGGCCCTCGCCGCCGGTGCCCGGCTGCTGGCCCGGGCCCGGGCCGCCGGCATCCCGGTGGTCCACGTCCTCAACGACGGCGGCGAGGGCACCCCGTACGACATCCGGGCCCACGTCGGCGCGATCAGCGACGAGGTCGCCCCGGCCGACGGGGAGGCGGTGGTGGTCAAGCAGGTCCCGAACGCCTTCCACGGCACCGAGCTGGAACAGATCCTGGCCGAGCTGGGCCGGAAGGACCTCGTGCTGGCCGGGTTCATGACCCACATGTGCGTCAGCTACACCGCCCAGGGTGCCTTCAACCTCGGCTACCGCCCGACCGTGGTCGCCGAGACCACCGCGACCCGCGCCCTCCCCGGCCCGGACGGCGGCGTGCTGCCCGCCGCCGCGCTCCAGGCCGCCGCCCTGACCACCGTCGCCGACCTGTTCGGCACCGTCGTCGCGACGGTGGACGCGCTGCCCGCCTGACCCCCGGCGGCACGGAGGCCCCGACCGCCGGGCGGTCGGGGCCTCCGTCGCGCTCCCGGCTCAGGTCAGGGGGCCTGCTCCGCCTGCTCCTGGAGCAGCCCCGAGATCCGGGACAGGTCGTTGATGACGTCGAAGAAGCTGTTGATGTCCGGGGTCGAGGCGCCGTTCACGGCCAGGTAGAAGGTGTGCAGCCGCCCGTGCCCCGCGTCGAGGTAGCCGCCCAGGGTCTCGCCGCCGACGGCCAGCCGCCCGTTGAGCGCGTCGAAGCCGAGCACCGAGCCCGGCTTGGCCCACACCTTGCCCTTGCCCGGGCAGGTCGGGCAGCCCGCGCAGGCGGTGGCCAGCGAGCCGTCCACGCCGAGGATCGGCTGCGCCTCGCGGAACCGGTCCGCGTCCGGGGTGCCCTGCCAGTAGTGCAGGATCTCGTTCTCCACCCGGGGGGTGACCCGGTCGATCGGGTTGCCGCCCCGGCCGTCGAGCAGCTGCGCCTGGGTCGGGTCGATACCGGCCTGGCGCAGGAAGGCGTTCAGGACCGGGAAGCCGCCGTCGCACTGGTGGCTGCCGGCCGTGACGGCCATCAGGCAGATCGTCAGGTTGGCCCCGAGGTTGTGACTGACCTTCAGGATCAGCTTGGCGTACTCGGCGAAGACCGGGGAGACGTACGCGCCGACCCGCTGGGTGCCGTCGTACGTGGCGGGCAGCAGGTCGGCCGGGTTCGGCCCGGTCGGCGGCGCGGTGACGGTGACGCCCGCCCGCGCCAGCGCCTCGATCAGCGCCGTCCGCCCGAACGCCGCCGGGTCCTGCACGTGGGAGATCCGCAGGGCCGGCGGGGCGTCGGCCGCGATGGTGCCCGACAGGGTCAGGTGGGTGCCGTCCGGCGAGGCGGCGACCGCGATGTCCGTGGTCCCGCCCGCCGGGACCGTCTGCACGGTCGACTCCACCTGGTACGGCGCGACCTGCGGCCGCCAGCTGAGCTGGGCCGTCGTGCCGGGGGCGGTCGGGGTGGTCAGCAGGTCGATCACGTTGTCGTTGACGATCAGCGGGTCCGGGCCCGGGTCGAGCCCCTCCGAGGTGGTGAACAGCCGGGAGTCGACGGCGACGTCGCCCCGGATCTCGGTGAGGCCGGACTCGCGGACCTGGCGGGCGATCCCGTCCAGTCCGGCGAGCGGGTTCTCGGGGGTGAGGGTGGCGCCCGGGACGTCGTTCGCGTAGGTGTGGTCGATCGTGGTGTAGTCGACGCCGCCGTCCGGCTTGGTCCGGCCGCCCATCGTGAGGTCGCCCTGGGCGACCAGGACCAGCGACCCGTTCAGCGCCGTGCCGTCGCGCTCCCCGACCGCCTGCACGGGCGTGGTGAACCGGTGGTCGCCGCCCAGGGTGTGCCAGGCACCCGAGACGCTGACCAGCTTGGCGGTCGAGCCGGGGATGAAGAACTGGTCGGGGTACCGCGAGTGGATCACCCGCCCGGTGGCGTCGTCGATCTCCAGCAGACCCCACTGGGCGTGCTGGTAGGCCGGCTTGTTCATGATCGCCGTGATCTCCGGCCCGAGGTCGTCCGACTGATCGGGCACCGGGCCCGCCGCGCCGACCGTGAGGGCGTTGGCCAGCACCGCCCCGAGGGCGGTGACCCGACTGCGCCAACTGCGAGATCTCATGAACCCACCTGTTCCGGGCCGTGCCCGATGTCCTGACGGATGCTCGGTTTCCGCAGGGATACCGCACGGCGGCCGGCCGTCGAACATCCTGACGGGCCGTTCACCCGCTTGCCGGGCGATCCGCCCCCGGACCACCCGAACGACGCCCCGGACAGCCGAAGGCCCCGGCTGCCGGAGCAGTCGGGGCCGGTGGAGCGTGGGCGGGTCAGTCCCGCAGCGCGAGCAGCAGGGCCGGGACCAGGAGCAGCAGCAGCCAGGGCTCGGCGAGGACGGCCACTCCCAGGCCGGTGTAGGCGGCGGTCTCGGCCATCCGGCGGCGGCGCTTCCGGCCGGACTTCCTCGACGCCTGGGCCGCGTCGGTCTTCACGAACTGCTCGGACATGGTTTCTCCTCGGGAATCGGTTCGGGTGACGGCCGGGTCAGCAGGTCAGCGGTTCAGCGCGGCGTCGGGGATCCAGGAGCCGTGGATCATCGCCGGCACCCGGCGCGGCAGGTGGACGGTGGCGACCGGCGGGAGGGCCAGGTCGGAGGCGTCCAGCACCAGCAGGCGGGAGGCGTCGGCGTTCAGGTCGCCGACCACGGTGAGCAGGTAACCGGCATCCTCGTCGGTGGCCCCGGCGGCGGGTACGAACACCGCCTCGCTGGGTAGTTGGCCCACCCCGACCGGCCGCAGCTGCCGGGCGCCGGTGGTGCGGTCGTACTTGACCAGCGCGTGGTTGCCGATGCCCTGGTCGTCCGGGAAGGACAGCGCGTACTGGTAGCGGTGCTCCCGGCCGAGGTACTCCTCGTTGATGGTCGGAAACTCCACCGTCAGGTCGTCGGTGAACTCCTCCCGGACCGTGCCTGCCACCGGGTCGACGGTCCACCGGACGCCGCGGGAGCCTGAGTTGGGCTCGGCGCCACGGTCCGGCGCACCCACCCACCAGTTCCAGGAGCGCTGCCAGCCGGCCCGGCCGACGGACGGGCCCTCGACCACGATCCGGCCCTGCCGGTCCTCGTAGGCGTTCGCCAGGTGCATCGCGTAGCCCTGCCCGATCTCGAACCAACGGACCCCGGCCGCACCGCCGTTGCCCTGCGGCATGACGCCGATCCGGGACGGCTGGGCGTCGCTCCAGCCGTACGGGATGCCCGAGTGCTCGGTGTGGTCGAAGGTGACCGAGCCCTCCAGGAACACCACGTGGTGCTCGGTGATGGCGAAGTCGTGCTTCAACGCGGCGGTGGCGCCCGGGACTTCCTGGCTGTGCAGCAGCTCGCCGGAGGGCGCGGCCACGTGGTGGACCAGGTACGGCGGGAACGGCGAGGAGGCGAAGAAGTGCAGCTCGCCGGTGACCGGGTCCTCCTTGGGGTGCGCGGTCATCGCCGAGGTGAGCCTGCCACCGAAGTCGTACGCGCCGACCGTCTCCAGCTCGGCCGTCAGCTCGAACGGCAGGTTCGCCTCGCAGAGCGCGAGCAGGCGGCCGCCGTGCTCGATGACGTGCGTCCCGGCGGTGCTGGCGGTCAGGTCCGGGCCGTGCTCCGTCAGGTACGGCGCACCGTCCAGGGCCGGGGTGTGCACCCAGCGGTTGCGGTACCACTCGGCCCGGCCGTCCCGGAGCCGGATGCCGTGCACCATGCCGCTGCCCATGAACCAGTGGGTCGGGGTGATGCCGGGCTTGGGGTTGTGGCTGTTGCGGATCAGCCGGCCGGTCAGCTCGGGCGGCAGGACGCCTTCGACGGTCAGCCCGGTGGCGGAGATCTCGTCGGCGACCGGGGTGTAGTGACCGGTCAGGTAGGGCTTGTTCATGGTCGGATCCACTTCTCTCATCGGTGAGTCGACTGGGTGTCAGCGGTGCGGCCGGTTACCGCCCGGCTCCGGTACCGGCCCCGGTGGAGCGGCGGCCGGGCCGGGCCGGGCGGCCGGCCTGGCGGCCCGGGCCACGAGCGGGGTCAGTGCGGCCGCGAGGGCGGCCACCCCGGCGGAGACCAGGAAGGCGGTCCGGTAGCCCGCGGTGAGGGCGACGACGTGCGGCTGGCCGGCGCCGACCGCGGCCGTCCGGGCGGCGGCGAGGGTGGCGAGCACGGCCAGACCGACCGCGCCGCCGATCTGCCGGGTGGTGTTGACCAGGCCGCTGGCGAGCCCGGCGTCGGGCCCCGGTACGCCGGTCACGGCGGCCGCGGTGAGCTGGACGAAGGCGACTCCCAGGCCCAGGCCGATCACCAGGGTGGGGCCGAGCACGTCGGTGGCGAAGCCGCCGGTCGCGGAGATGCCGGCCAGCCGGACCAGGCCGCCGGACAGCAGCGCCAGGCCGCCGGCCAGGGTCGGCACCGCACCGAACCTGCGGGCGGCCCTCGGGGCCAGCGAGGAGCCGAGGATGTTCGCCGCCGCGAGCGGGAGTTGGGACAGCCCGGCCTGCAACGGGCCGTCCCCGAGCACCTGTTGCTGGTAGAGCGGGAGGAAGAAGAACAGCCCGATCCAGACCGCGCCGAGCAGCGCCATCAGCAGGTTGGCGGCGGCCACCGAGCCGGTGCGCAGCAGCCGCGGCGGCAACAGCGGTGCGGGATGCCGACGTTCGGTACGGACGAAGACCGCCAGCAGGACCGCCGCGACACCGCCACTGGCGACCGCCCACGGGTCGGTCCAGCCGGAGCGTCCGGCCAGGGTCAGCCCGTGGACCAGGACGACCAGCGCCGCCGTGACGGTGACGGCACCGACCAGGTCCACCCGCTGCGGTCCGGCTCCGGACGGGGCGTCACCGGGGACGAGGCGCACGGCGGCGGCCAAGACCAGCGCGGCACTCAGCGCACTGGCGTGGAACACCGACTGCCACCCGAGCGTCGCGGTCAGCACTCCGCTGAGCAGCACCCCGGCCGCGCCCCCGGCGCCGGAGACCGCGCCCCACACCCCGAGCGCCCGGCCCCGCCCGGGCCCCGGCGGGTACACCTGCATGACCAGCGACAACGCGGCCGGGGCGATCGCCGCGGCGCCCACACCCTGGACCGCGCGGGCCGCGATCAGCTGCCCTGGGCCGTCCGCCAGCGCGGCGGCCACCGAGGCGGCGAGGAAGACCGCCAGTCCGCCCAGCAGGACCCGCCGACGCCCCGTCAGGTCGGCCACCCGCCCGCCGAGCAGCAGCAGCGCGCCGAAGGCCAGGCCGTACGCGGTGACCACCCAGGTCACGCCGTCGCCGGAGAGCCCGATGCCGTCCCGGATCGCCGGGAGGGCGACGTTGACGATGGAGGTGCTCAGCACCACCACGAACTGCGCGGCGGCCAGTACGGCGAGCACGGCGGCGGACCGAGGGGCGGGCCGGGCAGCGGGTCGAGCGGCAGGTCGGGCGGCTTCGCCACCTATGGTCCTGGACACGGCAGCACTCCTTGTGTGGTCACTCACTCACTCATGAAGCCGAAAAAACCGGGCATCGCAGCGCCCGCCGTTCACGCACCCTGCTCGGCGCGCCGCTTGAGGTTGTGCAGCCAGTGGTCAAGCGAGCCGTCCAGCGCCTGCTGCAGCAGCTCGACGTTGGCGCTGACCGGCTCGCCGGTCCAGGACTCCTCGGTGTGCACCCGGACGCCGTCCCGGGTCGGGGTGAAGGTCCAGACGTGCACGGCGGTGATGCCCTGGGCCGGGCCGCCCCAGACGATCCGGCGCCCGGGGTCGACCTGCACGACCGTCGAAGTGATCCCCTCCAGCCCCTCGGTGGACCACACCCAGGACGAGCCGGGACGGAGCGGGCCGGGGGTCTGCTTGACCACCGAGCCGACGCCCGACTGCCAGGCCGGCCAGTTCTCCACGTCGGTCTGGATCCGCCAGACGCGGTCCAGCGGCGCGTGGATGACGATGTCGTCGCGGGTGATCACCGGGGCGCTCCGGTCGATGCCGACGGGCGCGGGGCAGCCGGCACCGCCCGTCCCGACGGCGAGCAGGGCGGCGACGCCGGTGGCGATGGCATGCATGGTGTCCTCCAGGGTGACGAGGGGGCGGCCGGTGGGCCTGACCCGATAATGTGTGGTTGATTACTCAGTCCGAGGACCGCAGGAAACGGCCGGTCGGCCCGGGCCGCGACCTAGAAGTGCCGGATGCCCGACTTCAGCGTGCGCGCCCACGGGGCGTCCACCGCGTCGGCGTCCATCGCCGCCAGCAGGTGGCAGAGCACGCCGACCGAGAAGAACTCCTGCACCTGCCGGTCGTCACCGCCCGAGGCACCGCGCACGTACTCCACCAGGCGGGCGTACCCGGCCCGGACCGCGGTGCGGATGGCCGGCTCGGAGACCGCCGCCGCCTGGGCGTGCATCTGGACCAGCAGCAGGTCGTTGTCGCTGATCAGGCGGGCGTACGCCTCGCCCATCGCGGAGAGCACCACCTCGGGCGAGCCGCCCGGGGCGTCGGCCGCGCCGAGCTCCAGGCTCCCCCGGACCCGGACGAAGCAGTGCTCGACCACGGCGGCGAACAGCTCCTCCTTGCTGGGGAAGAGCCGGTAGACGTACGCCTGCGAGATCCCGGCCGCCTTGGCCACCTCCATCGTGGTGGTGCCGAAGTACCCCCGGGCGGCGAAGGCGCTGATGGCGGTGCGGAGCACCGTCTCGCGGCGCTCCTCGGCGGTGGAGAGTTGGCGTCGTTGCGTTGGCATGTGAGTACTCAACCACTCACACTTTCTTTCGTCAACACCCGACGGTGGATCAGCCCGCCTTGGGCCTGGCCCGGACGTGCATCCGCTCCCCTTGTCGGCCGAACAGGCTGAGCACCTCGACCGGCCGCCCGTCGGCACTGCCGAACCAGTGCGGCACCCGGGTGGAGAACTCGGCCACCTCACCCGGGCCGAGCACGAAGTCGTGGTCGGCCAGCACCAGCCGGAGCCGCCCGTCCAGCACGTACATCCACTCGTGGCCCTCGTGGGTGCGGAGATCCGGCTCGCCACCCCGGTCGGGGATGATCATCTTGTACGCCTGGAGCGGGCCCGGCGTCCGGGAGAGCGGCAGATAGGTGCCCCCGCTCGGCAGCGGCCGGGGCGCCAGCCGGACCCGGGGGTCGCCCATCTCGGGCGCGCCGACCAGGTCGTCCAGCGACACCCGGTAGAGCCCGGCGAGCGGCAGCAGCAACTCCAGGTTGGGGCGGCGCTGCCCGGACTCCAGCCGGGAGAGGGTGCTCTTCGAGATGCCGGTGGCCTCGCAGACCGAGGTCAGGGTGAGACCCCGGTCGGTCCGCAGCCGGCGGAGCCGGGGGCCGACCTCGTCGAGGACCGCTCGATAGGGCGCTGCACTGTCCATCCGGGCATTCCATCCCGCCGTCCCGGAAACGGCAACAGACGCCCCCGCCCGCCGCACGCCCCGGCACTGCCCCAGGGCCGGGCGGCGGCCGTCAGCGGTTCCGCAGGGCGTCCTGGTCCGCGACGTACTTGAGCATCAGCCGGGCGAACTCCAGCCGCTCCTCCTCGGACCAGTCGGCGGTGACCGCCTCGTAGGCGGCGCGCTGGTGGCGGCGGAATCGGGCCATCAGCTCCCGGCCCCCGGGGCTGAGATGCAGGACCGTCCGGCGGCCGTCCTGCTGGGAGGCGGCGCGGATCAGGTGCCCGGCCGCGATGTTGTCGGACACCATCCGACTGGCCACCGAGGGGTCCACCCCCAGGTGGGCGGCGACCGCGCCGACGGTGACCTCGGTGGGCTCGGCGGCCTGCTCGGCCTCCAGCACGATGTTGAGGATCAAGGTCCGGCTCAGGTCCTTCTGGGAGACCGGGTTCTCGACCTCCAGCAGGGTGGACCGCCGGAGCTTCCCGAAGGCCGGGCCCACGGTGTCCAGCAGCCGCTCGGCGGTGCTCGGCTCGCGCTTCGTCATGGGGCCGATGATATCTGGATGACTCTCTGAATACATGTGTTGACATGAAAACGTGTGCATGTAAGCATGCATATGTCTTCACCAACGAATGGAGCACCCCATGATCACCCTCGTCACCGGCGCCCGCGGCAAGGTCGCCCGGGCCGTCCTCGACCGCCTGCACGCCGCCGGTCACCCCGTCCGGGCCGCCAGCGCCCGGCCCGCCGAGCTGCCCGTCCCGGCGGGCGTCGAGGTGACCGAGCTGGCCCTCGGCCGGCCGGAGACCTTCGCCGCCGCCCTGCGGGGCGTCCGCCAGGTCTTCCTCTACCCGGAGCCCACCGGCATCGACGAGCTGGCCGCCGCGGCCGAGGCGGCCGGGGTCGAGCACGTGGTGCTGCTCTCCTCCTCCTCGGTGCTCGGCCCCGACCCGGAGCAGGACGCCCTCGCGAGCCACAGCCACCGGGTCGAACGCGCCCTCACCGACTCCGCGCTGACCGGCACCTTCCTGCGCCCGGACGCCTTCGCCAGCAACGCGCTGGGCTGGGCGTACTTCGTCGGGCAGGGCCTGCCCGTCCAACTCGCCCATCCGGACGCCGACCTCGCGCCGATCCACCCCGAGGACATCGCCGACGTCGCGGTGGCGGCCCTCACCGGCGACGCGCTCACCGGCCGCCCGGTCACGCTGACCGGCGCCGAGGCCCTCACCTTCCGCGCGCAGCTGGCCGTGCTGTCCGAGGCCGTCGGCCGGGAGATCGCGGTCGAGCGGATCACCCGGGCCGAGGCCGAGCAGCAGCTCGGTGGCTTCCTGCCCGCCGTGATGGTCACCGCGCTGCTCGACCTCTGGCAGGCCGCCGAGCAGCGCCCCGCCGTCCTCGCCGACACCACCGAGACCCTGCTCGGCCGCCCCGCCCGCACCTTCCGCCAGTGGGCCGCCGAGAACGCCCACGCCTTCACCCCGAAGTCCTGACCCGGCAGACCCCGGCGCCGTCACCGCTTCGCCCCCTCAAGTCCTTGTCCGGGCAACGATCCTGATGTTGAGTCAGCACATGATTGTCGAGTACATCCGGTACCGGATCGCCGAACCGCAGCGCGCCGCCTTCGAGGCCGCGTACCTCCGAGCCGCCGGCCCGCTCGGCGCGGCCGAGCAGTGTGTCGACTACGAGCTGGCCCGCTGCACGGAGGACCCGGGCGCCTACGTCCTCCGCATCCGCTGGACCTCCGCCGAGGACCACCTCGGCGGCTTCCGCAAGGGTGAGCAGTTCGCCGCCTTCTTCGCCGAGATCAAGCCCTACGTCGAGTCGATCGAGGAGATGCGGCACTACGAGGTGACCGCCGTCGAGGGGAAGGGCGGCTCGACCCCGACCCTGTACGAGTGGGCCGGTGGCGCCGCCGCCTTCGAGCGGCTGTTCACCCGGTTCTACGAGCGGGTCCCCGAGGACGGGATCCTCGCCCCGGTGTTCGCCGGGATGGACCCGCAGCACGCCCGGCACGTCGCGGCCTGGCTCGGCGAGGTGTTCGGCGGCCCGGCCCGCTACAGCACCGAGCTGGGCGGCCACCGGCACATGGCCTCCCGGCACCTGGGCCGGGGCGTCACCGAGCAGCAGCGCAGCCGCTGGGTCGCCCTGCTGCTGGACACCGCCGACGAGGTCGGCCTGCCCGCCGATCCGGAGTTCCGGGGCGTGCTCGCGTACTACCTGGAGTGGGGCACCCGGATGGCGCTGATCTACTCGGGCCCCAACCCGCCGCCGCTCCCGGAGACGCCGATGCCGCGCTGGGACTGGGGCATCACCCCGCCGTACCGGGGCTGACCGGGCCTCGGGACCGGCCCTGCCGGGTGGGGCGGCGGCCCGGCCTGCCGACCACCAGCTCAGCCGCGGCGCGCCCAGTCCTCCCTGAGCAGCCCGAACAGCACCCGGTCGTACCGCTCCCCCGCCACCAGCACGGCGGATCGGCGGCGGCCCTCCTCCTGGAAGCCGAGCCGGGTGAAGGCCCGGACGGCCCGCTCGTTGCCGCTCCAGGTGTCCAGCTCCAGGCGGTGCAGCCCGTACGCGCCGAACAGGTGGTCGACCAGCAGGCCCAGCGCCTCCGAGCCGTGGCCCCGGCCCCAGTACGCCGGCTCGCCGATCGTCACGCCCAGGGTGGCGACCCCGGCGTACGGGTCCAGGTCGCGGTAGTCGGCCATGCCGATCACCCGACCGTCCGTCAGGTCCTCGACGGTGAGCACGGCCGACTCGCGCGGCATCAGCCGCAGCATGGTGTCGAAGCCGAGCCCGATCGCCTCCGCCGTGACCGGCCCGAAGCACGGGTCCCCGGCGGCGGCCGGCCGGACCACCTCGGGGTCGTTGCGCCAGCGGAGGTGGTGCTCCGCGTCCTCGGCGCGCAGCGCCCGCAGCCTGACCAGCTTTCCTTCGAACATGACCACTCCGTTGTCGGGCTGACGGTTGCTCAGCGGCCCCGACGGTACCCGGCGGCGATCACCGAGATCCACAGCATTGCGACCAGTACGCCGACCGCCAGGGTGAGCGAACCGGCCGGGCCGCCGCCCATCGCCCAGCCGTTGCCGAGCAGCAGCGCCGTCCCGGCGATCCGGGAGCCGACCGCCAGGCCCCGGCTGCCCGCCCGGTGGAAGTGCCGGCCGAGCAGGAAGCAGGCCGCGATCAGGGCCAGGAAGGTGGTCGACCCGGCCACCAGGTGGGCCGTGCCGTGCCAGCTCATGGTGGCCGGCCTCCCGGCCGGGGTGCCGACCGGGAAGCCGTCGGCGGGGTCCAGCACGAACACTCCGGCGGCGGCCATCCCGACGCCCGCGATCCGGACCAGCCGGGCCACCCAGGCGCTGTCGACGACCCGGCGCAACCCGGCCGCACCGGCCAGGTAGAGCGCCCCGACCAGCAGGAAGTTCGTGATCTGCAACCAGCCGAGCGAGCCGTTGCTCAGCACGCTCAGCGGGTGCCTGGTGATGTCGAAGCCCTCCCGGGTGGCGGCCTGGGTGAGGGCCAGGACGGCCCAGACCGGTGTGGTCAGGACGGCGCAGTTGAGCAGGGCACGGGTGCCGACGGCGGCGCGTCGGGCGGCGGGGAGCTGGACGGTGGTCATCAGCGAGTTCCTTCCGGGGTTCGGTCTCTCGCCGCTACGTCGTCCGGGCACTGTGACAGGGAACGGTGCGCATTCCCTGTCGGATCGGCCCGTTCGACGTACCGGCACAAGCACCGATCGCAAGCACCGGTACGACAGCCCCGGAGGCACCCCATGCGCTACCTGATGACCACCGTCGCCGACGGCTCCGCTCCCGACGAGAAACTGTTCGCCGAGATGGGCCGTTTCATCGAGGAGCTGACCGCCTCCGGTGTCCTGCTGGCCACCGGCGGCCTCGGCCCGACCAGCATCCTGGTGAGCTCCTCGGGCGACGAGATCACCGTGACCGACGGGCCGTTCGCCGAGGCCAAGGAGGCGGTGGCCGGCTTCGCGCTGGTCGAGGTCCGCTCCCAGGAGGAGGCGGTCGAGCTGGCCCGCCGGTTCCGCCGGATCGTCGGCGACGGCCAGAGCCGGATCCAGGAGGTCTTCACCGGCTGACCCCGCGTCAGCACGCCCTCCTGCCCCGGCCCGTCATCGAGCCGGGGCAGGTGTGCTGTCATGGTCACCGTGCTGGATACCCGCCGGACGGTCAGTGCGGTCTGGAGACTCGAATCGGCGAAGATCATCGCCGGGCTGGTCCGGATGGTCCGCGACGTCGGCCTGGCCGAGGAGCTGGCCCAGGACGCCCTGGTCGCCGCGCTGGAGCAGTGGCCGCGCACCGGCGTGCCGGACAACCCCGGTGCCTGGCTGACCGCGATCGCCAAGCGCCGCGCCGTCGACCACATCCGGCGCGACCAGCGGCTGCTCCGCAAGCAGGAGCAGCTCGCCCTGGAGCTGGACCAGCAGGCCGACCCCGAGCCCGACGACCTGCTGCGGCTGATGCTGATCTCCTGTCACCCCGTGCTGGCCACCGAGGCCCGGGCCGCCCTGACGCTCCGGCTGCTCGGCGGCCTGACGGCGGAGGAGATCGCCCGCGCCTTCCTGGTCACCGGCCCGGTCGTCACCCAGCGGATCGCCGCCGCCAAGCGGACGCTGGCCGAGCGGCAGGTCCCGTTCGAGCTGCCCGGTGCGGAGGAGCTAGGCGAACGTCTCTCCTCCGTGCTCGAGGTCGTCTACCTGATCTTCAACGAGGGCTACTCGGCCACCTCGGGCGACGACCTGATGCGGCCCGGCCTGTGCCAGGAGGCCCTCCGGCTCGGCCGCCTGCTGGCCGTGCTGGCCCCGCGCGAGCCCGAGGTGCACGGTCTGGTCGCGCTGATGGAGGTGCAGGCCTCGCGCTCCGCCGCCCGCACCGGACCGGCCGGCGAACCGGTCCTGCTGCACGAACAGAACCGGGGCCGCTGGGACCAGCTGCTGATCCGGCGCGGCTTCACCGCGATGCTCCGGGCCCGCGAACTCGGCGGGCCGCCCGGCCCGTACGTGCTGCAGGCCGCGATCGCGGTCTGCCACGCCCAGGCCCGGACCGCCGAGGACACCGACTGGGCCGCGATCGCCGCCCTGTACGAAGCGCTGGCCCGGCTGCTGCCGACGCCGGTGGTGCGGCTGAACCGGGCGGTGGCGGTCGGCATGGCCGACGGCCCGCAGGCCGGGCTCGACCTGACCGAGCCGCTGACCGCCGACCCCGCGCTGCGCGACTACCACCTGCTGCCCAGCGTCCGGGGCGACCTGCTGGCCCGGCTGAACCGGCCCGCCGAAGCCCGGCTGGAGTTCCAGCGGGCCGCCGCACTGACCCGGAACGCCGCCGAACGCGCCTTCCTGCTGGGCCGGGCCGAAGCCCTCGCCGCGCACCTCCCGACCGGTCCCACCCTCGGCTCGGCCGCCCGGGACTTCCTGGCCGGAGCCGGGCTGGACGCCGCGACGGTGCGCTCGTACGGGCAGACCCTGCGCCGGCTCGAGCTGGCGCTCGGGGCGGGCCTGCCGTCCGCCGACCTGACGGCCGCTCAGGTGGCGGGTGTGTTCGCGACGGCCTGGGACGGCGCGGCGGCCCGGACCTGGAACCGGCACCGGGCGGCCGTCCGCTCGTTCGCGCTCCGGGCCGAACTGGCGGGGATCGCCGACCTGGTGGAACGCCGCACCGAACCCCGGCGCCCCGCCGTCGAGCCGCTGGCCGGCGAGCGGCTGGACGAGCTCTGCGACCGGCCGGGGGTGGGCCTGCGCGAACGGACCCTGTGGCGCCTGCTGCACGAGTCGGGCGCCGGGGTGACGGCCGTCCTGGCGCTGAACGTGGAACAGCTCGACCTGGACGACCGGACCGCCGGGCCGGGCATCGGCTGGCGGTCCGGCACCGCCCGGCTGCTCCCCGCGCTGCTGGACGGCCGCACCCGGGGCCCGCTCTTCCTCACCGACCGCCGCCCCGGCCCGGCCCGCGCCCCCACCGCCGACCTCTGCCCGGAGACCGGCCGGGCCAGGCTCTCGTACGAGCGCGCCGAGTACCTGTTCAAGCAGGCCAGCGGCGGCCTCACCCTGCGCCGGCTCAAGCCCCGGCGCTGAGCGGACGCCCGGACCACGCTGCCGGCCGGCCGCCGGGCCCCGGTATGTTGACCAGCCGCCGGCCCTGTCGGCGTCCCGCCCCGGGGTGACGACGTACGGGTCCGGCCCGGACCGGTGTCCGGGGCGCGGAAATCGGGTCGCCGGCGCCGGGGGGAGCAGGACAGACTTCGGCGTCGCGGCCGACCAGCCGCTCACCGCCTCCACGTGTCCGAAGGATTCCGCATGACCACTCCCGCCCCGCCCGACAGCCCGCAGTCCGCCGAGGGCCAGGCCGACGCCAACCCGTGGGCCGCACCGGTCCCGGGCCAGGGCGAGGCCCCGGAGCAGGACGGGGCCGCCGCGCCCGCGCCCGCCCCGGCGCCGGGCGAGGTCCCGGGCGGGCCGTACTGGCAGCCGTATCCGGCGTTGGCGCCGCAGCCCCGCAACGGTCTGGGCATCGCCGCGATGGTGCTCGGGATCGTCGGCGCGCTCTTCGGCCTGGCCGTCATCCTGTTCTGGCTGGCCTGGCTGCCGTCGCTGCTCGCCGTGATCTTCGGTGGCATCGGGCTGAGCTACGCGCGCAGGGGTCTGGCGACCAACCGCGGGATGGCCCTCGCGGGCGTGCTGCTGGGCGTCGCCGGCCTGCTGGTCTCGGCCGGTACCGGGACGTTCTTCGCGGTCCGGGTGCACCAGGTCAACGAGGACCGGCGGGCGTACGAGAAGGCCGAGCACATCCGGGTCGAAGCCGCCAGGGAGCAGGCGGCGAAGGAGCGGCAGCAGTTCGAGGCCGCCCAGGCGAAGGAGCGCGAGCGGCAGGAGGCCGAGCAGGCGAAGAAGGCGGCGGACGAGAAGGCCCGGCACCTGGGGTTCGGTGAGTCCTACACCTACGAGGACGGGCTGAAGGTCACGATGGCCAAGCCGGTGCCGTACGTCCCGAGCGGCGGCTCGGGCGACATCCCCGACAACACCAGGATCGTCGAGGTCCGGATCACCGTCGTCAACACCGGGTCCGAGGAGCTCTCGCTCTACGGCTCGGGGGCACCCTTCGTCAAGAACACCAAGGGCAACCTGATCTACCACGTGATCGACGGGAGCGGGCGGATGAAGTTCATCGCCAACGACGTCGCCCCGGGCCAGGACTCGTCCAGCGTGTCCGCGTACGCCCTGCCGAACAACGGGGCCGACCCGTTCTACGTGGAGTTCCACTACGGCAAGGGCATGAACAGCAAGACCGTCACCTGGACCGGCTCGGCCGGCTGAGCCGCTCAGGAGGCCGCGACCGCCAGCGCCAGCACGGCCGCCGAGACCACCAGCAGCACGGCGGCCGGAGGCGTGCCCTTGTAGTCCGCCGTGCGCAGGTGCGCGCCGACCGCGCCGACGAAGTAGAGGACGACGCCGACGGCGGCCGCCACGCCGAGCGGTCCGATCCAGATCCCGGCCAGCAGGCCGAGCGCACCGGCCACCTCGCAGGCGGCCAGCGGCGGCAGCCAGCCGAGCGGCACGGCGATGCCGGTCATGCTCGCCACCACCTTCTCGTCCCGCTTCAGCTTGGCCGAGGCGGAGGCCAGCAGGACCAGGGCGAGCAGGGCTGCGGTGACGACATAGGCGATGAACACGACGGGCCTCCGGACGGATCGCGGGCGAGTACCGTGGAGGCTAGCAGATAGTTGAAGAGCATCAACCATTGAATGGGTGCGACAATTCGCCCCCGGTAGGGTTGACGGCGTGATGGAGGACCTTCCCGTACTGACCCTGGCCTTCCAAGGCCACCTCGCCGGCACCCGGGTCAGGAAGGCGATGGCGGAGCACGGGCTGAAGCCCGGACACGGGCACGTCCTGATGGTGCTTCAGGACCAGGGCGCGGTCGGCCAGCACTGCCTGACCGAGACCCTCGGCGTCGACAAGAGCGTCACCGTCGCCCTGCTCAACGACCTCGAACGCGACGGCCTCGCCGAGCGCCGCCGCGACCCGGCCGACCGCCGCCGCCACATCGTGGAGATCTCCCCCCGGGGCACCGCCCTGGTCACCGAGCTCCGCACCACCCTCGCCGCCGTCCAGGCCGACCTGTTCCGGAACCTCGCCCCCGCCGAGATCGACACCCTCAGGTCCGCCCTCGCCCGCCTGCACACCACCCCGGACGACGACGGCGCCCCCTGCGACGGCCAGGACTGACCCGGCGTCACTCCCCGGCGGCCCGCTCGGCGATCAGCGCGGCGAAGCCGTCCAGGACCCGGCGGAGGCCGAACTCGTAGGCGTGGTCGGCGCTGTAGGCGCCCTGGTGGGCCTCGCCGGCGGCCGCGCCGATCCGGGTGGCCAGCGGGAAGCGCTCGGGGTCGAAGACCTTGGCCAGGATCGGCGCGTTGGCTTCCCACCAGTCGGCGTCCGACATCGTGCTGTCGCGCGCGGCGGCCCGGGCCTCGAGCGCGGTCCGCGCCGTGGAGCGGACGAAGTCCAGCAGGTGGGCGAGGGCCGCGTCGAGGTCCAGATCGGGCAGGCCGAGGCCGTCGAAGGCGCTCAGTTCGTGGTCGTACTTGGCGATCAGCCCCGGCCCGAGCGGCGGCCGGGTGGCGGGCAGCGCGGCCACCCAGGGGTGGGCGAGGTGGAGCGCCCGGTTGGCCTCGGCGACGGCGGTCACCCGCTCGCGCCAGGGCGCGCCGGCCTCCACCGGCCGGGGCATCCGCTGGAACAGCGTGTCCAGCATCAGGTCGAGCAGCTCGGTCTTGCCGGGCACGTACGTGTAGAGCGTCATCGGCGTCACGCCGAGCTGCTGGGCCACCCGTCGCATCGAGACGGCGCCCAAACCCTCCGCGTCGGCCAGCTCCAGGGCCGCCCGCACCACCGCGTCCACGCTCAGCCCCGGCCGGGGGCCACGCCCGCCGGCCTGCACCCCGCCCGGCTCGCGCCAGAGCAGGGCGAGGGTGCGGGAGGGGTCGCCTGCGCTGCTTCGGTCCTTCGCCATGGCCCCATCCTCTCCTGTCCGGACCCTGGGGAATAAACTGCGGGCGCCCTTGTTGTACGGCGTATAGAGTACGCCGTACAGAGTTCACGACCCAAGGAGTGCCGTGCAGATCACCGCCGCCGCCGTCTCGCTCACCGTCGACCGGGTCGAGCCCTCCGCCGCCTTCCTGACCAGCCACTTCGGCTTCCGGGAGGAGATGGCCGCGGACGGCTTCGCCTCCCTCGCCCGGGAGGGCGCACCCAACGTGGTCTTCCTGCGGCGCGGCCTCCAAGCGCTGCCGGCGGACTTCCGCGACCAGCACGCCGCCGGGGTGATCCTGGCCTTCGTGGTCACCGACCTGGCCGCCGAGCACGACCGCCTGCGGGCCGCCGGGGTGCCGATCACCATGGAGCTGCGCGAGGAGCCCTGGGGCGAGCGCCTGTTCCAGGTCACCGACCCGAACGGCGTGATCGTCCAGCTCGTCGAGTGGGCCGCCACCGAGTAGCGCCCGCCGCGTGGCCCCCCCCCCCCCCCCGGCGGGCCCCCCCGGGGGGGGGCCCGTACAGCGGGGCCCACGGGAGGTTATGATTTGCGTGGGGGGGGTGTTCACCGCGGCGGGGCCGGCCCGGGGGTGCCCCGGGACCCGGC